>QHWJ01000248.1 GCA_003222535.1 Acidobacteriota bacterium | reverse complement strand
GCGGAAGGGGATCATGATCTCCGCGTACCAGCCCGTCTTCACGATCCGGGTCTGAACGGACCAGATGCCGTCCCAGTTGCTGTTGATGTCCCGGCCTTCGTTCACCATCTGCGCATCCCATTTCGCACCCAAGGCGTTGGTGGCGAACCTGTAGCCATTGCGCTCGTCGTGAAACGTATCCAGAATGACCTCGAAGGCGTCGTTGGCGCCCGGATCGAAATCCTTCCTCAGCTCGCTGACGATGATGTCGCCTGGCGACGAGTCGTGGGCGAACATCCCGATAAAGAGGTTGGCGTCGTCGTACAGCACGCGAACCTCGGTCTGCTCGGACGCCGGTTCACCTTCGTTCGGCTCGCTCTGCAGGAACCCGGTGGCGACGGGCGCGTCACGCCAGGCGCTTCGTCGAGCGCGCCGTCAAGCGTAATCGGGCCGGCCGTCCTGACGGCCTGCAGGCGTCGATCGCCGCGGACGGCTTCGTAATCCACCTGGCCGATCGCCTCGATGGGGGGACGCCGAGCCAAACAATCAGAGCGAGGCCGATCACGCATCAACGGGATGGGGATGAGATCGTGGGTCCCCGCAAGTATAGCGTGGCGTAGAATCGGTCCTGGCAGTCCGTGGAGCAAGTCCATGTCGCACCGAGAGCGGTGATGCGCCCTGGAGAAGGGATGAAGCGCTGCTCGAATGCAGATGGCGTTGCACCACGGGCTGCTCACGTCGGGTCCGGCTGCCGCCGGGCCGAGGAGGATGCATGAATCGCCGCGAATTCGCCCGGCTACTCGCCATCGGGGGCGCCGCACCGTTTGTGACACCGGGGCTGACCTGGGCGCGGGCAGCGAAGCTGCCGCCCACGCCGGCATCGCCCGACGAAAAGTTCTGGATGAGCGTGCGCGAGCAGTTCGTGATGCCGCGCGAGCTCACCATGCTGAACGCCGCCAACCTCTGTCCTTCGTCCGGACCGGTGCTCGAGACGATGTACCGGATGACGAAGGACATGGATCAGGACCCCTCGTCGGACAACCGCGCGAAGCTCGGCGACGGGCGCGAGAACACGCGGAAGCTGCTGGCCGAGTTCCTGCGCGTCACGCCGGAAGAGATCGTCATCACGCGCAACACGAGCGAGTCCAACAACCTCGTATCGACCGGCGTCGAATTGAAGGCGGGCGACGAGGTCCTGCTGACGGCCGACAATCATCCGAGCAATCACACGGCGTGGCAGGAGAAAGCGAAACGCTTCGGCTTCACCGTGAAAGACGTGCCCGTGCCCAACCCGCATCCGGGCTTCGATCACTACGTGGACGCGTTCAAGACGATGATCACGCCGCACACGAAGGTCATCGCGTTCACGCACCAGACGAGCACGGTGGGCGACGTGTTCCCGGCGAAGGAAATCTGCCGGCTGGCGCGCGAGCGCGGGATCCTGACGCTCGTCGACGGCGCGCAGTCGTTCGGGCTCATGGACGTGGACCTGAGCGACATGCAGCCGGACTTCTACAGCGGCAGCGCGCACAAATGGGCGTGCGGGCCGAAGGAGAACGGCGTGCTCTACATCAACAAAAGCGCTCAGACCAGGATCTGGGCGAGCATCTTCAGCGCCTACCCGGGCCGCATCGGCATCTCGCGGACGTTCGAGGGGTTCGGCCAGCGCGATGAGCCGGCGATGATCGCGTTCGGCGAGGCGCTGACGTTCCAGACGAAGATCGGGCGCGCGCACATCGAGAAGCGGTCGCGCGAGCTGACGCAAGCGCTCATCGCCGGGCTGAAGAAGATCGACGGCGTCAGGATCTGGACGAGTCCCGATCCCGCGCGGTCGGTGGCGGTGCTGTCGTTCCTGCCGGGCAACCTGGACATCCGGAAGCTGTCGGCGGCGCTGTATCAGAAGGATCGCATCGGCTGCGCGACGCGTGGTGGACAGGATCGTCCCGGCCTGCGGTTCTCGCCGCACTTCTACAACACGCATGCGGACGTCGAGAAGACCGTGGCGGCGGTCAAGAAGTACATGGCCAGTGGTGTTTAGACGGGTCGGGTAAGCCGAGTAGGTTGGGTAGGTCGAGTAGGTCGGGTGGGTCGGGTAGGTCGCGGTCGGTCGCGGTCGGCTGGGTCGAGTAGGTCGAGTGGGTCGGGTTCGGTAGTGTCCGGCTTCAGCCGGACCCGACAAGCACAGAGAACTTCACGACACAAAGTTGATCGGCGAGAATGGCGGCCATGCTGAAAACCGCCCTGGCCGCCATTTGTGTCTTCACCCTGCTCGCGACCGCGTTTCTGACCGCGTCGCTCCTCGTGCTGCAGCCGCCGCGCGCGAACTATCCGATCTGGTTCACGCTGGCGACGATCATCACGATTCAGAGCGTCGCGACCTTCGTCGCCATGGCCAATCCGCACGCGTGGCTTCGCATCCTGGTGGCCGCCGGCGGCGCCGCGCTGGGCACTATCGGGGTCTGGACGGTGCGGGAGACGCTCACCAGCTCGCACTTTGAAGGCCACGCGCTCGTGCTCGGCGCGATGCTCGTGGTGCAGGGAGGGCTGACGCTGGTGATGTTCCTGAGACTGCAGGATTTCAGGAGGGCCGGATTGCAGAGCTGACTGAAAGATCGGGCGCCGTGAATCCAGCGCGCGACTGATTTCGCCGGTGAGCGGGTGCGTCAGAGACCGGCCGCCGCGGCGACGGCTGTCAGGAACCGTCGAAGCGTCTGGATTCCGGATCTCGACTCCGCGTGGATTCGACCGTAGTCCAACATGCCGACGTCGACGTCGCTGCGGCGTCTGTCGCTGCTGCCCCTGGCCGCCGAACCGAACAGGACGAGCAGGCGAATGCCCGGTAACGAGGCGGCGGTTTGTTTCAGCTGCTCCTCCAGCGACACGTCCGGCATGCTAACTGCTAACGCTAACGCCCGGCGCCCGCCGTGGGATTCGCCGGCCGCTCCGGCGCCGTCTTGATGTCGTTGAAGTTCAGCACCGTGTTGAACAGCAGATTGAACTCGCCGAAGTTCTGCCAGCGGTAGCACGGGTTGCCCGCGAAGAGAATCACGCGGCCCTTGCCCGAGGCCTGATCGACGATCGCCGCGTGGTTGCGGATCTCATTCGCGCCGCGCATCAGCCCGCTCAGCACGTGATCGTCGCCGCCCGGGTACCGCATCAACACCCCCTGCGGCGTCGGCGGAAGTCCCGGCGGCGGCGCGTCGAACGGGGGCTGCAGGATTTCCGCGTCGATGATCGCGCCCGGCGAGTAGAACTGCGCCGAGGTTCGTGCCGCGTCGACCTTCGGCGCCAGCCCGAACTCCGCCGGGAAGTAGCTCGCCTGCCCGAGCGTCACGAGCAGACCGCCGGCCTTCACGAACTTCTCGAGCTCTGCGACGCCCTCGATCCCCATGCCGCCGGTGATGTCCTCCGATTCGCCGTACATCCCGAGGTTCCTGAACCGCTCGCTCTTCTTGTACTCGACGGGCCGGCCGCGGCTCTCGACGTCGAACACCACCCGCTTCCCGCTGCCGCCCTGGCTCGGCATGAGGATGACGTCGTACGCGTCTTTCAGGCCGCCCTTCTTCACGCGCTCCTTGTAGATCAGGTCGTATGGCACCTCGAATGTATCGAACGCGTAACGGACCCAGCCGACGTCCTGCGTCGCGCTGCCGCTCCACAGGCTGTAGACGGCGACGCGGGGCAAATCGAGATCGTGCATCGGCACTGACGGGGCGCTCGACAGCCCGACCGCCGTCAGCCCGAGCGGCTCAACCGCCGATCGCACCTTCGCCGCATCAGCCGACACGACGAACGATCCCGGTGGAATGGTGACGTCCCCCTGCTTGAGCTCTTTCTCCGTCGCCTGGACTTTCACATCCTTGAGGCGATATCGCAGCGTGATCATGTTGTTCGATCCGTAGTGCGCCACGGCGAACAGCGATCCGCCGCCGGAGAGCGCACCCGGGAGGCGGATGGCCTTGTCCCTCACCGGATCGCATGCGAGGTCGAGGATCTTCTTGTCGGCGATCTCCTTCACGTCGGTGTGGCTCATCAGGCCCATCGTCCACGACGCGTCGTCGTAGGTGCGGAGGTTCGGGTCGGGGTAGACCTGCTTTTCGAGCAGCGTCTTCGCGAGGCGGCTGTAGGGCTGGTCGCGCTTGATGATGAACGAACCGGACGGGAATGTCCCTTCCTCCAGCGTCACGGCGGAGGTCGCGCGGCCAATCTCGATGCCCTGCATCCGGAGCAGATTGACGAGGCGCTCGACGCGGGTCATGTCCCGCTGACCGGCCGGGATCACGTACCCGGCGACGGTCTCTTTCCGGCCCGTCTCGATCGAGTTCCGGGACTTCACGTAGAAGTTCTCGAGGATGATCTTCGGGAACTGCGAGGTGTACTGCAGCGCGGTGATGACGCCCGTCTGGCCGTAGTTCGTGTTGTTGCGCAGCGACCAGTCGAACTCGCCGGTCGCCGGCCACGGCCGGAACCATTCGCGGACGCTCTGGTTGCCGCGGCCCGCCGCCGCGGCGCCAGCGTCCACCGGCGGCGCCGCACCTCTCGCCCCAGTCGTCCCTCCCGCCCCAGTCGCACCTCCCGCGCCACCCGCACCTGCACCTGGCGCTCCTCCCGCCCCATTCGCACCGGTTCCGTTCGGATTCCCGAGACGCACCTTCTGCGTGTTCGCGCCGCCAAACCCCTGGATCTCGTACATCCGGATCATGCCGTTGTGGTTCGACGACATGAACGCGAGATAGCCCGGCGACCACATGTCGACAAAGCCGTGCGTCCAGACGCCGGGCATGCCGTACTTCGCCATCTGCGACATCTCGAAATTCGCGATCATCGGCAGCTCGCCGTACAGGATCGGATCGAGATTCGGGTTCTGCGGCGCCTGCCCGCTGAACGTGTACATCAGCGTCTGGGCCTGATGCAGGTCGTGCATGATCGGCGGGTGATACTGGAAATACCAGTCCAGGAGCGACCGCATCTCGACCTGCGAGTAGTTGATGTCGCGGTTGTCGTCGTGAAAGACGTACTTCCCCCAGTAGGGCACGCCCGCGCCGGCCGGCTGGCCTTCGCTCTCGTTGATGCCGTACTTGTAGTACCAGTCGATGTTGCGGTCGCGGCCATCCGGGTCGGCAACCGGGGTGATCGAGACGATGACGTTGTCGCGGATCTGGTCGATGATCGGCGAGTCTTCCGCGACGAGCCGATAGGCAAGCTCCATCAGCATCTCTGACGGCCCGACCTCGCCGCTGTGGAGTCCGCCCGACAGGTGGTAGAGCGGCTTCGCCCTGGCGATCACCTGGGCCGCCTGCGCCGCCGTGATGGTCCGCGGGTCCGCCAGCTGTCCAAGGTAGGTCCGGTACTGCTCGAGGTTTCTGATCGATTCGTCCGATCCGACGAACACGACGACCAGGTCGCGGCCTTCGTTGCTCTTGCCGATATTCACGATCTTGACGCGAGGCGTCGCCGCCGCCAGCGTGCGGTAGTACTTGAGGATGTCCGCGTAGTAGGTCAGCTTCTTCGGCTCGCCGATGTGATGGCCCAGCACGTCTTTCGGCGAAGGAAGACCAGCCACTTTGGGCAGATGGTCTACGAGAGGGCTGCTGAACTCAGGCCGAGTCGTCCATTCTTTCACCAGACGGGCGAATTCAGGATCGTCACCAACCCCTTTCCTTTCAGTCGATTGCGCCAGCATCCCGGTGCCGAGTCCGACGATGAGCACGAGGAGCGATGCGGGCAGCCGTGAAGGGCGCCTCAACTGATACATGACAGAACTCCTTATGTGCGTTAGACTTAGCCTGTATCTGGCCAGATCGGGGTCAGGCAGATACCGGCACGGCCTGTGAAAAACTCGTTGAGATGGCCGCCGGTCGGTCGCTACAATCTGTCTCTTTTGAGTTGAGCGGTTCGGGTGGGTCTGGTGACGTCCGGCGGCTAAACCCTACGGTCCCGGCCTACCCAACCCACCTGACCTACCCGGCTCGGATCCAAAGCCTATGATCAACGTTGCCGCGATCCGCATGCAGCAGTTCGGCGTGCAATTCTACCAAGCTTCCCTGACGGCCAGCGACATCGACAAGCTCGTTCGATTCGAAGTGTTGAGTTACGGCGACACGATGCAGGCGCCGGTTCGTGGCGGTAAGCAGAAGGCGGGCGCGGCGCCGTCGAAGGTGAACTGGGATTTCCTCGAGCGGCGCATCGCGTCGAGCGAGAAGGCGTACCAGCGCCAGATCATCCGGCGCAAGATCGACGAGCTCGTGCAGTATTACGAACAGTGTCGTGAGGCGCGCGACCTGCCGTCGATCCCGGGCGCCGTCATCATCTCCTGCGACGAGAAGCTGACGTTTCAGTCCGTGGACGGCGACGAGCGCGTGGGCATCCTCAAGGTCCCCGAGCGTGAAGGCATTCTGCGCGCGATTGACGGCCAGCACCGGCTGCTCGCGCTGCACGCCGACATCGAGCGCTTTCAGGGCGAGGATTTCGCGGTGCCGGCGATCATCTTCGACCGGCTGCCGGAAGATCACGTCGTGCAGATGTTCGTCACGATCAACGCGAAGCACACCCGGCTGAACGCGTCGCACCTGGTCAGCCTCTCGGGCCGGCAGTTGTATCGGGACGAAGCGCTGGCGACGGGACACGACGTCGCGCGTGCGCTCAACGATCGCGAGGACTCGCCGCTCTACGATGAAATCAAGCTGCTGGGCGTCGGCCGCGGCCGCGTCGCGCAGGCGCCGCTCGCGCAGGAGCTGAAGAAGCTCTTCGCCGAGGGCGGCGTGTTCGCCGGCCGCCGCTCGGGCGACGTCCACGAAGAGGCGAAGAAATTCTTCGTCAATTACTTCAAGCAGATCGCGCTCGTGTTCGGCGGCGCGTGGAATGGACGCAAGTACAGCATCCGCTCGGCGTCGGCCCTGCGCGCGTTCATCCGCGTCGCGCCCGACGTCATCCGCATTCTCGATCAGGAGCACGCGGACCGGGCGGATTTCCGGGCCATCGGCCGCGTGATCGCGCCGTGGGGCCGCCGCATCGGCGACCTGCGCTTCGAGACCGAAGGCGCGTGGAAGCGCACCGGCACGACGGTCGACTCGCTCGCGAAGGAGCTCCGGCTCGCGCTGCAATATCCGGAGGGCGCGGCGGTCTAGTGTCCCGTAACAGTGATTCGTTGCATAAGTCCCGGAGCGCGGCGCCCGGATGGCAAGGCGCGAGGAGCGCGCATACCGGGAGTATGTAAGCGACGAGCAACGCAGCCAGCCGGGATGCCCCGCCCGGGAATTATGTGACGAATCACTGTTACGGGACACTAGCGCCACGCCTCCTCGCCACGAAACACACGAAGCTCACGGAACGTACGAAAACGAATATCGTTGGTGATTTCGTGCTGTTCGCGCTTTTCGTGCCTTTCGTGTTTCAGCTGTTTTTCGTGGGGTCGGTGCGTCTGCCATGGGAACGCTGCTCATAACCGGCGGCGCCGGGTTCATCGGCTCCAATCTCGTTCAGTACGCCCTCGATCACACCGCCGACCACCTCGTCATCGTCGATGCGCTGACCTATGCGGGCAGCCTGCTCAGTCTCGAGCGGCCGTTGACGGATCCGCGCGTGACGTTCGTGCGCGCGGATATCGGCGACCGCGAGGCGATGGCGCGCCTGTTCGCGGCCCATCGCCCGGCCGCGGTGCTCAACCTGGCGGCGGAGACGCACGTGGATCGATCGATAGACGGCCCGCGCCGGTTCATCGACACGAACATCGTCGGGACGTTCGTGCTGCTTGAAGCGGCGCGCGAGTTCGTGGGGGCGCTCGCCACGGAGGCGCGCGACGCGTTCAGGTTTCTGCACGTGTCGACCGACGAGGTGTACGGCACGCTTGGCCCGGGCGGCCGGTTCAGCGAGGAGACGCCGTACGCGCCGAGCTCGCCGTACGCGGCGAGCAAGGCGTCGGCGGACCATCTCGTGCGCGCGTACTTTCATACCTACGGCCTGCCGATCCTCATCACGAACTGCTCGAACAACTACGGGCCGTTTCAGTTTCCGGAGAAGCTGATCCCGCTGATGCTGCTGAATGCGCTCGAGGGGCGGCCGCTGCCGATCTATGGCGACGGCGGCAACGTGCGCGACTGGCTGCACGTCGAGGATCACTGCGCGGGAATTCTGCTCGTCCTCGCGAAAGGCCGCGTCGGCGAAAAGTATAATGTCGGCGGCGGCAACGAGCGGACGAATCTCGAGATCGTGGATCGGATCTGCGACGCGGTCGAGGGGCTCCGACCGGCTCGATCGAATCCAGCGCTCAGCGTGTCCGGCTATCGCGAGCTGAAGACGTTCGTGGCCGATCGGCCCGGCCATGATCGCCGGTACGCGATCGACGCCTCGAAAATCCGCCGCGAGCTCGGATGGGCGCCGCGCCACGTCTTCGAAGAGGGGCTGGCATCGACCGCGCGCTGGTATGTCGACCACCGCGACTGGTGCGAGCAGGTGCAGCAGGGCCGCTACGACCGCACGCGACTGGGGCTCGGATGATCTCCACCACGATGACTCACGCTACTGCGACCACGAAGGCACGAAGGACACGAAGAAACACGAAGAAGAGAGTCGATGGTTTTCTTCGTGAACTTCGTGGAGCTTCGTGTCTTCGTGGTTGCATTTGTTTTTTGTGCTGAAGGGCATCATCCTCGCCGGCGGCTCGGGATCGCGGCTGCATCCGTTGACGCGTGCCGTCAGCAAGCAGCTCATGCCGATCTACAACAAGCCGATGGTGTACTACCCGCTCGCGACGCTCATGCTCGCCGGCGTCCGGTGCATCCTCGTCATCACGACGCCGCACGAACAGGAGGGCTTCCGCCGCCTGCTGGGGGACGGCGCGGAGATCGGCCTGCAGATTCAGTACGCCGCGCAGCCCAGCCCGGACGGCCTCGCGCAGGCGTTCATCATCGGGCGCCCGTTCGTCGGATCGGATCGGGTCACGCTGGCGCTCGGCGACAATATTTTCTACGGCGCGCACTTCTCCGACTACCTGCGCAGCTCGGCCGCGCGCGAGACCGGCGCGACGGTCTTCGGCTATCAGGTCCGGGATCCCGAGCGCTACGGGGTGGTCGAGCTCGACGTGAACGGGCGGGCGGTGAGTCTCGAAGAGAAGCCGGCGAAGCCGAAGTCGTCGTTGGCGGTGACCGGCCTGTACTTCTACGACAACCAGGTGATCGACATCGCGGCGCGCCTCGAGCCGTCGGCGCGCGGCGAGCTCGAGATCACCGACGTGAACCGCGCGTACCTGGAGCGAGGTCAGCTGCACGTGGAGAAGCTGGCGCGCGGCATCGCGTGGCTCGATACCGGCACGCACGACTCGCTCATGCAGGCGTCCAATTACATTCACGCGATCGAGGAGCGGCAGGGCCTGATGGTCGCGTGTCTCGAAGAGATCGCCTACCGGATGGGCTACATCACGGCGGCCGAGCTCGAGCGGCTCGCAGTCGCCATGGAAACGAGCGCCTACGGCCAGTATCTCTTCAGCGTGCTCGAGCACGAGCGCTAGCAGCCCGTGGTGCAACAGGTGCGCCTCGTCCCGACCGACCTCCCGGGCGTCGTCGTCATCGAGCCGGAAGTGTTGGTCGATGGCCGCGGGTTCTTTCTCGAGACCTACCACGCCGAGCGCTACCGCCGGCACGGCATCGAGGGGCCGTTCGTGCAGGACAATCACTCGCGCTCGGCGGCCGGCACGCTGCGCGGTCTCCATCTGCAGACCCGGCGCCCCCAGGGAAAGTTGATCCGCGTCATCGAAGGCGAGGTGTACGACGTCGCGGTCGACGTGCGCCGCGGTTCGCCGACCTTCGGCCGATGGGTCGCGGTCACACTGACCGCCGAGAACTTCAAGCAGTGCTACGTGCCGCCCGGCTTCGCGCACGGATTCTGCGTCGTGAGCCCGAGCGCGCAAATGGAGTACAAGTGCACGGATATTTACGATCCGGCGGGTGAAATCGGCGTGGCGTGGAACGACCCCGCCCTGGCGATTTCGTGGCCGGTGCGCGAGCCGCTCCTGTCGCCGCGCGACAGGTCGCATCCTACGCTGGCCGAACTGACCGACCAGCTCCCCGAGTGGCGCGGGTAGGGCGCCGGACTGACACACAGTCTGAGGCACCGCTGAAGCGGTGCCCTACGTACGCGCGTGGGACTCGTAGGGCGCCGCTTTAGCGGTGCCAATCGACGTACACGTGGGGCACTCGTAGGCGCCGCTTCAGCGGTGCCCGTCGACACTTTCGTAAGATTCGCGACAAAGTCGTCAGCCGCCGCCGGTGCCGCCATGCAGGATTCTCCGTTTTCCGAAGAAAACAGACAGGCACGGCCGTTGCTCACATGAGGGTCAGCGTCGCTGGTCTGATTACGGCAGGGCGCCGTGAATGCTGGGGGAGCCAGATCAGCGGAGCAGGGGGGCATCGCAATCACGCGATGCCCTTTTGTTTTGTACTGCCCCTTTTCGTCGGCACCCTGCACGTCTTGAAACCGGCTCTATACTCTGACGGCAGAGGGAGGCCCTCATGGGTAACGGGTCGGCCGGGTTGGCGGCGTTCGTGTTCTGGCTCGCGCTGGCGCCATCCGCCTTCGCCCAGAACGCGCAGATTACCGGGATCGTGAAGGATTCGAGCGGGGGGATCATTCCCGGCGCGACGGTGACCGCACGCAATGTGGAGAACGGGTTCACGCGCGTCGGCGTGACCGACAGTGCCGGCGAATACCGGCTGCCGTCGCTGCCGCCGGGCCGATACTCGGTGGCGACCGAGCTCGTCGGGTTCAGCACGGAAACGCGGCCTGACATCGTCCTCATCATCGATCAGACCGCCATCATCAATTTTGCGCTCAAGCCGGCCGCGCTGTCCGAGACGATCACGGTCACCGGCGAGTCGCCCATCGTCGACGTCACCCGCTCGGACGTGGCGACGTCGGTTTCCACGCAGCAGATCCAGGATCTCCCGGTGGCGTCGCGCCGCTGGATCGATCTGGCGATGCTGACGCCCGGCACTTCACAGGACAACATCCGCGGGTTCTTCTACCGCGGCAACGTGAACCTCGGGGCCGGCACGCGCGAGTACTCGAACGGCTTTGTCGTCGACGGCGTGAACAACACCTGGGCCGAGATGGGCGAGCCGCGCCAGAACTTCGCGATGGACGCCATCCAGGAGTTCAAGGTCTCGACGTCAACCTACAAGGCGGAATACGGGCTCGCGACCGGCGGTGTGCTGTCGGTCGTCACCAAGTCGGGCACGAACCAGCTTCACGGGTCGGGCCTGTTGTTCTTCCGCGACGCGTCGATCACGGCGACGGAATACTTTCAGACGACGAAGCCGGATTACCGGCGGTATCAGTACGGCGGCACGATCGGCGGGCCGCTCGTGCAGAACAGGACGCATTACTTCTTCGCGTACGAGGGGACGAAGGAGGACCAGTTCCTGACCGTGAACGCGCGCGGCTTGTGGCCGCAGTACGAAGGCACGTTCAAGAGCGCGCAGGAGCGGTGGACCTACAACGTCAAGTTCAATCACCAGCTGTCGTCGTCGCAAAGCGTGTTTTTCCGCTACGGCGCGGAGGACGAGTACCGTCCGATCATCACGACGGGCGGGCGCACGGCGCCGAGCGCGAGCTTCGATTTTGCGGTGCCGCGCCGGTCGGCGGTGGTCGGCCACTCGTCCGTCCTCAGCGCTCGCGCCCTGAACGATTTCCGTTTCCAGTACGCGTACGCGAAGTATGAAGTGTCGCCGCCCTACAGCCACGGCGATTGGGCGCCGGCGGACTTCACGGCGCGGCTGCCGTACTGCCAGCCCGTCTTCAGCTACCCATCGATTCAAGTCGGCGGTTGCGGCAATGCGCAGATGGGACCGGAAGGACGCTGGGAAGCGAAGGACGACTTCTCGTACCTGACGCACGCCCTCGGAGGGACGCACCAGTGGAAGCTGGGACTCGACTTCAGCTACATCCCGTTCGAAGGCGACAACACCGGCTCGCCGCTCGGCAGCTGGACGTTCCCGAAAGACGCGCCGTACGACGCCAACGATCGCACGACGTGGCCGACTCTGTACACGAACTCGCTGCCGACCTACGCGAACATCCCGGTGAAGGTGTACGCCGGCTACGTCCAGGATGACTGGCAGGCGGCCGCGGGGCTGACCTTCAACCTCGGCATTCGCTACGACCTGCAGGTCGGCTCGTTCAACGAAAACGTGACGGGGCTGCTCGCCAGGATCCAGGACAAGCTCGGGCGCGACGGTTCGTTCCCGTTCGACGTCTCGATCTTTCCGCAGCCGCGCGCGACGCGCGGCGACCACAACAACTTCGGTCCCCGCGCCGGCGTCGCATGGGATCCGGCGAACAACGGTGTCATGAACATCCATGCGGCCTACGGAATGTTCTACGACAACATGCGGACGCTGCAGAATTTCAACGAGCTGACGTGGCCGCAGGCCAGGTCGATCACGATCCAGAACCCGTCGTACCCCGATCCGTTCGGCGGCCGATCACGCGAGGCGTTCCTGAGCGCGACGCCGCCGACCGTCACGGTGGGCAGCAACGCTCAGGTCAACATGTACGCGCACCAGTACAACGTCGGGATGAACCGCCTGCTGACGCGCGAGCTCGCGCTCTCGGCCGATTTCACGACCGTGCTCCGCTACGGCGATCGCGACACGATCGAGATCAACATCCCGGATCAGGTGACGCGCGTGCGGCCGTACCCGCCGTTCGTCCGCGTGATCTTCTGGCAGCCGACGGCGGACAACTTCTACAAGGCGCTGCTGCTGAAGCTCGAGAAGCGGATGTCGAATCACTACCAGGCGCTCCTTTCGTACACCCTCAGCAAATCGGACGACGAGACGCTCACCTCCGCCCTCTCGGATCACTATGGCTACACGAACGTGAGGCGTCCCGGGGTCGCGGATCGGCGCCATCGGCTCGTGGCCAGCGGCATTGTCGCGCTGCCCTTCGACATGCAGGTGTCGGCGATCGCTGATTTTCGGTCGAGCCTGCCGTTTGGACCGATCACCTCGGGTCTCGATCTGAACAACGACACGTTGTCGGGGACGTCGGTCTCGGCGCCGGCGAACTCCGATCTGCCGCCCGGTCTCATGCCCATGTCGGGTTGCCGCTCGCTGAATCTGGACGCGATCAACGCGTTCCGGGCGGCGCGCAGTCTGGCCACGGTGTCCCAGGTCGACTGCCCGACGTTCGTCAACGTCGATTTGCGGTTCTCGAGGTTCTTCCGCATCGGCGGCTCGCGAGCGGAGCTCATCGCGCAGCTGTTCAACATCTTCGATCGCGCGAACTTCGCAACGCCGAACAACAACATCGGCGCCGGAAACGACACCATCACCGGCCGGCCTCTGTTCGGGCTGAGCACGTCGCTGCTCCCGAATATCAACGCGCCGTCGCGGCAGGCAGAGTTTGCCGTGCGGTTCCAATTCTGACGCGGACCATCGAGGTGGGGTAGGTCACGTAGGTCAGGTGGGTCGGGTAGGTCGGGTGGGTCACGTAGGTCGGGTAGGTCGCGTGGGTCGGGCGTGCCCGCCGTAGCTCGCGTCGGACAAGAAGCGCGAGCGAAGGCGGGTAGGTCAGCCGGGTCGGGTAGGTCAGGTAGGTCGCGTCATGAAAACAGTCACCGTCCTCATCGTCGTCCTCGTCGGTGCTGGCGGCATCGGTCGCACCGCGCCGGCCGAGACGGGCGCCCTTTCCCTGTCGGAGCTGTTCAAGTCCGGGGTCGTATTCCAGGACAGGAACGGCGACGGCGCGATCGATTTCGTCGACGTGCGGCTCGTTCTGCCGGAACAACCGTCGGCAGGTGAGCTCGCGGCAGCGTCCGACATCGCCGCGCGCCTCGGCTACGAAACCTCGGCGATGAATCTGCCGATGGTCCGGCTAAAGCCGGACGCCACGACAGCTTCCGCGGTGCGGCCCAACGTTGGTCGGACCGCTGGTCCCACGACGGCTTCTGCGGTGCAGGTTACGACAGCTTCTGCGGTGGACATCACCACGGCTTCTCCCGTGGGGTCCGACTTTAGTCGGACCGTTGGTCCGACGATCTTCGTCGGCGCCAGGTCGCTGGCGCGGGCTGACGTCACCGCCGAGTCCATCGGCGCCGCCGGACTGAAAGCGGGCGACGGCCTCGTGACGGCGTTCACGCTGGCGGGCAAGCCGGCGGTGGCGGTAATCGGTGGGGACGACGCCGGGCTCGGCGCCGCGGCCGTGATGCTCGCCGGGCATCTGCCGTATGTCTGGGACCAGAAGAGTCCGACGATCGACAAGATTGCGGACGAGGTCAAGCAGTTCCTCGCTGTCAAGGGCGTGATCGCTTCGTCGGCGCTCGCGTCGGCGCTGTTCGTCAAGGCGGGCGCTGCCGCCTCGGACCGCGCGGACCGCCTCGTCCTCGTCGTGGAAATGGCGAACGGCGACGACGTCATCAAGGGGCAGGTCGCGCTGAACCAGTTCAAGGCGACCGGTGCGCGCGACGCCAAACGGCCGCTGTCGTACGCCAACGTGCGAACGGTGCAGGTTCGGATGCGGGCCCCCGGCATGGGCCTCGTCACGGTCGATCTCCCGCGCGCGGCGGCGCCCGAGGCGGCGGCCCAGCCGCCGGCTCGTCGTCCGGGCGGCGGCGCAAAAGAGAACTTCGATCTCTCGACCTTTTACACGATCGAAGGCGCGCTCGCCGACTCCGACAACAACCTGATCCCGGATCGCGTCGACGTGCTCCTCAGCGCGGAAGGTGACGGCGCCGACGGGGTCATCGATTTGGCGGCGCGCCTCGGCCTCGAATCGACCGGCGTGTCGCTGCCTATCGCCAGGCCTGCGAACGCGATCACCGCTCCGGACAGCGAGCCGATCCTCGTCCTCGTCGGCACGTCGCATCCCGTCGTCGATCAGCTGATCAAGAACAAGAAGTGGGAGGCGCCTTCGCTGCAGCCCGGCGAAGGGCTCATTCAGCTCGTGAAGAAGGCGTTCGGCGAGAAGAGCGCGCTCATCGTCACCGGCGGCGACGCGGCAGGCGTGAACCGCGCCGTCCACCAGCTCGCCGAAACCTTCCCGCACATCTGGCAGCGCGGCAAGGATCGCACGACGCTGGACGATGTCGAAGAGGACGTCAGGAAGTTCATCGCGGGACGCTCGCCGGCCGGACAGGCGGCGATGAGCCTCTACAAACTGGACAAGCTCGCCGCTCAATTGAGGGGGAAGGATCTGGTCTCCGCGCAGGTCAAGGTCTTCGTCGAGAAGGCGGCCGATGGCTTCGTCGACCTCGTCACGCGTGAGGCGGCCTCGAAAATCGGCACGCCGTCGCTCGGTGTCGACGTGCAGAACCTCGACGTGCAAAAAGCGCGCGTTTTGATCAACGACGAATTCGACGTGTCCTCGGAGGTCGACGAGTTCTGGACGAAGCTCAGGACGCGCGTGATCCCGGGGTTGAACCAGAAGCGTCCCGCCGCCGTCGTCGTCCAGGCGCGACTGAGCGAGCCGCCGGAGCTGCGTCATCGAATCGAACAGCAGGCGCGTGCCGAGCTGATCAAGGCAGGTGCCGACGAGAAGGGGACGTCGGTCACGGTTCTTTCTGCCTACAAGCAGGGCTACAGCTGGTTGTTCGACCTCGTCCGCCCGTCGGTCGAGGGAAAGGCGATCGACCGGATGACGATCAAGTTCGCCGAGATCGGACCGCCGTCAGGCTGGAAGCAGCAGGGCATGTTCGCGCCGACGCGCTGGCTGCTGGAGCTTTATCCGATCGACGAGATCCTGGCCGCAGAGCTCAAGGTCGACCGCAGGAACATTCGCTTCGAGATGATGCCGATCGGATCGCCGGCGTACGAAGTCGTCGTCACCGCGCGGGGCGGCGCCGAGCTTTTCAGGCAGACCTTCGAGCCGGCGGTGGTCGAGCGGCCGTTCTTCGATCGCTTTCCCGACTACGAGCGCGTGCGCGTGACCACCGGATGGATCAAGGCCGACGTCGCCGGCCGCACGGCGATCGACGAGCGCATCGCGACCGATCCCGAGCGCTTCTGGGATCACTTCCAGTCGAAAACGCTGCCCGCGCTCTATGACCACGTGATGGCGCTCGGCAACGGCAAGCCGCGCGCGGAAGACGCGCCATTCTTCGGCGAGCTGACCGTGGATCTCAGCCTGAGCGAGCCGGAGTACCGGCTGCCGATCGATCAGGAGCAGATCTCGACGATGGAGGCGCTCCACGAAGAGATCTACTTCAACACGCTTCATTTCTTCGACGTGATGGGCCGCTTCACGCGGGGCGCCGGGCTCGCGTATCCCGGCCGCGTGATTCCGGTGATGCATCCGAAGGCCGACGGCAAGCCGGGGCGCGCGAAGATCTCGGTCACCGGTTTCGATGCCGCGCGACCCTCGGTGGTCGTCGAGTATGCCGAGCGGAGCGGCCGCAAAGCTGAAGCGCGTCTCGATATCCCGAAGGTCGCGGTCGAACGCCCGCAGACGCTGGCGGCGAAGGTTCGCGCGGGCCGCGATGGGATCGAGCGGCTGGATTTGCGGGTCAAAGTCGACACCGAAAAGGATGAGCGCGAGGCGCTGATTCAGCGCACTGCGGATGAGCGTGTCGATCGCACGATGATGTCGGCCGAGCAGGTGAGCGCGGTCTTCGCGAACCTCAATCGGCTGCGCGCCGCGGGTCTGTATCGCGATGCGCTCGCGTATCACGACCTCGGCGCCGTGCGCGTGACCATCGGCTGGGAGCACGAGAGCAAGCCGGGCACCGAGCTCGTCGCGACGCTCGATCCCAACGGATCGCCGGCGCCGTTTCCCGACATCAAGAATTACATCGGCGATCGCGAGATCGCCGATCGCCGATCGGGTCCGCTCGTGCAATGGGACACGCCCATCCCGCCGCCCGAGGCGTACGAGATCCTCGCGAAGATGTCGACGTTCAAGGAAGCGAACGTCTACAAGGTCGGGCAGAGCTATCTCGGCAGGGACGTCTGGGCGATGGATCTGATGCCGGCGGTCACCGCGTCGCACTGGTCGCACGCCAAGCAGACGACGATGAAGCCGACGATTGTGTATTCGGCGCGGCAGCACGCGAACGAAGTGTCGTCGACGAGCCACGTGCTGAGGATGGCCGAGCTCCTGCTGACCGATGCGGCGTACCGCGAGAAGTTGAACAAGGTGAACGTCGTCATACACCCGATCACGAACGCGGACGGCGCCGAGCTCGCGTACGACCTGCAGAAGATCAACCCGACCTACATGCTGCACGCGGGATACCTCGGATCGCTGGGCGTCGACGTCACGAGCGCGCAGTGGGACGCGGATCCGCTGTACCCGGAGAGCGGCATCCGCCCGAAGATCTGGCGCACGTGGCTGCCGGACATCTTCCTGAACCCGCACGGCTATCCGTCGCACGAGTGGGTGCAGCTGTTCTCCGAGTACGCCGCCTGGGTGCGGACGCGCTCGGTCGAAACCCGCGACTACTGGACGATGCGCGGCTGGTGGATGCCCGGCTTCGGATGGCTGGACGACGCGCGGTATCCGCGGCACAAGGACGAGCAGATGAAGCTGCTGAACATGATCACGGAGTACGCGAAGGCCGCCCCGGGCACCGTGGCGCTCAACGCGCGCGCGTACGACCGCTACAAGCGCTACAGCTTCGACTTCGATCAGAAGAACTTCAAGCTCGACTTCACGAACGGCGTGCTGATCTACAAGTCGATAAAGGGCGCGCGCGCGAACCCGCAGAGCCAGGACTTCATGACGCGCCAGCCGAACGTCACGATCTGGGACGGCGGCACCGAGGCGCCGGACGAAACCGCGCGCGGCGACTGGCTGAAGCTCGTCGCGAACGCGGGCCTGCAGTGGGACAAGGCAATCCTCGAGTATCTCGTGCAGGGCCGTCACGAGATCGAACGGAAGGTCGATCCGTTCTGGAACGGCGTCAGCCTGACGATGAACCGTCCGCGTCCGCCGAAACCGCCGAAGACCGACGATGACAAGAACACGACGTCGGAACAGGCCAGATAGGTCGCGTAGGTCGCGTAGGTCGGGTCGGTCTGGTAGGTCAGGTAGGTCGGATAGGTCAGGTACGGCAGGTAGGGACGGACGGACGTAGCGCGGGCCTTCCCGCCTCCGCTCGCAGTCGATGCAGGCGAGCTACGGCGAGGCTCGCCGAAGCGCGAGAAGCGCGAAGGCGGCAGGCCCTGCGCAAACGAATCCGGATGCGTACGTGTTTTTCGACATCTGTGCCGCCGCCAACGCGCCCGTGACGCCGCGCTGTGTCGAACGCATCGCCCTCGGCGGAAACGTCGCAGGGCGGTGTCTTCAAGCCACGCACGTCCGCCAAGCCCGTCACCGCCGCAACCGGCGCCGGTCAGGCCGAGCTCTGGGGTGACGAACAGCGGCAGCATCGCCGGTCATCACGTTCTGGGTTTTGCTAGGATGGCGGAGGAGGTCACGATGACACTCCTGATCGCGAGCCTGACCCTCATGGGCGCGCTCGTCGCGAGTCAACCCCAGCAGGCGGTCGCACCCATGGGCCGAGTTTCAGGACGGGTGATCGAAGACGGCACGAATACACCCGTCGCAGGAGCCCGCGTGTTCGTTGGCCTCGACGCCGAGCTCGCCACGCCTGTGGACCCATCGCCGGAGACGGTGACCGATCGGGACGGCCGCTATCACCTCGACGCCTTACCGGCAGGCCGGTACTACATCGCCGCCGAGAAGGCCGGCTTTGCGCCTCCGATGGAGCCGTCGACGGTGCAGCGGTTCGAGGTGTCCGCCGGTCAGGCCCTCGATGGTCTGACCGTCGTCATGCGCAGAGGCGGCGTGTTCACCGGTCGTGTTCTCGATTCGATCGGTCAACCGCTGGCCAACGCCGGCGTGACGGCGTTGTTGAAACGCCTCACTTCGATCGATTGGCCCGCGGGGCCGACCTGGTCAGGCGCACCGCTGCTGATGCCGTCAGGTCAGAGTCAAACCAACGACCTCGGTGAGTTCCGGATCTTCGGGCTCTCGGCCGGCGAATACGTCCTCGTTGCAAACCCGCGGTCAGGTTTCGGTGGGGCCGCCCCATCGTCGTCCGTAGAGACGATGATGACCTCTACTTACTTTTCCGGGACGGCCGACGTCTCCGCGGCGCGGCCCGTCGCTGTCCAGGCGGGCGAAACGGTGAGCGATCTCACCATCCGGCTCGTCACCGTCCGGGCGTTCCAGGTGTCGGGTGTGGTCGTCGATGAACGTGGCGCTCCCGTCGAGGGCGCGATGGTGATGCTGATGGGTCGTCGCGGAACCAATTCCCTCCTCGCCCTGAGCATGGGACCGGAAGGCATGAGCCCGTCGGACGCCGGCGGACGATTCACCTTCGGAGGCGTCCCTGCCGGTTCGTACACGCTGCGGGCGAGTGCCGGCGGCGGATTTTTCGCCACCAGTGATGACTTCATCATCGACGGCAGCGGAACGCCGCGAGAGGGCCCGGCTCGCCGGACGCCTACGCCCGAGCCCGGGACGATCGAGGTGACCATCGAAAACGCGAACGTCAGCGATCTCAAACTCGTTATGCCCAGATCGTACTAGCGTGATGCGTAGACGTTCGCCGACAAATACTGGCCCGGCCAGGATCCCACCGGCAAGCGGGTGATCTTCGGGACGCCGTCGCCGAACAGGCCCTGGATGACGATCGTCGGCGTCGTCGGCGACATGCGGCGGCGCGGACCGCATCGCGGCGCCCCGGCTGGAAGTCTTCCGGTCGACGATGCTCACGTCCGGCCGAAACATGCAGCTTCTCCTCGTCACCGACGCGCCGCCGCTGTCGCTCGTGCCAACGGTGCGTCAGGAAGTCCGCGCGCTCGATCATCTCCTCGAGCGTCTTCGGATAACCGGGACCGGTCGTCTTCTGGTATTCCGCGATCTGCACGTGGAACTCTGGGCGCCGGATCGCGTTGTAGAACTCCTGCGTCGAATCGAGCAGCCACTTCGGATAGCGCACATCGACGGTGGTCGCTCCCGCTTTACGCATCGCGGCGAGCGCGGCGTCGACTGCCCAGTCCACGTCGGGATCGGCGCCGAGGAAATCGCGCGCGATGCCGATGCGCGCGCCCGTCAGCGCGTCGGCCTTCAGGTACTTCGTGTAGTCCGTCTCGAACCTGCCCTCGCTCTTCTTCGTCGCCGCGTCCGCAGGATCGACGACGGTCAGCAGGCCGAGCGCCACGGCGACATCCGATACGCTGCGCGCCATTGGGCCGCCGGTGTCGAAGCTCAAGGACAGAGGGATGATGCCGCTTCGACTGAGGAGCCCGTGCGTCGGCTTCAGGCCGGCGATCCCGTTGGAGGTCGACGGCCCGCGAATGGATCCGCCGGTGTCCGTGCCGAATCCCAGCGGCGCGTACGCCGCCGCGATCGCGACGCCGGTGCCGCCCGACGATCCCGACGGCGTGCGCGTGAGGTCGTGCGGATTGAGCGCCTGCCCGCCGAGCGAGCTCTTCGCCGGACCGGACGCGAACTCCGACATGTTCAGCTTCGCGAGCACGACCGCGCCTGCCGCGCGGAGCTTCTTGACGAGGAACGCGTCCTCCGGCGGAATCGATCCCTCGAGCAGCACCGAGCCGCCCGTCGTCGGCAGATCGAACGTGTTGTAGTTGTCCTTGAGCACGATTGGAATGCCGTGCAGAGGCGACCGCGGGCCCTTCGCCTTGCGCTCGGCGTCGAGCGCGCGCGCGGTCTCGAGCGCCTTGGGGTTGAGCGTCAGCACCGCGCGCAGCGACGGCCCCTTGCGGTCGTAGGCGTCAATCCTCGCGAGGCACAGCTGCACAAGTTTCTCCGACGTCAGCGCGCCGGCGTCGAACGCGCGGTTGATGTCGGCGATCGTGAGGGTGTCGAAGTCCACCGTTCTCGCGGCCGATGTGGGCGACGTCGACGAGCACAGCGCGACCGCCAGCAGGACGAGCCACAGATGTCGCTTCATGGCGCTGGATTGTACAATCCTGCTTATGTTTACCGTCGAAGATGCTGAGGCGTGGACGATGCCGTGGAGCGGTGAGGTGGCGTTCCTGCCGACGGCCCGCCGCATCTTCGAGTACGCCTGCCACGAGGACAACTCCGCGATAGAAGGCGGCCTGCGCGGCGCGCGCGAACGAGAGGGCGAAGAAGCCCTGAGAAGGCACCGCTCAAGCGGTGCCCTACTCGGAGCGGAGCGCGGTAACCGGAAGATCTGGCGCACGTGGCTGCCGGACATCTTCCTGAACCCGCACGGCTATCCGTCGCACGAGTGGGTGCAGCTGTTCTCCGAGTACGACGCCCGGGTGCGGACGCGCTCGGTCGAAACCCGCGACTACTGGACGATGCGCGGCTGGTGGATGCCCGGCTTCGAATGGCTGGACGACGCGCGGTATCCGCGGCACAAGGACGAGCAGATGAAGCTGCTGAACATGATCCGGAGTACGCGAAGGCCGCCCCGGGTCCCGACCCCCCGACCTACCTGACCCACCCGACCCACCCGACTTACTCGACCTATCTGACCCCAGTGAAATTCCCGGCTTGTCAACCGTGGCTCCGGATCGCGAGGAGGCGTGCCTGCGCCAAGCCTACGGGTTGCGTGGTCCCAACCCGCACGTGTCAGCGTGAGGGCATGGGCTCTAGGTGACCGCCGATGTCGGGGGTGAAAGTGTTAGCATAAGGCCGTTTTTGCGCAGGGGGATCGCCATGGAGACCGTGTCACGCAGAGAGTTCCTCGCTGCAGGTACGCTGTTGCTGTCAGCACGATCGTACTCGCGGATACTGGGTGCGAATGACCGGATCCAAATCGGCCAGATCGGCTGCGGGCACCGGGCGTCGGGCCATCGGAAGATGCTGAAGATGTCCGCAGAAACGGACCCAAATTTCGATCTGCGCAGCGTATGCGACCTGTGGTCGGTGAATCGCGAGCGCGCAGCCGAGGATGCGCAGCGGCTTTTCGGGAAGCGGCCCAAGACCTTTCAATACTCCGAGGAGATGCTGGCCGATCCGGATCTGGACGCGGTGATGATCGGGACCGGCGATCACCAGCACGCGAGAATCCTGGCGGAGGTAGTACGAGCCGGCAAGGACTGCTATTGCGAGAAGCCACTGGCGAATACCCTGGAAGACGCCAAGCTGGCCCGCGCCGCGGTCCTGGCGAGCAAGCAGGTGGTGCAGATGGGATCGCAGTGGCTCAGTTGCCCGTATCAGCACCGGGTGCGGGAAATCATCCGAAGCGGCAAACTGGGAAAAATCGTCTCCATCAGCCAGAGCTGGAACTACAACGGCCCGCGCTGGCACATACCCAGGGACGAAAACGTTGCCGCCCTCCGCGAGCGCGATACGGATTGGAAGAGATGGCTGCTCGGGCGGCCCGACCGCGCGTTCGATCCGCGCATCTACTTCGAGTTTCGGATCTTCAAGGACTTCTCCGGTGGCATCACGGATCAGTGGTACAGCCATGCCTCAGGGCTTGCGCACTTCTATCTGGACACGTTCATCCCGGACGACACAGTCTCCAATGGCGGCATCTTCGCCTGGCACGATGTCCGCGAGAACCCGGACACCTTCCAATCGGTTTCGACCTTCACGAAGAACGAAGTGCTCTATACCTACAGCACCACGTTTGGAAACGGATACGGTGATCACACGATCATTCGCGGCACACGAGGCACGCTCTCCTCTCCGGGTGGGGAAGGGAGCCCGCAATGGTGGTTCGTCCCCGAGCCCCGCAGCCTCTGGGGATCGAACGTCGTCTTCGATCTGCACTCAAGCAAGTCCAGGCCGGAACCGGTCCTTCTGCCGGGCCGGACAGAAGTGCCGCCCATCAAACAGGACGACAACCTGAAAGCCCACACGGACAATTGGCTCGCGTGCATGCGCAGCAGGAAAACGCCGAACGGAAGCATCGAGACCGGGTTCGCCCACGCCATTGCGGTGATCATGGCCACGCGAAGCTATCGCGAGGGCAGGAAAATGACGTGGGACCGGAGGCGTGAGGAGATTCTCGACCACCCGGGCTCCGGTTTGAGCACAAGCTGAGACGTGTTCGCGCGCGTCCTCGGGAGGCGCGGACCAAACCATGAGGGCTAGCCAGGCAGGATCGAAAACCGGCGTCGACGTCCCGGGCGGTACACCGAGAAGTGCCGTCGATCGAGCGTGAAGATGCGAGTGAGATCTTCACGTTCGGCGACCCGCACCAATGCCGCGTCGGCGAGGTCCATCGGGAGGTCGCGGTACTTCTCCATCAACTCGCGCATGCGCGGCGCATCGCCTTCGTCGAGCGGCGCCAGCGTCAGTGCCTCGGTCTCCACGCGGCTCCAAAGGGCCTTCTGACCGCGCCACGACGACCCCAGCAAGTACATGGCTTCGGTGAACGCGGGCCAGACGGTGACCAGCGGATCGCGGAGCGTTCTGAGGGCCGCCACGCAGGCTGCGTGATGCGGATCGTTCCGGTCGAGAATCGCGACCAAAGGGCCGGCGTCAACCAGCACGCCGCGCACGGGCCTTTTCGCGGACGAACGCCGTGAACAGCTCGCCCGTCGTCCGGCTTCGGTCGCCCGCGCCGGAGCTGACCACGCCGATGACGTCGAGCCATGCGTGATACGGGCGTCCCCGCCCGGCAGCGGCGCCGTTGCTGGCAGTGTAGTGATCCAGCGCGTCGCGGACGACATCCGATCGCGTCTGTCGGCGTCGACGGGCCAGGGCGTTCACGGCGCGCTCCGTTCTCGCACTCAGCCGGACCGTCATCGGCATGGCACACTCTCCGTAATACAAATAAGTATTACTGCAGGCAGGAGATCCGTCAACCGGCTCGGTCATCGGGCCGATGTCCCGGGCAAGGAGCTCACATGCAAGTCGGACGACGGTCGAGAGCTGGCGCTTGGCGTCAGAAATCTGATTGATTCAAATCCACGACACGAGCAGCAACCAGCCTGGCGGAACCGGGGGCGCCGCCGGTTTTCGTGATGGCGTACAAGCTGTGGGGACCAGCTCGGACGACGAATCAAGTTCTCACTCCTCGAAACGCTGCCGAACGGCAAGGTTGACGATCCCCTGTTCGAGATCGTCGGCGTCATCGCGGATGCGAAGAACCGCGGCATTCAAGATCCGCCGCTGCCTGAAGCCTTCGTGCCGTACACGCTGACGGGAGCGTTCCAGCGCGGCATCCTCGTCCGGACGCAGACGGCGCCCGAAGCCCTCTTGAACAGCGTTCGGCGCGAGATCTGGGCGCTCGATCGCAACGTCGCGCTGACCAACACGCGCACATTGAACGACTACCTGAAACAGTTCTCGTACGCCGAGCCGCGTTTCAGCGTCGTGCTGCTTGGGGTGTTCGCGGCCGTGGGCCTTCTGCTGGTCTCCATCGGCGTGTACAGCGTGGTCGCCTACACCGTCTCGCGTCGGACGCACGAGATCGGCATCCGCATGGCGCTCGGGGCGCGCCGCGCGAGCGTTCTGGGCATGGTCGTCGCCAAGGGACTGCTGTTGATCGGCATCGGCCTCGGGATCGGGCTCGTGGCAAGTCTCGCCGCGGCGCGGGCGGTGGCGGGCCAGATCTGGGGCATCTCGCCACACGATCCGATCACCATTGGCGGCGGCGTCGGCGTGATACTCTTCGCCGGGCTCGCGGCGTGCTACTTCCCGGCGAGGCGGGCGACGAAGGTGGATCCGATGGTGGCGCTGCGGTACGAATGAGATCCCGTGTCCACGACGATCGACGCCAGGGCCGCGTTCGTCGTTTCTGCCGTTGACGTCATAATGAAATCGTGGACACCGTGCTGTTCGCGTGCGTGCAGAATGCGGGGCGGTCGCAGATCGCGGCGGCGTTTTTCAACGCCCTCGCAGATCCGCAGAAGGCGCGCGCGATTTCAGCCGGCACTTGGCCGGCCGCGCGCGTTCATCCGGTGACGGAGGATCTCATGCTCAAGCATGCCGCGTTGATCGTCTGCCTGACTCCGGTGGTCTTGCTCGCGCAGGGGACCATCGCGGGCGACTGGGTCCTGACCCAGGACGTGTACGGCAACCCGCTTCACCGGAAGCTCACGCTGACCCTGGACGGCGAAAGCCTCGCGGGAACGATCGGCCGCCAGAATATCGACGGCAGCGTCAAGGGCAGCACGATCAGGTTCACGCTGAAGAGCGGGGACGCAATAGACGAGTTCACCGGCACGATCTCCGCGGACGGCATGGCCGGCACGATCGTCCATTCCGACAAAGGCGAGCCGAGTCCTCAGAAGCCGTCGTGGAGCGCCCATCGCGTGCCTCCGAGGCGGACCGGTCCCCCTCAGCGGCACGAGTTCGTGCCGACGGCGTTTCATCGTCAGTTTTCGGCGACGAATCCGCCCGTGCTCCGCATCTGGCCGGGCGACACCGTTCACACGACAACGGTCGACGCCGGCGGATCCGACGAGAAGGGCGTGACGCGCGTGCTGGGCGGTAACCCGGAGACCGGTCCGTTCTTTGTCGAGACGGCGATGCCGGGAGACGTCCTCGTCGTGCGGTTGAATCGCGTGCGTCTCAACCGCGACTGGGCCATCAGCGACGACGGGATCGTGGGACGCGCGCTTGATCCCGAGTTCGCGGTCAAGATGAAAGACGGCTTCAAGAACGTCAGGTGGCATCTCGATCGCCAGCTTGGCGTAGCGAGGCCTGAAAACCCGCCGGAACATTTGAAGAACTTCACGCTGCCGATCCGACCGATGCTCGGCTGCGTGGCGGTCGCCCCGGGATTCGGCTCAGCCCCGCCGCCCACCGGAGACTCGGGCCGCTTCGGCGGCAACATGGACTTCAACGAGATCGTCGAAGGCGCGACCGTGTATCTGCCGGTCTCGCAGCCGGGCGCGCTGCTGTACGTCGGCGACGGGCACGCGCTCCAGGGCGACGGCGAGCTGAACGGCAACGCGCTCGAGACGTCGATGGAGGTGGAGTTCACCGTCGACGTGATCCCCAACAAGCCGCTCATGACGCCGCGCGTCGAGTCTTCGACGCACATCATGACCGTGGGGTTGGGTGGCACGCTGGAAGACGCGCTGCGTGCGGCAACCGCCGGGATGGGGCAGTGGCTCGAGCAGGACTACAATCTCACGCCGTCCGAGATCGCGATGGTGCTCGGCAGCTCCGTCGAATACTCGATCAGCGAGGTCGCGGATCGCAACGCGGGCGTCGCGGCCAAACTCAGAAAGGATCGGCTGGTCTTCAAGTGATGAGGCCCACGGTTCGGTGCGGCGATTGACGAGATCAGTCGAACAGCGCCGAGACAGCCACACGGAACGATGGAAAGATCACCGACGGTACCATGTCGGCTCCGCGCGCGATGCGGCGAGCCAATCCGTCCTACCTCGTGACGCGCGTCGCGCTGATGATCCGGATGGGTGGGGTGAGATTCTGACCTTCAGTCGGCCGATCCTGAATCTGCTGGACGACCACCAACCCCGCGACGCCGCGCCCGAATGCCGCCGCGCCCTGACCGTCGTCGAAGCGCTTGCCGCCGAAGTCGAGCGACGGCTGATCGCTCAAGCGATCACTGAGGGACTCTCGGAAAGCGGAGACGGCGCGTGTAACGGCGCTACCGGACTGAATTCGGTCCAGATTTTGAGGCTGGTATCGAACGTCAAGATCGCGACACTGTCTGAAGGGCCGAGGCCGCGCACGAGGTCACGGCTCTCCTCGATCATCCGCAACAGTCCACGGGCGTGGTGATTCGCGAGGCTTCGTTGAAACAGCAGCACGATCAGCCGGCCTGCCGGAACCTCGTGGACAACGCTCGAGGCAACAACATGATCGAACGCCGCGGGCGCCGCCGCTTCGACGCCGATCCAGGCCGAAGATTGCACCCGGGCCGGCTTGCCGCCAGCTTTCACGGTAAAGTCGCCCGCGTTCAATGCATCGATGGACCTGCCGGCGCGTCGAGCACGCGAACGTCAATCAACACGCTGGCAACGTTGACCGTTTCGGCGTATCGCTGCGGCTGCTGATCTGCGCCGATCAGAGTAGGCGAGGCCGCGACGAAGCACGCGATCCAGGTGGGTTGACGCGCACAGCTCCAGACATCGACGCATTCTAATCCCTGCTGTGTCTGTTCAGCGATTTCGTGATCTAGTGGTTGGAAGAACCTTGCGGGCTCCGCGGTCTCGGCGTGAGATCCGTGAAACGGAGACAAACGAGCAAACAAACCGCGATGCGAGTGATCCGTGGCGCCTTTGACGAGTCGACGCTTCACTGCGAGTTCATTTTGGGCGTATCCTTTGTGTCCTTCGTCTCCTTTGTGTCCTTCGTCTTTGTGTCCTTGGCATCACTTTATGAGAATCGACATCAACGCCGACATGGGCGAGTCGTTCGGCGCCTACACCATCGGCCGCGACAGCGGGCTGATGGCGTCGATCACCTCCGCGAATGTCGCGGCGGGGTTCCATGCGGGCGATCCGTCCGTGCTGCGCGAGACGATTCGTCTGGCGAAGGCGCGCGGCGTGGCGGTCGGTGCTCATCCCGGCTTTCCCGACCTGGTCGGCTTCGGCCGTCGCGAGCTGAACGTGACGCCGAAGGAAGCCGAGGACATGGTGCTGTATCAGGTCGCCGCCGTTGCCGGCGTCGCCGGCGCCGAAGGCGTGAAGATCCAGCACGTGAAGCCGCATGGCGCGCTGTTCAACATGGCCGTCAGGAACGCGGAGCTCTCGGCCGCGATCGCGCGCGCGGTCGCCGCATTCGATTCGTCGCTGATCCTTTTCGGGCTTCCCGGCTCGGAGATCCTCAACGCCGGCCGCGCGGACGGACTGCGCGTCGCAGCCGAAGTCTTCGCGGACCGTGCCTACGAACCCGATGGATCGCTGGCGTCGCGCCGTAAACCGGGCTCGGTCATCCACGACGCCGCCGCCGTCGTCGCGCGCGCCATCCGGATGGTGAAGGAGCACACGGTCGTCGCGATAGATGGATCGGTCGTCGCGCTCGAAGCCGACACGATCTGCGTGCACGGCGACACGCCCGGCTCGGACGAGCTGGCCGCGAGAATCCGTGCCGGCCTCGAAACGGCCGGAGTCACCGTGAAAGCGATCGGGCAACCGTGACCATCCCGCCTCCGCTCGACCACGATCAGATCGAGCTACGGCGAGGCACGCCAGAGCGCCCAAGGCGCGATGGCGGCGCCCATCAGCCATCAACCATAAGCCCTCAGCCTTCAGCCGTCAGCCCTGACACGCCAGGCCTCTTGACGTGGTGGCGAGAGGCTGACCGGCGAGCGCGGCACGCGTTCGTGGCCGCCGCGATGGGATGGATGCTCGACTCGTTCGACGTGATGCTGTACGCGATCGTGCTGGCGGCGCTCATCGGCGATCCGGTCCTCCATCTGTCGTTCCGGACCGCCGGCATTCTCGGGTCGGTGACGCTGCTGGCGGCCGCAGCCGGCGGCGTCGCCTTCGGCGTCATCGCCGACCGTATCGGACGCAAGCGCGCGCTGATGGCCGCCATCCTGGTGTATTCAATCTTCACCGCGGCGTGCGGGTTCGCGCAGTCGGCGATCCAGCTTGCGGTGTTCCGCGTGCTGCTCGGGCTCGGGATGGGCGGCGAGTGGGCGACCGGCGTGGCGCTCGTCTCCGAGTCGTTTCCCGCGAGGCACCGCGGCAAGGCGCTCGCGTTCGTCCAGAGCTCGTGGGCGATCGGCTACGGCCTGGCAGCGCTGGTCAACCTGATCGTGATGCCGATTTGGGGGTGGCGCGGCGTGTTTTTCGTCGGCGTGCTGCCGGCGCTCTTCACGACGTGGATCCGCCGAAAGGTCGAGGAGCCGAAGATCTGGCGGGAAACCCCGGCCTCGGAACGCGGCCGTATCGGGATGCTCTTCGCGCCCGACATCGCGAAGGTCACCGTGTTCATCACGCTGATGAACGCCTGCACGCTGTTCGGCTGGTGGGGCTTGAACAGCTGGGTACCCGGCTATCTCGCCCTCGACCCCGCGCGCGGCGGCATCGGCCTGTCATCGTCGGCGATGTCGCTGTTCGTGATCGCGATGCAGTCGGGGATGTGGCTCGGCTACGTGAGCTTCGGCTTCATCGCCGACGCCATCGGACGGAAGAAGACCTACGTCATGTATGTGCTCGCAGCCAGTGTGCTGCTGCCGCTTTACGGGTTTCTCAAGGCGCCGGCGCTCCTCTTCGTTCTCGGTCCCTTCGTCGCGTTTTTCGGAACGGGTTACTACAGCGGCTTCGGCGCCGTGATCGCGGAGCTGTATCCCACGCCGGTCCGCGCGACGGCGGCGGGCGTGTGCTACAACACGGGCCGGATCGCGAGCGCCGCGGCGCCGTTCGTCGTCGGCTCGCTGGCGGACTCACACGGCTTCTTCGCGGCGTTCGCCGTCGCGGGCGCCGCGTTTCTGCTTGCCGCCGTCATGTGGATCCGGATTCCGGAGACGCGCAACGCGGAGCTTCGGTGAACACGTGCATTCGGACTGGATCCGGCGATCCCTCCTCCGAGGAGGGCGACTGAGAATGCGGAAACGGTATCACACGGAGACGCAGAGCAACGGAGACGAACGGAGAAGAGGGGTTCGACGGGCGTCGCGAAGCGACGCACGCTGGTGATCGGATCGGAAACACGAGACGCTTTGGATCCGGATGGCGTCTCGCGTTTCCGATCCGATCCGCCAGCGTTAGTCGGGCCGCCTGGCGGCCCGATCCGTCGAACCGCTCCTCTGCGTTCCTCCGCTTCTCTGCTTCTCTGTGTTAAACCGTTGTCTCTCTGATTAGCACCTTCGTGACCCCTGCCATTGCTGCCGTCGTCGCGATGTACGGCGCCTTCATGGTCGTCGGCTGGCTGGCCTCGCGCAAGATCCGCGAAGGCACGGCCGCCGAGCTGATTATCGCCGGGCGGCAGATGCCCCTCTGGATCGCCGCGCTCACGATGACGGCGACGTGGGTGGATGGCGGCTACCTGCTCGGCACCACCGAAGGCGCGTACAAGAGCTCCATTCAACTGGGGATTCAGGGGGGCCTGTGCTTCGGCATCAGCCTGATCCTCGGCGGCGTCTTCTTCGCCGGCGTCATGCGACGCTTCGGATTCACGACGCTGATCGATCCCTTCGAGGCGCGCTTCGGCAGGCGGTGGGCGGCGGTCTTGTTTCTTCCGGCGCTGGCGGGCGAGCTGTTCTGGAGCGCGGAGCTGCTCGTCGCGATCGGCTCCACCTTCGGCGTCCTGCTCGGCATGGACCTCACCGCCGCGATTCTCCTCTCCGCGGTGGTGACGACGGCGTATACCGTGCTGGGCGGAATGTGGTCGGTGGCCTACACCGACATCTTTCAGCTCGCGCTCGTGGCCATCGGGCTCGCTGGCGCGCTGCCGTTCGTCCTGGGTGGCGCGGGAGGGCTGCACGACGCGTGGATGACGTATGTGGCGGCGCGGCCTGATGGGAGCGGAGTCATTCCGGCGCTGCAGCCGCACGGCGGGCTCTGGACCTCTCGGTCGGTGGTCGGTTGGTGGGACGTGTCGCTGATGCTGATGTTCGGCGGTATCCCATGGAACTGTTATTTTCAGCGCGTGCTGTCGTGCCGGACTCCGCGCGACGCGCGGAGGATGTCGAGCCTGGCGGGCGTGCTCACCATCGTCTTCACCGTGCCGCCGCTGATGATGGGTGTGGCGGCGTTCGCGTATCCGTGGCCGCCGGACCTTGTGACGCGGCTTCACGCCACCCCCGCCGACGCGATGCCGCTGCTCTTCGCGAAGGCCGTGCCGCCGGCGATTGGTCTTCTCGGCCTGGCGGCGATTATCGGCGCCGTGACGTCCAGCTTCAGCTCGTCGATCTTGTCGGCCGGATCCATGCTGAGCTGGAATTGCCTCAAGCGCCTGGTGTGGCCATCGCTGTCGATGGTGCAGATGAAGCGCGTGATCCGCTCGTCGATCCTGCTGCTGGGTTCGGTGGCGACCGTGCTCGCGCTGAGGGTCCAGAGCGTGCAGGCGCTGTGGTTCTTCACGAGCGACCTGGTGTTCGTGCTGCTGTTCCCGCAGCTGCTGTTCGCGCTCTTCGACTCGAAGGCCAACCGCGCCGGGTCGATCGCCGCATTTGCCGTCTCGCTCGTCTTGAGGGTCGGAGGAGGCGAACCGTTGCTGGGCCTGCCGGCGTTCATCTCCTATCCTGAGATGGTGCCGTTCAGGACGCTCGCGGCCGCAACGCAGCCACTCCGGAGCGCGAAGGCTTCAGCCGAGCGTCGACGCGATGAAGAAAGCGTTCGCGTGGCTCGTGCACCTCTACACGGCGATGGGTCTCGTGGCGGCCGCCGGCATGGCCGTCCTGATCGTGCGCGGCGGCGACGCGTCGTTTCGTTCGGCGTTCTTCCTGATGATGGTGGCCACGGCGATCGACGCGACCGACGGGTGGCTGGCGCGCAAGGCGCGCGTGAAAGAGATGCTGCCGGGCTTCGATGGGCGGGCGCTCGATGACGTCATCGACTTTCAGACCTACACCTCGCTGCCGCTGTTTCTCCTGTGGCGGGCAGGCATTCCGCCGGACCGCCTCGCGTGGCTGCTGGTGTTGCCGCTCCTCTCCAGCGCCTATTTCTATTCGCAGGTCGACGCCAAAACACCCGATGGTTTCTTCCTCGGATTTCCGTCGTACTGGAACATCGTCGCGTTCTATCTCTACGTGCTCCATCCGTCTGTACGAGTGTCGACGGCGATGATCGTCACACTTTCCGTGTTGACGTTCGTCCCGACGCCGTACCTCTACGCCACGCGCGGAGGACCGTTCGCCAGGCTGATCAACGTCGGCGCGGCGATCTGGTTCGTGCTGATCGGGCTGATTCTGTCCCGACCCGAAGACCATCGGAGCACGCTGGCGATCGCGTCACTGACCTATCCCGTGATGTATCTTGCGCTGTCAGGGTTCGTCACGCTGACGAGGAAACAATGACCGCACGAACGCTTTCGCCACGCCGCTGCTGGCGCAGCCGCCTCAGACGCT
>QHWJ01000045.1:8549-8947 GCA_003222535.1 Acidobacteriota bacterium | reverse complement strand
CGAACGGAAATCCCAGCTGCCGTGCGGTACCCCCGCGGCACGCCGCGGACATCACCTTGTTGAAATCTCCGCGCAGGACTTCCTGAGTTGGCACGATCTGATTGACTGTCTGCGGTGAAATCGCCTGGTTCGTGATCTGCACCCCACCGAAGAAAAACAATCTGTCCTTCATCAATGGTCCCCCGATTGTGCCTCCTGCCTGATTCCGTTTGAGGCCGTCGTCCTGGCCGCTCCCACTGTGCTCCTTTTGATTGAAGTACGGAATGGCGTTGAATGCATGGTGACGGGCAAAGTCGAATACAGTTCCGTGCACTTGATTCGACCCTGAGCGAGTGACGGCGTTCACCGTCGCGCCGGTATAAATGCCGTAGCGCGCCGGTCGCACACCGGTCTCGGTG
>QHWJ01000045.1:0-8501 GCA_003222535.1 Acidobacteriota bacterium | reverse complement strand
GCCGCCCGCGACAGAGATGGCGACGGCATTGGGATACTGGCGGTTGCTTGTCAGGCCATTGGGCTGCTCGACGGCCGCACCCGACAGCAACACGAGCTGGTTTGCCTGTCGACCGTTCAACGGCAATCCGACGACTTGATCCAGCGCCACCAGAGTGCCCACGCCGGTATTCGCTGTGTCGACCAACGCAGATTGACCCACGACGGTGACGGTTTCCTCAAGCGCGCCAATCTTCAACGAGACATTGACCGTGCGACTGTCGCCGACGGCGAGGACGATGCCCGTTTGCTCAAATGAGCTGAACCCCGTCAATTTCGCGCCGAGGGTGTACGGGCCAACGGGCAGGTTCGTAAAGACGTATTCCCCGCGCGAGCCCGTCACGACGGAACGCGTCATCCCGGTACTGGTTTGCGTAACGGTAACATCGACGCCGGGAAGGGCCGCGTTCGATTCATCGTTTACGGTGCCGGAGAGTTGAGCCACCGCAACGGTTTGAGCGAACGTACTCGGCGCGATCGTTAACGCGATCGCGACGAGGCCAATCACGCGGATACGCCAGCACCGCATAGGTATGCCTCCGTTGAGAGTCTTTAAGGCGACGACCGCGGGTTCATTGACGGCCACGGTGGCCATCCAACCTGTCTGGAAATCTATGTCCGTCCAAAACCTGGCCTCCGTGAATCACAGTCGCGCCCGTGGCCCATCAGCAGAAGACAAGGACGGCTTTGCCCGTGGTCTGCGTGTCAAACAGCCTGTACGCAGCTTCCGCCTGGTTGAGATTGAACCGATGCGTCACAAGTTTCTTGAGCGGCACTTTCCTGTCCACAATGAAGCGCGCGCACTCCGCCTGCCCCGTGACGCTGAACGTCCACGATGCGTGAATGGTCAACTGACGACGCAACAGGTGGTGGCTGACGTCGAAGGCGGTTGTTCCGCCTTCGCCGACGAATGCGACGCGGCCCCATGTGCCAGCGCTCCGTACGGCGGCCACGCGCGCGTCGGACACGCCAGTGCAGTCCATTGTTGTTGTCGCTCCCTCGCCATTCGTCAGATCGTGAATGGCCGCGACTGGATCGGTCTCACTCGAGTTGATGATCGCCTCGGCCCCGAGACGCTTTGCCAGCTCGAGCCTTTCGGCAGAAACGTCCACGGCAATAACCCGGGCGCCCATCGCACGACCGAGCATCGTCGCTGAGAGTCCAACCGCTCCCTGGCCGAACACTGCCAATGTGTCGCGCCCGGAGACATCGATACGACTCAGCGCGGCGTAGGCGGTGCCAGTCCCGCAGGAAATGGCCGCACCCTCTTCAAAAGAGAGGGCGTCGGGCAACGGGACCAGCGTGGAGGCGGGCACCCTCATGAAATGTGCGTGACCACCATCTCCCGTGATGCCGTAGACCGTCATGCCGTCTCGACAGAGCTGCGACCAACCAACGCGGCAATGCTTGCAGCGGCCACAACCCTTGTAGTGGTGAACCATGACCCGCGCACCAATCGGCGCAAAGTCCGCCGACACGCCGGCCCCAACAGCCGCAACCACACCGCATGGCTCATGGCCGGCGATGACATGTCGTCGTGGGTCCGATCCGACGGCGCGGTAGTGCTTCAGGTCGCTGCCACACATGCCCGAGGCTTTCATGGCGACGACCACCTCGCCCGACCCCGGCGTGGGATCAGGAAAGTCCTTGAGCGCGAGTTCTCGATCCCCGAGAAAGACGACGCCGCGCATGGATTCACACTCGTCTCGGACAGTCCGACGAGCGAACCCTAGCACTGCGTCGGTCCAACAAATACGTTGTTACGGTGGCGTTACGGTTACACGCGCGCGACAGGCAGACCGCAAGCGCATAATCCCTGGCGCGTGGGAAGGCTGAAAACGGCCGTCGTCGACGGAAATCCTTTGGAGTGATATGAGCACGGTAGCCACGACCACAGCGACGGGCATCGAGACGCGGATCTCATCGTACTTGCTTGCCGAGTATCTCGAGCGACTGGGCGTCGAGGTCATTTTTGGCTTGTGCGGCCACACCAACATCGCGTTCCTCGATGCGCTCGGCAGGAGCCGCATCCGGTTCGTCTCGACGCGCCACGAGCAGGTGGCGGCGCATGCCGCGGATGGCTACGCGCGCGCGTCCGGCAAGCCCGGGGTGCTGCTGACCCATCTCGGTCCGGGCCTCACCAACGCGTGCACCGGCGTCGCAAACGCCGCGCTCGATTCGATCCCGATGGTCGTCATCGCCGGGGACGTGCCGTCGTACTACCACGGACGCCATCCGCATCAGGAGGTCAACCTTCATCAGGACGCGGATCAATTCCAGATTTACCGGCCGTTCTGCAAACGCGTCTATCGAGTCGATCGCGTCGAGGATCTGCCGCGGGTGATCGAGCGCGCGTTTCACCTCGCGCAGGCGGGCCGCCCGGGACCGGTTCTAGTCGACGTGCCGATGGATCTGTTCTCCGCCGACCTTCCGCTCGACGCGTTCCAGCAGATGCCGACGCCGTTGGCCCGACCGACGATTGAACCGTCAGTCGCCGCCCACATCATCGAGGCGCTCGCGGTGGCAGAGCGGCCGGTCTTGTATGTGGGCGGCGGCGTCCACTCGGCGCGGGCGACCCGGGAACTCGCGACCCTCGCCGAAGCGCTCGAAGTGCCCGTGGCGCACACGTTGATGGGGAAAGGCTGCCTGCGCGACGACCATCCGCTGCTCCTCGGCCAGAGCGGCTTCTGGGGCACGCCCATCGCGAACGACAAATGCCGCACGGCCGATCTCATCGTCGCCGTGGGCACGAGACTCGCGGAAGCGAACTCGAGCTCCTGGGATCCGCGGTTCACGTTTTCGATTCCACGAACTCGATTGATTCACATCGACGCAGACGAAGCGGAAATCGGACGCAACTATCCGACCGAGCTTGGCGTGGTGGCCGACGCCAAGCTTGCGCTCGGCGCACTCGCGACGGTCGCCGCGGGCAAGGCGCACCGCGATCGGGGAAGACTGCGGGAGGAAATCACGCGTGGCCGCAGGGCGTTCGCCGAAAACTGGGATCACCAGTGGAACTCCGATCAGTACCCGCTCCGGCCCGAGCGCATTCTTGCGGAACTGCGCAAAGCGGTACCCGCGGACGGCTTCATCGTGACGGATGTCGGCTGGAACAAGAACGGTGTCGGCCAGCAGTTTCCCATCACCGTCCCTGGTACGTTCATCACGCCGAGCGGGTTGGCGACGATGGGCTTCGGGCCGTCGGCGGTGCTCGGCGTGAAGATAGCGCATCCCGGCCGCTCGGCGGTCGCCCTGATCGGTGACGGCGGATTCAGCACGAACCCGTCCGTCATCGCGACGGCGATGGAGGCGGACCTGTCCGTGGTCTGGCTCGTGATGGACAACGCCGGCTTTGGCACGATCGCGGGACTCGAATCGATGCACTACGGATGGAGCTTCGGCTGCATGTTCGAGCGCTGCGGTGAGCCGTACCGCGTGGACTATGCGGGGATGGCGCGAGCGTGCGGTGCGCACGGCGTCAACATCGAATCGGCGGCGGCGCTGGGGCCGGCGCTCGAGGCCGCGCTGGCCTCTACGCTGCCGACGGTCATTCAGGTCGCGATGGAAAATGCGCCGACACCGACGCCGGGGCACTGGGACATCAACGACATCTACCGTAAAGGCGAGTAATCAGGTGGGCACTCGGAGGCGCGAAATGGGCAGAAGCGGAATGCGGCGGCGCGATTTTCTACGAGGAGCTTCGATTCTCGCGGCGGCCGCCACGAGCGTCACGTGGCAACAGGCCATCGGAACCGCCGGCGAACAGCAGACCTCGCGGCCCGCAGGGCCGCGCACGTCCACTCGGCAGTTCTCACTCGCCTACTTGACACTCTACGGCTGTCCGCCGCCGGAGATGACCTACATCGCCGGGCGAGCCGGGTACGACTTCGTGAGCCTCCGGCCCATTTACATGGGACTGCCCGGCGAGCCGAATTTCGATCTATCAGCGAACCCGCAGATGCTGCGCCAGACGAAAACCGCGCTCGCGTCGACGGGCCTGAAGGTGCACGATATCGAGCTGGCGCGCGTCGCCGACGGCACCGATCCGAAGAAATACCTGCCGGAACTCGAAGTCGGCGCGGAGCTCGGGGCGAAGCACGTGATCTCCAGTATCTGGACGAACGATCGCGTGTTCGCCGCGGAGTGCTTCGATCAGCTCTGCGACATTGCGAAGCCACTCGGGCTGACCATCAGCCTGGAGTTCGTCACCTTCGCCAGCGTCAAGACACTGCGCGAGGCGCTCGACGTGCTGAAGGCCTCGCGCCGTACCAACTGCGGTGTGTTGGTCGATATGCTCCATTTCTCACGATCGCGCGTGCCGCTCGCTGACCTCGCGCAGGTACCACGTGAGTGGTTCCATTTCGTGCACTTGTGCGACGCGACAGCGGCGATCCCAACGACAACCGAGGAACTGACCCGTCAGGCGCGCGAAGAACGGCTCTACCCGGGAGAGGGCGCGATCGATATTGCGTCCATCCTGCAGCGGATCCCGAACGTTCCCTGCTCAATCGAGGCGCCGCATGCCGCACGCGTGAAGGAGATGGGTTTCACCGAGCACGCTTTCCGGTGTCTGGAGGCAGCGAAGAAGTTCGTGGCCGCGCACCCAGCCACGGCGACTGCTTGATGGGTCACGCTGCATCAGTGCCGCCCGTGCGCACGTGTCCCAGCTGTCGATCGGGGCTAATAACGGGGGAAGGCTGTGAGGAAAACGATGGATCGTCGTGATGTGCTGATGGCGGGCAGCAGCCTGTTCGCGGCCAGACTGCTGCCAGAGGCGGCGCCCGGCGCGACCTCTGCATCAGCGTCTGTGCTGGCTGCGCGTCCGCTGCGTACTGTGAAGATCCGCGACGTCGTCATTGGCGAAGGCCGCGTCAAAACCATCGTGCCGATCACCGGCACCACAGCCGACGAGGCGATTGCGCAGGCGCGGGTGATCGGCGGCAGCGCACAGACTGATGTCGTCGAGTTCCGGGTCGACTTTCTCGACATCGCCCTCGACGCCGGCAAGCTCGCCGCGCTCGGCCCGAAAGTCGCCGCACAGCTGAATGGAAAGCCGCTGATCGTGACGTTCCGCACCAAGGCCGAAGGCGGCAACAAGACCATCGCTGACGCCGACTACGGCGCGCTGTACGCGACGCTGCTGAAGGCGCAGTTTGCCGACCTGATCGACGTCGAGATGTTCCGCAGCGAGGCCGTGGTGCGCCGCCTCGTTGCCGGCGCGCACCAGGTCGGCGCGTTCATCGTGATGTCGAACCACGACTTCTCCGGCACGCCGCCGGCCGCAGAGCTGCTTGCGCGGCTGCGACGCCAGCAGGAACTCGGCGCCGACGTGTTGAAGCTGGCGATGATGCCCCGTGATCCGAGCGACGTGCTCGAACTGCTGCGCGCGACGTGGGAGATGGCGAGCCGCTATGCCGAGCGGCCGATGATGACGATGTCAATGGGCGGCACGGGGGTCGTCTCGCGCCTGGCCGGCGAAATCTTCGGATCGGCGATGTGCTTCGGCATGATCGGCCGTGCGTCCGCGCCGGGCCAGGTCGAAGTCGAGCGCCTGGCCGCGGTGCTCGACATCGTTCACCGTTCGTTGACCAGCGCATGAGAGGGCGATAACGGCATGAAGCGCATTGTCCTCGCGGCGTGGCTCGTCATCGGATCCGTTGCCGCCGGCGCCCAGCAGGAGTGGGTCCACGTCGGACAGGATCCCGGTCACACGAAGTATTCGACGCTCGATCAGATCAACGTCGACAACGTCCAGACTCTGCAGCGCGCCTGGACGTTCCACACCGGCGACAAGACCGGATTCTTCGAGAGCACGCCGCTGGTCGTCAGCGACGTGATGTATGTCTCCGCCCAGAACGGCGTGTTTGCGCTTGATCCCGCGACCGGCGCGCAGCGCTGGAAGTTCGAAACGCTGGGCAACACTCGTCGAGGCCTGGCGTACTGGCCGGGCGACGCGCGCGTCAGCCCGCGGCTGTTCGTTGGCTCGGGCACACGGCTGCTCGCGATCGACACGAAGACCGGCAAGCTCGCGCTGGAGTTCGGTGAGGGCGGCTTCGTCGAGATGGGGTCAGCGATGCAGTCGCCGCCGTCGATCTACAAGGACGTGCTGATCGCACCGCAGACGAGCCCGGTGATTCGTGCCTGGAACGCGCGCACTGGCGCCGCGCTGTGGACGTTCCATCTTGTCGCGCAACCGGGCGATCCGAACCACAAGACGTGGGAGAACGATGCCTGGAAGACCATCGGGGGCACGAACACGTGGGGATTCCTGTCCGCCGACATCGAGCGCGGCATCGTCTACATCCCGGTCTCCATTGCCGGCAGCGACTACGTCGGCGTCGAGCGACCGGGCGACAACCTGTACGGCACCTCGCTCGTGGCCGTCGACATCGCCACGGGGCAGCGCAAGTGGCATCAGCAGTTCGTCCACCACGACATCTGGGATTTCGATCTGGCAGCCGCGCCGACGCTCTTCGACGCCGTGAAAGACGGCAAGACGATCCCTGGCGTGGCCGAAGTCACGAAGATGGGCATGCTGTTCATGTTCGATCGCGTGACGGGTGAGCCTCTCTTTGGGATGGAAGAGCGGCCCGTGCCCCAGAGCTCGGTGCCCGGCGAAAAGACATCGCCGACGCAGCCGTTTCCGCTGAAGCCGCCGCCGCTCTCGCGCATCTCGCTAAAGAAAACCGAGCTGCCGTCGTCGATCTCGCCCGAGCTCGCGTCGTACTGCGCTGGCCTCTGGGAAAAATACAAGCTCGAAGACACCGTCCCATACACGCCGTGGCGTCTGAATCAAGACATTGTCATGTTTCCCGGCGCGGTTGGCGGCGGCAACTGGCAAGGCGTCGCTTACAACAGGAAGCTGGGCCTCATCATCACGAATGTGATGAACGCCGGTCAGTGGGGACACCTAGAGGAAGTGAAACCAGGCGAAGGACGCGGTCGTGGCGGTTCGGGTGGGCCCGGCGGTCGCGGAGGCCGCGGCGGCGGACGCGGCGGTGATGCATCGGCGGGTGGCGCCGGCGGACGCGGAGGTCCGCCGGGTGGGCTCGGCGGTGGACGCGGCGCCGACGACAACGCGCCGAGCGCTCGTTCGCCGTACCGCAAAGTGACGCCCGAAGGCGGCCGCTTCTGGGAGCCGGACCATCGCTATCCGTGCAACGAGCCGCCGTGGGGCGAGTTGATTGCGGTGAGCGCCAACACCGGCGACATCGTATGGCGCGTGCCGCTCGGCATTTTCGAAGAGCTCGACAAGAAAGGGATCAAGACCGGCACGGCGAGTCTCGGCGGCGCGATGACGACCGCGGGGAACCTCGTGTTCATCGGCGCGACGATCGACGGCTACTTCAGGGCACTCGATGCGCGCAGCGGAAAAGAACTGTGGGCAACGAAGCTCGACGCGCCGGCTCACTCAATCCCGTCGACCTACATGGGCAAAGACGGCAAGCAGTACGTCGTCATCGCTGCAGGCGGCGGCGGTTTCCTGCGAAGCCCGCTGTCGGACGAAGTGATCGCCTTCCGTCTCCCGTAGAAAGGACCGCGTAGTGAGGGTCAAGATAGTCGTCCCACTCGCGCTTGCAATAGCGGCTGTCGCCTACGTGGCGGCGCCATTTGCGCAACAGCCGCAGGGCCGAGGCGCATCCGGCACGCAGGGCGGACGAGGGGGGCGTGGCGGTCGCGACGGGGACGGACCGCGCGCGCGTGCCCGCAAGGTCGTGCTGGCGTGGGCCGACACACGCAATGGGATCGCGCAGCACGAATCGGTGTCGCACGCGCTCGCGGTAATCGAGCAGCTCGGATATGAATCGGGCGCGTACGACACCTTCATCCGCACCGATTCGAATATCATCGCGAAGCAACCCATGCGGACGACGGGCGAACCCGCGAGCGGCGGCCCCAGTCTCGCGATGGTGGACGCGATCTTCTTTCTCGGTCACCGTGATGTCCCGCTCGACGACAAGCAGAAAGCGGAGCTGCTCGCCTTCGTCCACGATGACGGCAAGGGCTTCGTCGCGGGCCATACGGCGCTCACGGCGTTCGAGTCGTGGCCCGAGTTCGGCGACCTGCTGGGCGGCCGCTACGACGGTCACCCCTGGGGCAGCGCGCCCGGCACGGTGATCAACGAGGCGCCTGACTTTCCGGCGACCCGGCACTTCCCGGCCACGCTCAACATCGCCGACGAGTTCTATCAACCCAAGGCCTTCTCGCGCGACAAGGCGCGCGTGCTGCTGCGGCTCGACGCCTCGAAGATGCCGCCCAACGCGGAGTACCACGGCACGAACGGCGACATGCCGCTCGTGTGGGCCAAGACGTACGGCAAGGGACGCGTGTTCTACTCGTCGTTCGCGCACGACGCGGCGACGTGGGACAACCGCAATGTCCGTCAGATGTATTTCGAAGCGCTGAAATGGGCGCTTGGTCTGACTGACGGCGATACGACGCCGAAACCCCTGCCGTCCACTC
>QHWJ01000044.1 GCA_003222535.1 Acidobacteriota bacterium | reverse complement strand
GATTCGAACCTGTGACAGCCGGCGTGTAAAGCCGGTGCTCTACCACTGAGCTAACCGCCCTTACGACACGTCTCACAGCCCGGCTGTCCGCCAAAACGAACCATTATACGTTGCCTTCCAAACCAGCAGCAACATCGCGACGACGAAGCCGATGACCGCGCGGTGCTCGCGGTTCGCGATGGCCTGCGCCAGGCTGAACCGCCGCCGGCGCGCGCCGCCGCTTGCGCGTCTCTTCGCCTCGACTCCGCTCCGATACAGATCGTATTGCTCGCCGAAGGTCCGCCGCAGAAACGCCTCCTCGCTCTTGATCGCCGCCGTGAGCGTCGTCACCAGGTAGGCCCCGATCAAGACCGCCGCCGGCACGCTCGCGCACGAGATCGCGAGACCAAGCCCCATGAGCGACGACCCGACATACAACGGATGCGCGCACCACCGGTACGGCCCGGACGCCGTCACTTCGCGGGACTTGTGGAGATGTCCCGCGGCCCAGATACGGATCGCCTCCCCGCACGCGGAAACGGTCGTTCCGGCGAGGAGGGACGCGCCGGCCGGCTGCGCCAGCACCAGCACGAGCACACCGGACACGAACCCGAGCGTGACGCGAAACCGCGCGATGCCCGCGACGATCGCGTAGCGCATTCCGCCGGGACGGCCCCGTTCAGACACGTGTCGGCTCGGTGGAAAGGCGGCGCTCGACGGCGCCAAGAACTTCGGCGACCTCGATTTCGAGCAGGCACATGCGATCGAGCCTGCAGCGACGGAGATGATGACACTGGCAGATGGCGTCCCGCGACACGGTGACGTCGTGCGGCGACATCGGACCATTCCTCGCCGGACGCGTCGGACCGTAGATGCCGACAATCGGCGTGCCGACCGCGGCGGCCACGTGGATCGGCCCGGTATCGCCCGACACCATCAGCGTCGCGCCGCGCGCGAGCGCGACCAGGTCGGCGACCGTCGTCGGCGGAGAGAGCACGGCGGCGCCACCCGCGCACGCGACCACCTCCGCCGCGAGCACCTCCTCGCCGGGTCCCCATAACACCACCGAGATCAGATCGTGCCGGCTGCGGAGCCCGGCCGCGACGGCCGCCAGCCGCATCGGGGGCCAGCGCTTGTTCGGCCACGCCGCGCCGGGATTGAGCAGGGCATAGCGGCCGCCGGTCTGCTGACGGATCCGGCACGCCACGTCGGAGTCGATCCCTTCGATCGGAAATTCCGGATTCGCCACGGTGATGCCAAGGACCTCGAGCACGCCCAGATTGATCTCGACGACATGCCTCGTTTCGCGCGGATCGTACAGCCCCCCGCGGCCAGGATCGCAGGCGTCGGTGTAGAACAGCCGCGCGAGCCGCTCGCGCGCGTAGCGCGACGAGAAGCCGACGACGCGCGGCGCGCCCGAGCTCCGGGCGAGCATGGCCGACTTGATCAGCCCCTGCAGATCGATTGCGACGTCGTACCGCCCCAGCCGCAGCTCGCGGATCGCTGCGAGGAACGACGTCGCGCCCGACGTCTGCACGCGTTCGACAGGTCCACCACGCCCTTGAGCGCGTCGAAGAGCCGAAGGACGCTCGTCGATGACGAGACGGCGATCGATGACCGGCACGAGATCGAGGATCTCGCGATGCTTCGCGCTGACCAGCCAGTCGACTCGCGCGGCGGGGAACGCCCGCCGCAGCGCCGCCGCCACGGGAATGGCGTGCACGACGTCGCCCAGAGCGCCGAGGCGCACGATCAGGAAACGGGTCACCTGGCTTGGTCCTTGGTGCTTGGTTCTTGGTCCTTGGTCCGTCCCTGGTCCCTGGTCCGTCCCTGGTCCTCGGTCCGTCCCTGGTCCTCGGTCCGTCCTTGGTCCTTGGTCCGTCCTTGGTCCTCGGTCCGTCCTTGGTCCTTGGTCCGTCCTTGGTCCTTGGTCCGTCCCTGGTCCTCGGTCCGTCCCTGGTCCCGGGGCGGTCCCTGGTCCTCAGTCCGCGCCACGCGGGCAAGAATCTCCCGCGTGGCGTGTGTTTTTTCGTCCCCGACGATCGCGGTGCGGCCGCCGTATCCGGCCACGATCGCGCGTTCGGGTACCGACTCGACGCTGTAGTCGGTGCCTTTGCAGTGGACGTCCGGCCGCAGGAGCAACAGCAGCCGCTCGACGGTTGGATCGCCGAAGATCACGACGTAGTCGACGCGACGGAGCGCGGCGACGAGCTCGGCGCGGTCGGATGCCGGGAGGATGGGGCGCCCTTCGCCCTTCAGCCCTGCCACGGATCGATCGTCGTTCACGGCGACGATGAGCCGGTCCGCTTCGGCGGCGGCGCCCTGGAGATATCGCACGTGGCCGACATGCAGCAGGTCGAAACACCCGTTGGCGAACGCGATGGCGCGTCCGGCCGCGCGATCGCGGGCCACCGCTTCCACAAGTTCCGATTCAGTCAGCACCATTTACATTGCAGATTGCAGATTGCAGATTCCATTTCCGACTTCTGACTTCCGACTTCCGACTTCAGACTTCAGACTTCCAGAGTGTCGTGATCGCCCGTCACCGCGTCGGCGAGCTCCCGCGCCGACACGGTCGCCGTGCCGCGCTTCATCACGACGATCCCTCCGGCATAGTTCGCGAGCCGCGCCGCTTCGTAGAACGACGCACCAGAGGCAAGCGCGAGGCCGAACGTCGCGATGACGGTATCGCCCGCACCGGTGACGTCGGCGACCTCATCCGACCCGAAGATCGGCACATGCACCGTCGCCTGCCTGGGCTGAAAGAGCGCCATCCCGCGGCTGCCTCGCGTGACGAGCACCGCGTGCATGCCCGTGCGGCGCAGCAGCAGCCGCCCCGCCCGCTCCAGCGCGTTCATGTCGTCGTCGATGTGAATGCCGAGCACCCGGTCCACTTCCGACTCGTTCGGCGTACACGCCGTCAGGCCGTGATAGTCGAGCAGACGGTAGCGTGAGTCGAGCAGCACGGGAATCGGACGCCGGCGGCTGCGGCGCGCGACCGCCCCGCGAACGACGTCGGCGAGCGCCGGCGTCACGAGCCCGGAACCGTAGTCCGACAGCAGGACCGCGTCGCACGCGTCCAGCACCGGCTCGATCTTCTTCGCCAGCGCCGCGCTGACCGCCTCGTCCAGCGGCCAGCCCGTGTCGCGATCGATCCGCACGACCTGCTGCCGGGCGGCATGCACGCCGCCTGCGAGGATGCGCGTTTTGACCGGCGTTCCGTACCCGCGCACGCGGACGACGTCCGCGCGATCGACGCCGCGGTGAAAGCTGGCCAGCAGGCGCCGGCCGTCGGGATCGGCGCCGGCCAGACCCACGAGGCGCGCGCGTCCGCCGAGCGCAGCCACGTTGTTCGCGGCATTGCCGGCGCCGCCCGCCACGATCTCGGTGGCGTCGTACTTCAGGATCAGCACGGGGGCCTCGCGAGACACGCGGGCGACCTCGCCGTAGATGAACTCGTCGGCGATCAGATCGCCGAGCACGAGGACGCGGCGGCTCGAGAAGCCGTCGATGAGCGAGAGCAGCCGTTCCTTGCGTTCGGCTTCGCCGGGCAGCGGATGAACGGAACGGGCAATCAGCATCGGGTGATGTTAGATCGGCGATCGGCGATCGATGATGGGCGATCGGCGATCGCCGATCATCGGATCGCCAGATCGCAAATCGTTGAGTATCCAGCTCGCAGCGGCGGCGAGGTTATCCACCACCGCGTCGGCGGTCACGCCGCTCGGGGGCCGCGTTTCCTGGACGCTGCCGACCCCCGTGCGGACAAGAATCGCGCGGGCCCCGACCGCACGGCCGAGCTGAACGTCCAGCCATCTGTCGCCGACCACGAACGACCGCGCGGGATCAAGACCGAGATCGTTCGTCGCGCGATCGATCAGGCCGGGCGCCGGTTTCCGGCAGTCGCAGCGCCGGCTGTACTCGGCGACGGTGCCGTCCGCGTGGTGCGGACAATAGTAATACGCGTCGACGCGCGCGCCGCCCGTCTCCAGACGCGCGGTGAGGTACCGGTGCGTTTCTTCGACGAAGGCGTCGGTGAACAGCCCTCTCGCGATTCCCGACTGGTTCGTCACGACGACGACGGCCAGACCGGCGCGGTTGAGCGCGCGGATGGTGTCGACCGTCCACGGAAAGAAGGCGACACGATCCAGCGTGTCGAGATAGCCGACGTCTTCGATGATGGTGCCGTCGCGATCCAGGAAGACGGCCGGCCGCTTCGTCGGCGTCACAGCGTCCTTCGAGCGGCGCCGAGCACCGCGGCCACCCCGATGCCGCGCATGCAGCGATGATCGATCGGACACTCGCGCAGCATGCAGGGCCGGCACCAGACGGAGTGGGTCAACACCTCGTGCCCGTCGCCCATCGGCCGCGTCGCCCGCTCGTCGGTCGGGCCGAATACCGCCGTCACGCCGACCCCGACCGCCGCGGCCAGATGCATGGCGCCGGAGTCGTTCGTCACGAGCGTGCGGCAGTGGGCCAGCACGCCGGCGAGCGCCGGCAAATCGGTACGTCCGATCAAGTCGATGATCGGCTCGATCCCCGCCGTGGCTCGCTCGCTGGTGCCGCGAGCGAAGGTGGGAAAAGCGCGCGCCACTTCCCCGCCAGCCGCCGAGTCGGCGCCGCTGCCAATCATCAGGCACCGAACGCCGTCGGCGGAAAGCGCCCGCGCGAGCTCGGCAAAATACGCGGGAGGCCAGCGCTTCGCGCCGCCATAGGCGGCGCCGGGCGCGAGCGCGACGAGCGGCGATCGCCCGTCCCACCCTGCGTCCGTCAACACGCGGGCAGCGGCCGCGCGCGCGTCCGCCGGGACGGACGCTCGCGGCTCAATGGGACCGTTGGGAAACCCCAGCGCGTGCACGAGCTGCTGGTAGTACTCCACCTGGTGCAGTCCCGAGGTGCGCCGTATCGCTCGCGTCAGCAGGGCGCCGCGCCAGCCGGTGCGATAGCCCCAGACGTTGGGAATACCCGCGCGCGTGGCCAGGAGCGCCGCATGGATCGAGTTTGGCAGCAGAAGCGCCGTGTCGAAGCCCTTCCCGCCGATCTCGACGCCGAGCTCGTGCCACCTCGCCGCGTTGACGATCGACACCGGCCGCTCCAGCACGATCGTCTCGTTCACGCCGGGCACGAGTCGAAACAGCGGCGCGATCGCCGGCCGCGCCGCGACCGCGATCGTGGCGGCGGGCGCCGCGCGCCGCACGTCGGCGATGGCCGGCAGCGCCATGACGGCGTCGCCGAGCCAGTTCGGCGCGAGGATGACTAAGCGATCCAAATCACTGTTCCGCAATTCCCAGAAGCTATCTCATGAACTTCAATGCCGACCGTGAATGGCCAGAGGACGCAGAGACCGCGGAGCAAACGGTTTCACAGGAGTCACGAAGACACGGAGACGAAACGGAGCAGCCGGCGTCGCGTGCGACCAGCCCGCAGCGCGGGCTGCGATCAGCACGAATCGCGCGCGAGCACAAACCCTCTCGTCCCCCGGTTCGTGTTCGCGTGCAATTCCCTGGTCGCGCCTCTTCTCCGTATCGTCTCCGTTGCTCCGCTTCTCCGTGTGAACCCGTTTCCTCCGGACCCTCCGATGACTCTAGTTCACAATCCTCAATCCACAATCCCCGAGTCCGCCTCGTCCTGCTCTGCCGAGAGGAACATGCCGCGGACGCCGTCGGCCGCCGGCCCGTTGTCGCGCCATCGCCGGTGCATCCACAGCCACAGCTCCGGATGCCGCCGGACGTACATCTCGAGCACGTCGGTGCAGCGCTGCGTGAGCTCGCGAACGGCATCGGTGGAATCCGCGCGCGGCGGCTCGATCGGGTGCTCGTAGATCATACGATAGCGTCCGCCGCCGAGCGGGAGCGCGAACACCGGCACCACCGGCGCGCCGGTGCGCAGCGCCAGCGCGGCGACCGCCGGCGTCGTGGCGGCCGGACGGTCGAAGAAGTCCACGTAGATGGCGTCGCGGCTCATGATGTGCTGATCGATGAGCACCGCGACGCCGTGTCCCGCCTGCAGCGTCCGCATGACGCGCCGAATCGTCCCTCGTCGATACACGACCGTGTTGCCCGTGCGCTGACGGATGCGCTCCAGCAGGCGATCGAGATGCGGGTTGTCGAGCGCGCGCGCCAGGATGGAGACCGGCTCCACCCTGAGCGCGTGAACCATCGCCTGCAGTTCCCAGAAGCCGAAGTGGCCGGTGACGAACAGCACGCCCCTGCCCTGCGCATAGGCGAGGCGCGATCGCTCTTCGCCGTCGAACTCGACGCGCGCCAGCATCTTCGCCGGGGACAGCGTCCCGAACCGGAGCAGCTCGAACAGCAGCCGGCCGAAATGCGCGAACGCCGCGCGGGCGATGGCGCGTCGCTCGGCCGGCCGCCGCGTGGGAAACGCGGTGGTCAGATTCCGCTGCGCGATGCGGCGATGCCCGCGATCGATCCCATAGAGCGCGAGCCCGAGGATGGTGCCGCCGGCGCGCACGAGCGGGCCGGGCATCACGCGCACCAGCGCGATCAGCAGACGGACGATCAGGTATTCCAGACGGTGTCTCATCGGATGGCGGATTGAGGATTGCGGATTGCTTCTGCAGGGCGCCGCTTCAGCGGTGCCTCGGCCGAGGACCGAGGAGATTGCGGATTAGTACGGAGTCGTTCGAGGAGCCAGTCGCCGAACACGTCAGGTGGCTCCACGCCAACGACGAGAGGCACCGCCGCGATGGGCAGGTCGCCGAGCTCGCAGACCGCCAGCCGCACGGCGTCCTTCTCGGTGGTCAGCACGATGGCCGACCCGGCCGCGCGCGATGCCGCCGCGATGCGCTTCACGTCACGCGCGCCGAACCGGTGATGGTCGCGGAATTCCATGATCCCCGAGATGTCCCAGCCTGCCGACGAGACGTCCGCGACGAAACGGTCGGGCCGCGCGATGCCCGTGACCACGAACACGCGCGACGCCGTCGGCACCACCACCGTGTCGCGCGCGCCCACGATCCTCCGCGGCGCGCCGATCGAGCGCGTGACGCGAAAGACCGGCGCCACCCCGAACGCGCGCCCCAGCCGCTCGGCGGCCGTGTCGTATCCCGCCGTGATCAGCGCCGCATCGGCGGCGGCCGCCGCCGCGAGCCCTTCGCGCAGCCGGCCCGCCGGCAGCGGGCGATCCTGCAGGTCGTCCTCGGAGACGAGCAGCAGATCGACGTCGCGCGCCAGCTCGAGATGCTGAAACCCGTCGTCCAGCAGATGGACGGTGGCGCCGAAACGGCGCTCCGCGAGACAACCCGACAGGTACCGGTCGGCGCCGACCAGGATCGGGACGCCGGAAAGCGCCCGCGCGAGCATCAGCGGCTCGTCACCGGCTAGGTCGAGATCGGCGAGGACGGCCGTCCCGTCCGACACGACCATCACGCCGTCGCGCACCACGCGCCGCCCGTACCCGCGCGTGAGAACGGCCGGACGCTCGCCGCGCTTGAGAAGCAGCCGCGCGATGTAATCGACGATCGGCGTCTTGCCGGTGCCTCCGATCCGCAGATTGCCGATGCTGATGACGGGGCGTGTCAGCCGGCGCCGCCGCGACGGGTCGCGCGCGTACCAGGCCCGCCGCCACGCCGCCGCCGCGCCGTAAGCCGAGCTCAAGCCCGCCTCGACGACCGGCATCACCGCCATGTCCGGATCAATGCACCAGACGGAACGGCCTGACGACGGCGCGGCCGTGGCCGTCGCGTGGGGGCAGCAGCGCGCCGATCACCTCGAGCGTCTTGGTTTTCGCGCCGCGGTTGGCTTCGACAAGCGCGCAGGCCGCCGCACCAAGGGGGGCGCGGCGCACCGGATCGGTGACCAGCGTCAGGAGCACCTCGTCCAGCTCGCGATCCGACTGCACCTGAATCGCGGCGCCGTTGGCGAGAAACGTGTCGGCGATCTCCTTGAAATTCTGCATGTGCGGTCCGAACACAATCGGCTTGCCGAAGATCGCCGGCTCGAGGATGTTGTGGCCGCCATGGTCCACCAGGCTGCCGCCGACAAACACCGCGGTGGCCAGTTGATACAGCTGCGCCAGCTCTCCCATCGAGTCGAGCACGACGACGTCGGCCCGCGGCTCCGCGTCGATCGGCAGTTCCGAACGCCGTATCGTGACGAATCCGGCGTCGCGGGCGAGGCGTTCGACCTCGCCGAAGCGCTCGGGCTGCCGCGGCGCCAGCACCGCCAGCGCGCCCGGCAGCTTCTCCCTGATCCGCGCGAGCGCGCGGAGCACGGCGGCTTCCTCGCCGCGCATCGTGCTGCCGGCGACGACGACGGTGCGATTCGTGGCGAGCCGGAAGAACCGCAGCACGCGCTGGCGCGGCTTGCCGTGGGCCGTCGCGGCCGGCAGTTCCAGCGAGTCGAACTTCAGACTGCCTGTGACCGTCACGTGAACCGGATCGGCGCCGAGCTCGACGAAACGGCGCGCCGATTCCTCGCTCTGGACGCAGAAGCGATCGACGTCGGCCAGCACCCGGCGGAAGAATGGGCGGACCATCCGGTAGCGCCGGTAGGAGCGCGCCGAGATGCGCCCGTTGATCATCACGGTCTTCACCCCGCGCCGGCGGCATTCGTGCAGCAGGTTCGGCCAGATCTCGGTCTCCATCATGACGAACAGACGGGGCCTCACCAGGTGCAGCGTGCGGCGCACGATGAACGTCCAGTCGAACGGAAAGTAGAAGATCGCGTCGACGTTCGAGAGGCTGTGCCGCGCGACCTGCTGCCCGGCAATCGTCGTCGTCGACAGAAAAAGGCGCAGGCGCGGATAACGGGCTTTGAGATCGGCCGCCAGGGCGCGGGCGGTGAGCGCCTCGCCGACCGACACGGCGTGGATCCAGATCGATTCCTCCGCGTCGATGTTGAACGTGATCGGCAGGAAGCCGAGGCGCTGGCGGAGGCTGCCGATGTACTTCTTGTGCCGGATGGCCTGGTACAGGAAGTACGGCGACACGACGATGAAGACGACGAGCGCCAGCAGGCTGTAGGCGAGGTACATCGCGGCGGGCTATTGTAGAATGAAACGTTTGTCCAAGGACGCGCGCCGCGTCCTGCGGGCAAGGAGGATACCGATGCCCGTCCGGGTAGGGATCAACGGGTTCGGCCGCATCGGCCGCAACATCATGCGGGCCGCGCTGGGCGACACGAGCATCGATTTCGTCGCCGTCAACGACCTCACCAGCGCGCATACGCTCGCCCATCTGCTGAAGTACGACTCGGTGCTCGGCAACCTGCACGCGCGTGTGGAGGCGAAGGAAGACAGCATCGCCGTCGCCGGCGACGAGTTCAGAGTGCTGTCGCTGCGTGATCCGGCCGAGCTGCCGTGGAAGGATCTCGGCGTCGACGTCGTGTTCGAATCGACCGGGCTGTTCACGAACCGCGACGCCGCGGCGAAGCACCTCGCCGCGGGCGCGAAGAAGGTGGTCATCACCGCACCCGCCAAGGGTCCCGACGTCACCCTCGTCGTGGGGGTGAACGATGATCAGTACGATCCCTCGAAGCACCAGATCATCTCGAATGCGTCGTGCACGACGAACTGCCTGGCGCCGCTCGCGAAGGTCCTCCACCAGACGTTCGGCGTCAAGAAGGGGTGGATGACGACGATCCACTCGTATACGAACGATCAGCAGCTGCTGGACCTGCCGCACAAGGACCTGCGGCGCGCGCGCGCGGCGGCGCTGTCGATGATCCCGACCACCACCGGCGCGGCCGCCGCGGTCGGCGAAGTGCTGCCGGAGCTCAAAGGCAAGCTGGACGGCATTTCGATGCGCGTCCCGACGCCGAACGTGTCGTGCGTCGATCTCGCGGCCATCCTCGGCAGGCGCGTCACGGCCGAAGAGGTGAACGCGGCGATGACGGCGGCGGCCGCCGGACCGCTCAAAGGAATCCTCTCGTGCTCGAGCGAGGAGCTTGTGTCGATCGATTTCAAGGGCAACGCGCACTCCTCGATCGTCGACATGCCGTACACCAAGGTGATGGAAGGAGACTTCCTGAAAATCCTGTCATGGTATGACAACGAGTGGGGCTATTCGAACCGCTGTGTCGACTTGTTGCGGCTGCTCGTGAAGAGGGGCTTGTAGCGCGACGGCGTGAGCCGGCGAAGGCTTCATGTGGCGTCCGGCTTCAGCCGGACCAGACGAGGTCCGCCTAAAGGCGGACGCCACAACGATTTTTTCACAGGCTTTAAGCCGAGCGACCCGATGAAACTCTCAATCAGGGATCTCGACCTCGGCGGCCAGCGGGTCTTCATCCGCGTGGATTTCAACGTTCCTCTGGAAGGCGGGCGCATCGGCGACGACACGCGAATCCGCGAGTCGCTTCCGACGATCCAATATGCCCTGGACCACGGCGCCACCGTCGTGCTCGCCAGCCATCTCGGGCGCCCGAAGGGGACAGCGAATCCGCGGATGAGCCTGCGGCCGATCACGGATCGCCTGGCGGAGCTCCTCGGCAAGCCGGTGATGTTTGCGACCGATTGCATCGGCGACCAGGCGCGTGCGGCGATCGATTCGGTCCGCACGTCGCCGGGCGGCGTGGTGCTGCTCGAGAACCTGCGGTTTCACGCGGAAGAGGAACAAAACGATCCCGAGTTCGCGAGGGCGCTGGCGTCGCTCGCCGACCGATATGTGAACGACGCGTTCGGGGCGGCGCATCGCGCGCACGCGTCGGTCGAAGGCATCACCCGCTGTCTGCCGAGGCCGGCAGCCGGCCTGCTGATGGAACGGGAGCTCGGTTACCTCGGGCACGCGCTCGAGTCGCCGGAGCGGCCGTTCGTCGTCATTCTCGGCGGCGCGAAGGTCTCCGACAAGATTGGGGTCATCGAGAACATGCTGGGAAAGATCGAGCGAATGATCATCGGCGGCGCGATGGCGTACACGTTCTTCAAAGCGCGCGGTGTGCCGATCGGCCGGTCGCTCGTGGAAGACGACAAGCTCGACGCGGCGAGGCAGATCGAAACGGACGCGGCGGCCCGGGGCGTGGGGTTGGAGCTGCCGGTGGATCACGTGGTGACGGATCGGGTCGAAGCGGGGAGGTCGAGCCAGGTGCTTGCCGTCGGCGACCCGCGCATCGGCGAGCGATACGGCGTCGACATCGGACCGGCGACCATCACGGCGTACAAGGAGGCCGTCGCGGAGGCGAAGACGGTCGTGTGGAACGGCCCGATGGGCGTGTTCGAGATCGACGCGTTCGCAGCGGGAACCAACGCCGTCGCGCGCGCGGTGGCGGCGGTCAAGGGAACGACCATCATCGGCGGCGGCGACTCGATTGCCGCCGTGAAGAAAGCCGGCATGGCCGACCGGATCACGCACATTTCAACCGGCGGCGGGGCCTCCCTGGAGTTCCTCGGCGGGCAGACGCTGCCTGGCGTGGCCGCACTGGCGGATAAAACATGAGAGCGCGGCAGGTCACGTAGGTCAGGTGGGTCTGACACCGGAGCGCGAAGGCTTCAGCCGAGCGGGTCGGGTGGGTCAGGTAGGTCAGGTAGGTCGCGTAGGTCAGGTGGGTCCGACTCCGGAGCGCGACGGCTTCAGCCGAGCGGTCGGGGTAGGTCGGGTAGGACCAGGCCCTTTCATGCGGATACCGTTCATCGCCGGCAACTGGAAGATGTACAAGACCGTGCACGAGGCGGTCGAATTCGTGAAGGAGCTGCGGCCCGCGGTCAAGGACATCACCGACGTCGAGATTGTCCTCGCGCCGGCGTTCACCGCCGTGCATGCGCTCGCGGACGCGGCGCGCAACACGAAGATCGGCGTGGCGGCCCAGAACCTCCACTGGGAGCGCGAAGGCGCGTTCACGGGCGAAGTGTCGCCGGCGATGGTCAGGGAAGCCGGCGCGGAGTACGTGATCGTCGGCCATTCCGAGCGGCGGCGGCTGTTCGGGGAGACCGACGCGATCGTCAACCGCAAAGCGCTGGCGGCGATCGACGCGAGGCTGACGCCGATCGTCTGCATCGGCGAGACGCTCGAGGAACGGGAGCGGGAGGAGACGTTCGCGGTCCTCGATCGGCAGATCAAGGACGGTCTCGACCGGCTCACCGCCGAGCAGACCGCCGAGCTCGTGGTGGCGTACGAGCCGGTGTGGGCCATCGGCACGGGACGGACGGCGACCGCGGCGCAGGCCGGCGAAGCGCATGCGCACATCCGGAAGCGGCTGCGGCAGTGGTTCGGCGGCGACGCGGCCGACCACTGTCACATCATCTACGGCGGCAGTGTGAAGCCGGACAATATCCGGGATCTGATCGCCGAGGCCGACGTCGACGGCGCGCTGGTCGGTGGCGCCAGCCTCGAGGTGCGCAGTTTCACCGAGATTGTGACGCGCAGCCGGGCTGCGGTATAATCGGCGTTTCCCGTCTCCGAAAAGAATGCTGTTATGGTCCTGTATTACCTGCTCTCGACGTTCTACGTGCTGACGTGCCTCATCCTGCTGATGGTGATCCTGCTGCAGCAGGGGAAGGGCGACATGGCGGCCGCGTTCGGTGGCGGCAGCAGCCAGTCGGCTTTCGGTGCGCGCGCCGGCGCAACCGTGCTCTCGAAGGCGACGGCGGTGATGGCGGTGCTGTTCATGGTCGGCGCGATGGCGCTGGCGCTAATGGGCCAGCGCGGTCCAGGCTCGGTGGTCAGCGGCACCGCGGCGCCCCGCGCGCCGGTGAGCGCACCGAAAGCGCCGGTTCCGCCGCCGACTGCGCCCGTGAAGACGACTCCGCCAGCGTCGCCAGCGCAGCCCAAATAGTCGTCACTCGTCAGTCGTTCGCTGTTATCGCTCGAAGGTCCCCGTCCGGCTCTGGCCGACCACTTGCGGAAGTGGCGGAACTGGCAGACACACCAGCTTGAGGGTGTGGTCTAGCTGTTTGGTCAGACTTAAATACTGGAGTAAAGTTGGCCGCTTTTTGGTTGTTGTCCAACTTGTTGTCCATTATCTACTGATGCTTCAAGTCTTTCACAATCGGCACGCGGCCGTTCCGTTGTCCCCGGAATTGCTCCGGAAGTCACACAGTACGCTTTACGTGATGACCCACATCGAACGACGGAATGGGTAGAGATTTGACGGCTGCTGATGCAGCCCTACCCCATCATCGGTTTGCCATCCGACCAACCCATTCCTCTGCCCATTTCAATGAACTGCGGCGCATCCTGCCAAATCTCGGAAGAGATGCGGTTGGGTGCATGCGGGTTGTGAACCACCAACGATGAATGTTCCATCCACATCTGCAAATCAGGCGAATCGATAGCGCCACGCTCTTTTAGTCGCTATTCAATACATAGCACCGCGCTGGCCTTTCGGACGTGGGTCAACACCCAACTTCAGCTTTCCCGCGAAGTACCAGCTGGATATGGCTGGATTTATGGCGGGAACCATCAACACCAGGACCCTGGTCATCGAGCCCGAGATGCTCGACATCATCGCGAAGCTCGACGAGTTCAAGGGTGCCTGGCGCGCGCTGAGCACGCTGGCGCCGGAACGATTGTCCGCTTTGCGGCGCGCGGCGACGATCGAGAGCATAGGGTCATCGACGCGTATCGAGGGCAGCAGACTCGCCGATCGGGACATCGAGAAGATTCTTTCCAATGTTTCCTCCAACGTGGCAAACGCGCGTGTCGTCGGCCCGCAATACTCGCGGAAGAATTCCACCACCTCGGCGGGCGCAAACGGATAGTCAAACCGGCAGTTGACGCGCGTCAACCGCAGGTCAGACACACCTCCGCCCAACCCCTCGGCGCACGACGTCCTCGTCTCCCCAGAGGACCGGCGCGGGCATGCCCGCATCGAAAATAGTGGCGCCGTCCGAGTAGGCCAGGAAGAGGACCGCCGGCACGAGGAACGGAACGCTCATGAGACTCCCTCGCTGCGCCCCAGACGTTCGAACGCTTCGGCGACGAGGACGATCGGATACAGCCTCTCGTAGTACCAGAGTTTCGCGAAGTACAACCCGATTGGCGACGACGGAAACGACGTGCCGTGGCGAGTGGCTTGTGCGAGCCAACTCGCGCCGCGGCCCGCCGCCCGGCATGCCTCCTCGTTGTCGGCGCATGCGGCCAGGCCGCTCGTTGCGAGCGCGGTCTCCTCGATCGACGACGGAGCGCCCGCGTCGCCTCCCCAGCCACCGTCCGGGTTCTGCGCGTTCACGAGCCACCCGATCGCGCGGGACACTGCCCCGCCCACGTTTCGTGGAGTCCGCCCATGTGCGGCCTGAAGAGCCAGGAGGACCCGGCTCGTGCCGTATGTCGGGTTTTCCTCGCCGGACACATGCTGGTTCCCGAACCACAGCGGAACGAACGCGCCGTCCACGCGCTGCGCGCCCGCAAGGTAGGCGATCGCGCGGTCGAGCGCCCGGTCGACGCGGGCCTGAAGGGGGGGGCCGAGATCGGGACGCCACGCCAGCCATGCGCGCACGGCATGCGCAGTGAGATCGGCGCCGCTGCGGTCGAACGGGAGCGCGCCCCAGCCGCGACAGAAGGTCGGGATGCCTCCGTCGCGGTTTTGCAGGTCGAGCAGCCACTCAACGCCGCGCGCGGCTGCCTGACGAGTTTGGTCATCGGGGTCGAGGTCGCGAAGAGCGAGAAGGGCTCCCGGGGTGTCGTCGCCATCGGGGACGCCGCCCGGAAGGTTCGTCCATGACCAGGCGCCCGGCGCGGCACCGGTATAACGATGCTCATCATGCGTTTGTTGCGCGAGCAGCCAGTTTCGTACTGATGTCCGTGCGTGCTCGTCGAGGTGTTCGGTCAGGCACTCCCCGGCGTTGAGCGCCTGCACGGACAATGTGGTGACCCACGTCGCGAGGTTCGTGTCGATCGGCCAGCTGCCGTCATCGCGCACCGACCGGCGGAGGAAATCGAGCGCCCGCTGCACGACGGGATGCGTCGCGTGTCCCGCCGCGATGAGGCTCATGGCGACGAAGCTGGTCAGCGGGGCGGCTTCCAGAAATCCGCCGTCGGGCGGTTGGAGCGAGTCGAGCACACCGAGCGAGCGGGACGCGGCCGCGTCGCGAATCAGTCGCGCGATGGGATTTCGAGACGGTCGATGACGATGCCTGACGAGGCCCATGGCGATCAGGGCCGGCAGTGCGTAACTCACGACCGGCAGCGTGATGACGGTGAAAAATTTCCTCGGGATCACCGCAAGCTCAAAGGGCAGCTGCGGAATGAGACGCCAGGCCGCCGAGCCCGGTCCCATTCGTCCTGCGAGCGCACACATTGTGAGGATCGGCACGGAAAACGTCCGGTCCTTGCCGTACCGCGCCTCAATGGATTTCGCGAGCGCGGACGGAGCAACTCCGCCAGCCGCGTTCGTCAACCACGCTTCGGCGCGGCGTTCGGCAGTCGCGACGAGTTCGCTTCGCGCGGCGAACGCCAACGCCGCCCATCCGAGTGCCGTTGTGCTGATGTTGCTGAAGCTGCGATCGGTGTCACCCCAGCCGCCGTCCTCGTTCTGGTGATCGAGCAGCCATCCGGTCCCACGCTGGACCCGATCGCCATCCCCAAAGGAGTCGCTCGGCGGTTCGCGCAGGGAGAGCGCGAGTGTCACGACGGCTGTAGCCGTCGACAGCGCGCTGCTGGAAAGCCGTCCTTCCCAATGGCCGGCGGAGGTCTGTTCCTGTATCAGCGCCTGGCGCGCGGCGAGCAGGGTGGCGTGTCCCGCGGGCGACTCGTCAAGGTGCATGGGTCTCATACTGCCAAATGACCCAGCGCGAGCAGACCGTAAAAGGTGTACTTCAGGGCGTGCAGCGCGGTCGCCGTGGATAACAGGTCGGGAACCGGGGCATCGGGGCTCGCGAAGAACCCGCCTTCGTGGCACCGCGCGAGCAGCCAGTCGGCGAGGGCCGGCGCTGCCGGCATGTCGAGGTGTCGAATCAGGGTGACCGCAGCGGCGGTGGCAGGCGTGGATCCACGCGGGCGGCCCGGGTCATTCGCGAACGCGCCGTCTGCCGACTGGAGCTCCGCGAGCGACGCTCGGACCCGATCCGGATACGGCGGCATCGCGCCGAGATCCTGATAGGCGCCCATCGCCAGGAACGCATGATAGGCACTCCCATGTGCGGCATCACGCGACGCGTGATATCCACCGTCGTCTGTCCGGTAGGACTCAACGCGCGCGATAATCGCGTCGCTGTTTGCGGGCGCCAGCGCTGACGCCGGCATCATTGCCCAGCAGCGGGCGAGACAAGAGAGGTGGACGAGGTCCAGCTCCTCGCCCGCGCCAAAACCGCGCAGATAGATGGTGGCGGATTCCACGGGAAGATCGAGGCGCAGCGAGAGGAGCGCCTGCAGGCCGAAGACGGTGTAGTAGAGATCGCTGTCGCCGGCGCGGTTGCGGAAGCCGCCGTCGGCATTCAGCTGTCCGCGAATGAATTGTCCGACGAGGTCGGCGGAGTCACCCAGCAGCTTGGGCGCGAGCCGCGCGATCTGCAGCGTCTCCCGTCTGACGCTCACTGCACCAGCCTTTGATTTCGATCTCGTTGAAGATTTTTCCCACGATGCGGCGGAGGAGGCCTTTGAGGCTGGGATTGTCGACATCCGCCAGGGACCGAATCGCTTCCTCCTTGTACGCGTCGAGGAGACGCTGGCAACGCTTATCTGCGCTCAGCTCACGAATGATACCGAGGATCTCTTGCTGATCGGCCGTCGATACGGGGCCCGTCCAGGCCTTGCGCAGCGCGTTGCGCAGCGGCTCCTTCGCGTTCGAGCGCTCGAACGCGATCGCGAGCGGCAATGACGGACGCACACTGCCGTCGTCACCCGCGCCGTCGGCAGCGAGATCGTCGATGTCGTCTCGAATCTGATACGCGATGCCCAGGGCCTCACTGTACCGGTCGAAGATCGCCTCGAGCCCGTCACCGCCTTCGGCGAAGTACGACCCGACCTGCAGTGCGACCTGAAAAGCCGGCGCCGTCTTCTTTCTGAAGATGTCCAGCACCTGGAGCGAGGTGAGCGGCGACGGCGCGCGCGACCAGCTGAGCTCGGCGCCCTGACCGAGCGTCAGCGTCCGATGTCCTTCGGCCGCGGCGCGGAGCATCGCGGCCGAGGTCGCCGGAGGCGCGCCGCAGGTCGCGAGGAGGCGGTAGCCTTCACCGAGCAGGTAGTCCCCCACGTTCAGGGCCACCGGCACGCCGTGCTCGGTGTGCAGCGCATCGACGCCGTACCGCTGCTCGTCGCGGTCCTCGATATCGTCGTGAATGAGTGACGCCTTGTGGAAGCACTCGACCGCTACGGCAATCTTCCTGAGCGCCTGCGGGAATTCCGCGTCAGGATCCTGCCGCAAGGCGCGGTAGACGCAGACGGTGAGGAAGGGCCGCCAGCGCTTGCCCGCCCGGGTCAGCCACGCGCGGCCGATGCGCTCGGTTTCCGTGGGGGCGGAACCCAGCAGCGCGTCGAGCCCCGCGGGCGTGAACCACTCGTCGACCTCGCGGCGGATCCCATCCAGATCCATGCGATAGGTGCGGTCGTCGCGCGTGAGGTGGAGGACGTCCCACACCCAGTCGGTGTCGACGTTCGTGTCGATGCAGTCGTCCTGCAGGAGGGGGATCGCGATGCCTGGAACCGCGGCCGCTTCCATGAACGGGAACGCTTTCTCGAGCACGGAGAGGCAGCTGACGCCGACGATCGCGTCGATCTTCCCCGTTTGAATGATGGCCGTGACAAGCGCCGAACCTTCTGCCACCAAGACGGCGTAGCCGAGCCGCTCGGCTTCATCCTGCAGATCCTGGATGGAGCAGAGGCCGCAGTGCTTACACAGCAGGCCGAATTCGTCGAAGGGTGCCGGACACTTGGCCTCCACGCGCAGGCACTTGGGGAGCATCAACAATCGGCGCTCGTACGGGATGCCGGCGAGCGTATCGCGCCAGGCTTCGTTGTTGAGCAGCACGGCCACGTAGTCGCGATATTTCTCCTGCAGTCCCGCACCCGCGACGACCGTGTCGGCGTGCATGCGGAGATCGTCGACGGGCATCGGCGGAACAGGCTTCAGCTCCGCGACGTACGACTGGACCACGGCCTTGATGCGATCGCGCTCGAGACGCGTCTGCGGAATCGTCTCCTGCGGCGGCCGCTCCTGCTGAATCGGCAGCAGGCGAGGGAGAACCAGGTGCGGCTGTTCCATGGCTGCGCTGGCCTTTAACTGTACGCGCCAAATCCGAAGAACCAGTGTTTCTTGGCGAATCGGTACGCCCAGTGCTCTTCCGGCACTTCGTTGCCGGGATTGTGCTGGCTGTGCCGGCTCCGCATCGCATCGAGCTCTGTCAGCCCGGCGCCGTCCGCGCGATGCGTCGTGTCACGGGCATTGTGCTTCAAGACCAGGGACTGCACGAGGTCGGGTCTCTCCAGAACGATGCACCCTCGCGTGGTTTGTGCCGCCGTTTCGCGAAAGTCCCGGATGAAGTCCGAGCTCTGCATCACGTCGAAGAGGTCCCGGCTGTCATGGATGCTGTCGGTGGCGAACTGGATAATCGGGCAGGGCTCGATATCGCCCCAGGGGTTGATGTGATGGCTGATTCCGGTCGCCATGGGACAGAGGGCCTGGCCGCGGTCGTCCCAGTAGGCGTCCACCAGCGCCAGCGGGAGCTTCGCACGCATCCGCACCACGAAGCGCCGGACGTGGAGAACCTGCTCGGGAGTGAGCGCGAGCTCGGGCGATGCGTTCTCGCCCACGGGACGATAGGTGTGGTACCACGCGTAGTGCACGCCCCGCGCGATCAGCGACCGCAGCCATTCTTCCCTGACCAGATCGTCGATGTTCGTCTTGCAGACGCTGGTGGCCACGCCGACGATCAGCTTGTGGCGCCGGCAATTCTCGAGGCCGACGAGCGTGCGGTCGAGCACGCGCAGTTGCCCTCGCCGCTCGTCGCTCACCGGCGCGGTGCCCTCGATGCTGATGAGGGGTGTGGCGTTACCCAGCCGGCGCAACTCACGGGCGATCTCGCCGGTGATCAGCTGTCCGTTCGTGAAAATCTGGAAATAACAATCCGGATGCTCGCCGAGAATCTGCAGCAGCTCCGGGTGCATGAACGGCTCGCCGCCGAGAATCCCGAAATAGCTGTTTCCCCGGCGCTTCGCATCACCAATCACGCGACGCATCGTCGCCGCGTCGATCATGTGGCGGGGTCCATCGACTTTGACCCAGCAGCCCTGACAGCGGAGGTTGCAGCTGTTGATGATCGAGATGTACAGGAACGGAGGGAAGTGCTCACGTTGCTTCAGGCGTTTCTTGAAGCGCTGAACCGAGCGCATGCCCTTGTAGCCGAAGTTGTAGGAGAGCTTCCACAGAAGCCTGGGATCCGTTTCGCGCATCATGCGCATCGCGAGCGCAGGAATCATTGCGGCTCCGTCCCCGCGGGTGTCGGTCCTTGCATCGCCGCCGCCACCGCGCGCTCAGTCCTGGCGCGAATCTGATCGAGCGACGGAAGCGCGGCCAGCACTTCCGGCGGGACATCGAGCTGCTCCTGCAGCTTGTTGAGGCACTTGCGACGCTCTTCGAGGGCGCGCTTGTCGTCGCGCTCGCGCGCGAAGCGCTGTTTCGATTCCTGACTTCGCGTGCGGAGTGCCGCGTAGATGTCACCGCCGAGCAGCGCCGAGATGTCCACCTTCATCTTCTCGCGATGGATGTCTTCTTCGCGCACCTCGTCGCCGTTGATCGGTCCCATCTTGTACTTGGGGAACAGGATTGCGACTTCGGGGCACACGCGCGAGCAGGCCGGACAGTCGGTCTTGCAGTTCGATGGATTCTGCACGCGGATCTGTTTGTCGGGCGACACGCCGTAGACGTCGAACAGGCAGAACGTCAGGCACTGCATGCAGTTGGTGCAGCGTCCGAAGTCGATGACGGGAAACCACGGCTTCCATCCGCCCGGTCGACCCGTTCCGGCTTCCGCGTGGACGGATTCGACGATGGAGGCGATGGCCGGCGCGTCGACGCCCTCGATGTCACGGAAGTAGATCGGTGCAGCAGCCGAGTCTGATTCGGCCTCGCGGGGCGGAGCGTTCTCGAAGCGCCCGAGCACTACGATTGGCGTGCGCGCGCCCTCAGGGACGGTACGTGAACCCGTGCGAACGCTCGTCACGGCGTACCCGCCCTGCAGCAGCGTCGCCATCATCGCGAAGCGGTCCGCGTCGGGAATCGAACGGCTGCCCGCGCCTTCGTACAGCACGACGCGCAGCGATCGGACGAGTGGGGCGCTCATGCGTCCTCGTCCGCCGCGGTCCCCAGCGCCGCGGCAATGGTTTCTGCCGATTCCGTCCGCATGTTGAGAATCCGGATGCCCCGTTCCGGAAGCGGCGCTCCTGCGGACGAGAACAGCCACTTCACGGCTCTCGGATAACAAGCGACGATTTGCGTCGGTTCCTGGCACGCCACGCCCGCCAGCCATGGATCACGGCGCGCGGCCATCTCGCAGAGGTCGGCGACCGCGTCGAACGACGTGCCGGACTCGGTCAGCCGGCGAAGCACGTCCTGCTTCACGTCCGCGGGCACGACCTGGGCGTAGGCGCAGTGGCAATAAACGATTCGCGGTTGCGTTTTCATTGCCCTCAGGCCATCACGACGCGATGGGTTGGAACAGGCCGGCCCGGCCGGAAGTGCTCAATGTGCTCCACGGTCAGGGCGAGACCCGCGTTGGCCGCCTGTGCCGTCAGCGCGCCGATGGCTTCTCGCCGCAGGACCTCCGGGTCGCCTTCCGCGCGCAGGTTGATGATAAGCTCGCCCGCGTCAATGACGTCCTGGAGACGGAACGGGCTGACCGGCGGGGCGTCCGCGCTGACGGCGTTCACGACGCACAGGTCGCGGTCGTGTTCCGCCGGCGTCAGCGTCATCTTGAGGTGAGCGATTTCGATGTCGAGGCCGCGCAGTCGGCGCTGGAACGTTTCCACCAGGCGAGTGAGCCAGTCGTTACCATCGAATGCCCGACCCGAGAGGCGCGCTGTGCAGTTCAGCCATCCGAGCAGCGCTTCGCCATCGGCGTACTTGTCGTAGTCGATGTCCAGGTTCGCGCGACTCTCGTCTTCCGAAGCCAGGATGTACGCGAACCACGGCTCGAGACCCGCACCGGTCTTCGCCGAGATCTCGAACAGCACCGCGCCTGGACATCGCTCGCGCAGAGCCGTCCGCAAAACCGCCAACCGGGCCAAGGCCACCGTGTCGATCTTGTTGATGACGAGCACGTCGGCTTCTTCGAGCTGTTTGCCGTACACGTAGAGCACCTTGTCCGAGAATCGGCGGCCCTCTTCGAGCCCGAGCACACGCAGCGCGCGAACGGGATCCAGCAGGACACTGAACGGCGCAACGGAGAAGTTGTCGCCGTACATCCGGCGCAGCGGATACGAGACGGTCGCTTTCAGATCCGTGCAACTGCCGACCGGCTCCGCCAGGAAGACGTCTGGCGTCACCCGCGTCGTGAGCCGTTCAGCCGCTTCGGTCAGCGAGGTGAAACGGCAGCAGAAGCAACCGCCGGTGATCTCTTCGACGGGAAATCCGGACGCTGAAAGAAGGGTGGTGTCCGCGAGTCCGGAACTTTGATCGTTCGTGACGAGCCCGACTCGAACTCCTTGCGCGGCGAGGTGCTCGCCGAGGCGTAGCATCGCCGTCGTCTTGCCGGCGCCAAGGAACCCGCCCACCATGATGTACCGCGCTCGTGCCATCACTGCTGTCCTTCGGAGCTCCGCCCGCGCATGCGGTCAATCACGTGATCGAGGAACTGGACATACCCGGCGGCGTCGCGGGCGTCCGGATCGACCCGGCCCTCAACTGCATAGAGCCAGCCTGCGCCGTAGCGATCGCGGTCAATCACGTCGACATCGTCGGCAAGGACCGGATTGCCGCCGATGAAGCGCCCTTCGACCACAGTGTAGAGGTCGCTCCGCGCCTTGAACCCCTCGAACCAGCCGATTGCATCGCCGAGCCGCACGGCGGCGTCGGCCGCGGTCTCGAATCCCACGTCGACAACGTCTCCCAGCATCCGCGCCGCGAACTTCGTGAGCCCGACCCGCCAACACCCGGGGTCATGCTCCTTGACCCAGAAATGCGAGGGCGTGTACAGGCGATCCGTCATCAATTTGGTGGAGAACCGGCTCCTCCGATAGTAAAGGTCGCCCACGCTCGCGCCGGACAGCATAGCCGACACGCCTTCCGGATACCTAATGGGCATATGCTGCGGACGATGATTTTCCCCGGAAGGCAGGTGCGGGCGAAGGTCCTGGGCGCGCCCTTGCGTCGTTCAAGCCTCAGTTGGCAGTCGTAGAACCTGCTGACGTCGTTTGTTGTCGGCGTCCGGCTCCTGCCATATACTGACTTGAAGTTTGTCGCAGGCGAAGCAAAATCGGCCCTCTGAACGCGGAAGTGGCGGAACTGGCAGACGCACCAGCTTGAGGGGCTGGCGCTCGCAAGAGCGTAGGGGTTCGAATCCCCTCTTCCGCACCAACACCTAAACGCTAAGAAGGCAGCTGCTTATTGGCGGGCTGGGTGTGTACGTCGGACACAAAGGCTGGCGGGGAATCGTCGGCTGCGTGCAACCGATTCGCATTCTTCTGCTTCTCTGCTTCGGCTTTCATCTTCCGCTGCTCGGCCGCGAGCGCCTGATTTGCCTCCAACTTCTCCATTGCCAGATGCAGCCCGCGCCGCTGGATGTTGAGATAACGCGTTGTCGTGCTCAGGTTCGCGTGCCCGAGGATCTTGCTGACGTAGTTCGTTGAGACACCCGCCTCGTCAAACCGCGAACCTGCCTCGTGACGCAAGTCTCTGAGCTGGAGATCAGGTAGGCCAGCCGTCGCCCGCGCGGTCTCCCAGGCGATCCGAACCGAGGTGATCGGCTCGCCCATCTCGTTCCCGAACACATAGGCATCCGGCCCGAACTCCTTCCCAGCCGGGTCCAGGTGTCGAGCCGGTACATGTTGTCACGCGGACGTACCAGCGATCATCGCAGGGATGACGGAGGGCGCTTGGGGTTTCGCGCGGAAAGTCCCCGCCAGGATCGCCGCGCGAATCTTGGTCGCCTCCGTCTCCGCTTCGCTCTTCGTGTCGATGTGGCGGCCCGTCTCACTATCGAGACTGAAACGGTAATGCGTACCGCCTCGCAGCTTGAAGTTCAAGAACCACGAGTC
>QHWJ01000035.1:16057-33890 GCA_003222535.1 Acidobacteriota bacterium | reverse complement strand
GGCTCGTCCGGCCCACCCGATTGCCGGGCCGGCAGGAGGGCGAGGTTAGGGCCCTTATCATGCGGTACTTGCAGACGCGCATCCTGCTTTCGTACCTTGCGACCCTCCTGGTGTCGCTCGTCGCCTTCCTCGCGATCTCGATGACCGTCGGCTACCGCGAGACGCGGAAGAACATCGATCACCTGCTCGAGATGCAGGTGGAAGGCTCGATTCGCGCGTACGAGGACGGTGGCCCCCACGCCCTGTCACAGTACCTGCAAAGAATGGACTCCTGGTTCACGTCCACTCACTACCTGGTGGACGCGCAAAACCGCGATCTGGTGTCTGGTCAGGTCCTTCCCGCATTGTCCAGCCGCGCGCCCAGGAGAGGTCCGCTCATCACCACGCTGCGTCGCGTGTTCCGGATGCGAAGCAGCTTTGCCGTGTCCTCTGCCGACGGTAACTATCGCCTCCTTTATCTTGCCTCGCAACCGTGGGACGACGTGCCGGCGCAGTTGCCGTACTATCTGCTCCTGCTGGTCGGCACCGCCGTGCTGTATTGGTTCGTGCCGATGGGCATCGTCTCCGCGTTGAACACGATCGCGACAACCGCCGATCGATTTGGCAGGGGTGATTTGGGAGCCCGCGTGCACCTGCCCGGCCGCAAAGATGAAATCGGCGATTTGGGGCGGACGTTCGACGCCATGGCGGCGCGCATCCAGACCTTGCTGGTCGCCGAACGGCGGCTGCTGCAGGACGTGGCGCACGAGCTGCGGTCCCCGCTGGCACGTCTCGCCTTCGCCGCCGAGCTCGCCCGCACCGCGCCGGACCGCGACAAAGCGATCGATCGGCTGAAGCGCGAGCTCGACTGCCTCTCCAGCCTCGTGGCGAGTCTGCTCGATGTGACGCGTGCCGAGGGAGATCCCCTGGCCGACAAGCTCGAGCTCGTGCGCCTCGATCATGTTCTCAACGACGTGGTCGAAAGCTGCACCCTCGAAGCCGAAGCTCGAGAATGTCGTCTCACACTGTCCGGGTCGTCAGCAGCCATGATTCACGCCAACCGGGAGCTCCTCAGGCGGGCGCTGGACAACGTCGTGCGGAACGGGCTCCAGTATTCCGCGCCGGGAAGCGAGATCGACATCACACATCTGCTGATGCAAATCTTCGAGCCGTTTTATCGGGTGGACAGCGCCCGTCGCGCGTCAACGGGCGGCGTCGGCCTCGGTCTTTCGATCGTCCGCCGGATCGTGGATCTGCATAACGGCACCGTCGCCGCCGAGAACACCAACCCTGGCCTGCGCGTCACGATCTCCTTGCCGCACGCCGTGGCGGCGCAGGGAGAAGCGACCAGTCGGACGGGGGTCGATCCGGACGAGAGCGGAACCCGGCGACGCAGGGTCGGCTAGCAGGATGCTGAAAAACGCATCTTGCAGGGCTAAGCGCTGAGGGCTAATCTAGCCGAATTTCTTTGCGCGCTTTGCGTTCGACGTCGTCTTCAGCCGGTGTCGCGTCTCAGAAACTCGTCTGAACGCCGAACTTGATCAGGCGCGCGTCCAGTATCGATGTCGGCCGCAGCCAGGACGTGCCGTACCGGGTGTTCGAGCTCAGGACCGCGGCGTTGTTGAAAACGTTGTACGCGTCGAACATCACCTGCAGGCGCGCGCGCGACACCTTGAAGTTCCGGATGAACCGGAGATCGACCTGCAGCAGCCGCTCTTCGAACAGGGTCTGCGGCGGAATCACGTTCGTCAGCGTCACGGTCGTCCGGTTTCCCGAGAGCGCGCGGCCGAGCGTCGGCCGCACGTCGGCGTTGGTCGCCACGTAGCTCGCCGTGATCGGAATGCCGGGCAGGCTCTGAACGACACCGCTCACTTGCAAATCCCAGGGCAGGTGGTACGAACCGGAGACCTTCAGCTGCGGGCGGAAGAACGGCGGCGTTACCGCGCAGAAGGCATCGCTTCTTTGCGACGTCGTCGCGGCCCCCGACGGAGTCAGATCGGGACGGCCATTGACGTAACAGCTGTCGGTGGACTGTCGGCCCGTATTCATCCCGCCCTGCACGAATGCGCCGTGCGGCAGCCGCGAGTTGACCGTCAGGTCGATGCCTTCGTAGATGTCCGTCTGCCTGCCGAAGCTCGAATCCGGCACGACCGCCTGATTCACGGTGTCCTGCCCGAACTTGTCCAGGTTGATGTCGTAGAAGCCGCAGACCTGATTGCCGCCGCCGCCCGGCAACCGCGGGTCCGCCGGCAAGGTGACGCAGTACGGCGTGTAGTCGGCGGGGGTCACCGACAAGCTGTCGGTCACCGTGAATTTCTGCCACGCGGTGCGGAAGTACGCGATGCCGGCCGCCGTCCCCGGCCGCAGCTCGTGCTGGAACGAGACGGACGATGACCAGTTCGCGGGCCGGTTCCGCAGCAGCACGTCGTCCGAGTACCTGGTGTTGATCACGGTCTTGCCGAAGTTGGCGTTTCCGAGCGGCCCGAGCTCGCTCTCCTGCGGGATGAAATCGCCGTTGGTGTCGCTCCACGCGCGCGTCGAGCTCGAGTTCGACAGCAGCAAGGGGTTGTTCGCATGAGCCGTGTCCAGCCGTTCCTCGGTCGTATACCGGCCCACGCTGACCTTCACCGCAGTCTTGCCGGTGCCGAATAGATCGTACGCGGCGCTGATGCGGGGCGAGAAGTCCTTCCAGCACGGTACGCAGGTGACGTCCGCGAAATCGCGCACGCCGATGTACGGCCCGGCATCGAGGTGCTGCGCAGGCAGGTACGCGTTCTCGTAGTCGAACCGCACGCCACCGTTCAGCGTGAGCCGTTTCATTGTCCACTGGTCCTGCGCGTAGAGGCCCATCAGCGCTCTCATCGATTCGTGAAACAGCAGCGGGTACGCGTAGATCGTGACCTGGGTCGGTCTCTGGTTCCGGAACTGGTAGTCGATGGCGGCGCCCTCTTCGCCGAACTTCTTGACACCGTTGCGCATCTGGAGACCGACCTTGATGTTGTGCGTGCCGGTCACGTACGACATCGAAAACCGGGAGTTCTGGATGAAATTGTTCTTGTCACCGTACCCGCCGGAGCCGGTCGTATCCGGTCCCACCGCGCGATAACGCACCCCGGTCGAGGCTTCCACCACGCCGATGGTGTCGAGCGGTGTTTCAGGTTGAGAATCGGGCCGGTAGTTCATCGAGTTGACCGTCGTACCGGCCGAGAACAACAGCCTGCTGGTCGCGGGGAAGTCCCACGTGATGCCGAGCACCTTCGGATGGTAGGTGCGCACCGCCGCCGCTTCCGGCGCGAGCGTCGAGCTGACGGTGCGGTGGCAGTCGCAACGGTACTCCTGGTCGTAGTTGATGTTGAACTTGTTCCGTGGCGACGCCTGCAGCGTCAGGCGCTCGCTCGTGATCCAGTTCCTGAAGTCGTCGTGCGCCGGCCGCGACAGGTCCGGCTCGTAGAACCACGACGTGGGGACGCTGTTGTAATAGCCCCCCACCACCGCGTTCGCGCTCCCCCAGGAGCGCATCGAGTGGTGAAACCACAGCCTGTCCCGCTGCACGGGGCCGCCGATGGACCCGTTGGCGTCCCAGATGTACAACACGCGGCCGAGATCGGATTGAGACAGCCCGCGCGCGCGCAGGTCGTCTGGCAGGCGCTGGACACTCTGGAGTTGCGAGTTCGTGTAGCTGCCGAAGAACGTCCCGTGGGCCGTGTTGCCTCCATCCCGCAGCACGAAGTTGACGTACACGCCGTTGGCCGGCGCTTCCGCCGCGCCGTTCCCGAGATCGATCGACACTTCCTGGGCGCCGGCGGGATTGGGGACGAACACGCGGCCGCTCCACTCGTTGGTTTCGAACCCATCGAGCAGCGTCTTCGCATCGCCGACCCGGCTGCCGTGCACCTGCAGTTGGACGTAGGTCTCACCCTTGCTGCCGCCCACGTCCTGGGCATTGCCGGATCCCATCGTGATCCCCGGGGTGAGCGCGGCAAAGGCCTCCAGCGTCTTGTTGGTCGGGACCGTATCGAGCGCCTCCCGCGTGATCTGCTTCCGCGTCGTCGTGTTCTGCACGTCCACCACGGGGCTCTGCCCCGAAACGGTGACGGTCTCCTCGAGCGCTCCGATGCGCAGATCGGCGTTGACGGTGGCAGTGAAGCTGGCCGCCAGCTCGACACCTTCACGCTTGAACGTGCTGAAGGAGGGGAGCGAGAACGTCACCGCGTAAACGCCAGGCGGCAGCCCGACGATCCGGTACTGCCCTTCTCCGTCGGTGACGGCGCTGCGGACCTTCTCGATGAGCGCCGGACTCGACGCCTCGACGGTGACGCCCGGGAGCACCGCTCCGGAGGGATCTCGTACAGCGCCGGCGATGCCGCTCGAACCCTGTGCGAGCGCGGACGAGGGAGCTGCGACCCAGCAGAGGGCCAACAGTGCACGGGCGATGCGCTCAAACGCTCTCATGCTTTGATGGGTCTCCTAGAAGCTGAATCGGGCCCCGAGCTGGGTCTGGAACGAGTTCGGGATCGTCGACACGGCTCCGATACCGCCGATATAACCGGTCGGCAGTCCGTACGTCGCCGGCGAGGCGGCGTTCGCGCCGAACGAGTTCCCGAAGTTCGCGCGGTTGGTCAGGTTGTACACCTCGATGAACACGCCGATTTTCTGGTTCTGCGCGAACGTAATGTTCTTGGTCACGCGCGCATTGACATTGAAGAGCGGAACGCCGCGGGCGTTGCCGATTCCGAGCGGGGCCCCATCGGCGGCCTTGAGGAACAGGCTTCCGTCTCCACTCGGGTTCGCCCCGTTGATCTGCGTGTACGGCCGGGCCGAGGCTGCCGTCATCGAGGGAGACAGGTCGAAGCCGTACGGCAGGTTGAACACGCCAGCCACGGTGATCCGGTGGCGTTCGTCGTACGCCGCCGGGCCGTAGTCCGCGCCGGCGTAGATGTCGCCGCCGGTGGCGGACGCCGTCTGCGGAAACGGGGCGGCATTGCGGAGCGCGCCGTCGAGCGCGCCGCCCATGCCGCGCGCGTTGGCAAGCGTATAGTTCGTTTGAATCGAGGTGGCTGCGGAGAAGCGACGCTCGAAGTGGACGGCCAGTTCATCGTACAGCCCACGGTTCACCGACGAAGCGATGTTGATGACGCCCATCAGATTCGGGTCGCCGTAGACCCGCTGGAAATCGGCCGCCAGCGGCCTCACGCCGCCGAGGAGCGGATTGATGTCCAGATTGCGCCAGCCGTTCTGCAGGAGCACGTGCGTGTAGTCGGCCGCCAACACCATCTCGTGCGGGAACACGTGCGCGAAGCCGGCGTGGAACTTGTGCGTTTGTGCATCCTTGCTGTTCGGATCGTACCAGTAGCCAATGGTTCTCTGACCGGCCGGGAAAAACGCCGGATCGACCGGGGTCGGCGGGAGTGGCGTCTGGCCGTACACGAAGTTGGCTAACGGCCCGACACCGATGGCGGTGTCAGTGACCGCCGTCGAGAAGAAGATGGTCGGCTTTTCCAGGTAGTTGCGCTGATAGTAGGTGTTCTTGATTTGCATGACGTAGTAGGTGCCATAGCTGCCTCGCACCACGTTCGTGCCGTCGCCCGTGACATCCCACGCAAATCCGATACGCGGCGAGAAGTTGTTCTTGTCGGTTTGTGGAAGCGCCCCGTACGGACTGCCGATGGCTTTCAGAGCCAGATACGTCCGGTTCTTGTCCAGATTCGGCTGGTTCATGTACTCGTACACGTCGTACCGCAGGCCCAGGTTGAGCGTCACCTTCGACGACACCCTGAAGTCGTCCTGCGCGTACGCGCCGAGACTCCAGTTGCCGTCGGACCCGTAGTCGCCGATCGGTTGGCTGAACACCGTGATGGTCCGCACGATGCCCGGCGTCTGGAATCCCTGTGGGTATTTGCCGTTCGAGTTCGTGGCGATGACCGAGGGGTCGTCGAAGAACAGGACGCTGCCGGGGCTGCCGCTACCGAACACGCCTCCGTACAGTGGGATCACCGCATAGTCGGCGCCGAATTTCAACGCGTGCCTGGAGATCTGCTTCGAGAAATCGTCCTTGAATTCGTACTTGTCCTCGAAGTTGTACCACTTGGGAAACGCGTGGATCGGGCCGGTGGTGTACCCGGAGGGGAAGGACAGCCTCTGACTCAAGCAGGAATTGATGCCGGGGAGGTTGCAACCGGGGTAACTCTGGTCGTGTGTCCACGTGATGAACTGCGCCGTCACCTGGTTGACCGTCGTCGGGTTGATGACCCACGTCCAGCCCGGGGACACATTCCACAGCTTCTGCTGGTTGTGGTCCATGACGCCGTTGGCGTAGGTCAGGAACGCGGCGTTGATCCCGATGAAGTCGTTGTCGACGTACCCGTACTGCGACGCATAGCGGACGAACAGGCTGTGATCGTGTTTCAACTGAAAGTTGACCTTGGCTTGGGACATCAGGTCCCGGGAGGGCTGAGGGATGTTGGACGTTGGAAGCACGGCGATGTTCAGCGGCTCGAGATACTGATGTTCGGCCGTGATCCTGGCCGGCCGGACCACGAGGTATTCCTGCTGGGTCCGTTCCATCGATCCGAAGAACCACGCCTTGTCCTTCACGAGCGGCCCACCCACCGAACCACCGTACTGGTAGCGCGAGAACGGCGGCTTCCCCAGGCCTCCGTTCTCCGGCTTCGAGAAGTAGTCGATCGCCATCATGTCCTGGGTGCGGCCGTAGGCCGCCACAGAGCCGCGAAGCTGGTTCGTGCCCGACTTGGTCGCCAGCAGAATCGTGGTCGTGCCTTTCCCGTACTCCGCCGAGGCACCCGTCGCGACCGTCTTGAATTCCTGAATGCCTTCCAGGCTGTACACGATGCTCGCCCCGCCGCAGTGGTCCTCTTTGTTGTCGATGCCGTCGACCAGCATGTTGTAGTTCTGTCCGGTTCCACCGGAGAACGACACGTAGGTCTGCGCGTTGCCGTGGGCCGACACCGCGCCGCCCACTTCGCGGGCGCCGGGCAGGAGGTTCATCAGGGACGCCATGCTGCGGTTGATCATCGGCAGTTGAACGACCTCGCTCTGGCGGATCGACGCGGACAGCGTGGACTGCGAGGCCTCGACCAGCGGTGACTGGGCGGTGACGGTGACGCTCTCTTCGATGCTGGCAAGCTTCGCCTGGACGTCAACGGTGAGGTTCGACCCTGTGAGCAGCTCGACGCCTTTTCGTTCGACGGGAGAGAAGCCGCTGAGTTCCGCTTTCACGTCGTACATGCCGGGTTCCAACGCGGGCACGATGTACAACCCTTCACCGTTGGTTACCGTCGTGCGCACCGCTCCCGTGTTGCTGTTGGTGACGGTGACGGTGGCACCGGGGAGCACGGCTCCGCCTTGATCGACGACGCGTCCATTGATCCCGGCGGTCGCCTGGGCAAAGAGCGCGCTGCTCATTGCCAGGGTGGCCAGCGATATCGAGGCCGTCCGAGCAAGTCTCTTCAGCATCTCTTTCTCCTTCTGAGGGACGTCACGAACAAGCCCGCTGCCGGTCCGGCCGATCTAGTCTCCATCCAAAAACAATGTCCGCGCGGGACCGACCGACCTGCCCACCGGCCTGGACGCGCTCCAGCAGATCGTGATCGTTCCGAAGCAACAGCTCATTGGCGCCGCAGCACGGCCGGCGCGTTCAGCTGCGATTCGCTGGGCGGCAAGTCGACGGCGCGGCGCTTCCCCGCCTTCGTATCGGCGCCGAGCTTGATCAGCAGTTGCGCCGTTTCGAGGCGCCGGTTGTACGTGTTCGGGTACAACACGCCGTCCGCCACAATCCACGGCGTCCACCCGAGCACGTTCACGGCGTCGAGTCTCGCGCCTTTCTCGACCAGAAATTTGACGATCTCGTTCGATCCACGATGCGCCGCGCCGTGCAGCGCCGTGTCGCCGTTCGCGTCGACCGCGTTGACGTCGTTCCCCAGCTCGTAACAGAGCTTCACGGCCTCGAACGCCTCCTCGTTCGCCCCGGCGCTTTCGCCGACCTGCCAGATGCCGACACCGGCCGCGGACATCAGCGCCGTGGCCCCTTCCGCGGTCGTGATCGATGGAAGGGCACCGTAGTCGATCAGCAGGCGCATGTACGGAAGATCGGCAAGTTTCGCGGCCTGCAGAAATGGCGTGGATCCGATCCGGTTGAGGACGTTGCGGGCGCCGTCGGCCGGCTCTCTCGTCATCCGCGCGTTGGGATCGGCGCCGTACTGGAGAAGCTTCTCCGCCAGCGCCAGGCTGCTCATGTTCCCGGTGGGAACGGCGGGCGGTAGACCGTGCTGAATCGGCGGCCGGCGGGTCCACGCCAGCTGATGCAGTGCCGTCCATCCCTGTTCCGCCGCGTTGGGGTCGGCGCCGCTGTCGAGAAGCAGGCTCGCCAGCTCGAAATGCGCGTTCGTAATTGCGAGCACCAGGGCGCTCGTGCCGGTCGGGCCGCCGCCGCGGCGGCTTCCGCTGTTGAGCACCTGCAGCAGCTGCTCGACGCCCGCGCCCTGTCCGCGTGGCTCCGCGCCCGCTGCCGGCCCCGCCCCGGCAGGCGGCCCGGCGGGTCTCGACGGCCCGGCCTGAATCACGTCGTCGGGATTCGCTCCATGCGCCAGCAGCACCCGCACGGCGTCGAGGCTTCCGGCGCGGACGGCGAACAACAAGGCGGTAAAGCCGCCCTTCGACCGCGCGTTGACGTCGGCGCCGGTCTCGATCAGCGTCTTGACGACGTCCGCGTGGTTCTCCGCGGCCGCCCACATGACGGCGGTCTGGCCGCGCAACGGCTCTCTGGCGTCCACCTTGGCGCCGTGGGCGACCAGCAGTTTGACAGGCTCCGCTTTGCCGGTGCGCGCCGCGGTCATCAGCGCCGTCTCACCTTCCGGCGACATCGTGTTGGGATCCGCGCCCGCCTGCAGCAGCTTTTCGATAATCGCGGCATTGCCGTTCGTGCAGGCGGCGAGCAGCGGCGTGACGCCGTACCGGTTCGCGACCCTGACGTCCGCGCCCGCTCGAACCAAGAGATCGACGGCGTCGACGTTGTCGCGCTCGGCAGCCATGTACAGCGCCGTCGTGCCGTCCGCGCCGGCGGCATTCACGTCCGGGTGCTGGCGAAGCAGGGCGCGCACGGCGGCGGTGTCGCCCCGCTTGACCGCCTCCACCAGCGGGAGATCCCGCGCGCCAGCGCTCACGTTCGGCCCGGCGAGCAGCAGGACCGCCCACGCGGCGGCGAATTGGTTCAGGTTCATCGCTACACCTTGCGACGGCAGCCTACACGCCGGTCAGCCAGCGACATGTGCAGGTTGTTCATCGGCGTGTCCTTCGGGAACCGCAGGTGGCGGCCGCCCTTGAGCTGTCCCGCGCCGCCGCCGACCAGCACGAGCGGCAGATCGATGTGCGAGTGCTGATCCGAATTGCTCAACCCGCCGCCCTGCAGGATCATCGAGTGGTCCAGCAGCGTGCCGTCGCCGTCCTCGATGTCCCGCAGCCTGCCTGCAAACCGTGCGAGCAGATCGATGTGGTACGCGTTGATCTTCGCGGCCTTCGCGAGCTTGACCGGGTCGTTCTGATGGTGAGAAATCGAGTGGTGCGCCTCGGGCACGCCGATGAACGGATACGGCCGGTTCGTCTGCTCGCGGCCCAGGAGCAGCGTGAACACGCGCGTGATGTCGGCCTGGAACGCCACCAGCGCGAGCTCGAACATCAGTTTGGCGTGCTCGTCGTAGGACTCGGGTGCGCCCACCGGACGATCGGGCAACGCGATCGGCGACTCGCCGCTCTGCTTCTCGGCCACTTGAATGCGACGCTCGATCTCGCGCATGGAATCGAGGTACTCCGCCACGCGCGTGCGATCGCCCGCGCCAAGCCGGCCCCGCAGGTCGGTGATGGCGTCCTTGACCGAGTCGAGGATGCTGCGATCCTCGCGAATCTGCTCGAGCCGCTGCCGGGGCGTGCCGCCATCACCGAACATGCGCTCGAACACCACCCGCGGGTTGACTTCCATCGGCAGCGGGGTCGTCGGCGTGCGCCACGAAATCGTGTTCCAGTAAACGCAGCTGTAGCCGTTGTCGCAGTTCCCCACGAGGTAGTTCTGCTCGAGTGCCATCTCAATGGAAAGCAGGGGCGTGTCCTTTCCGAGCGCCTGCGCCGCAATCTGGTCCACCGTGACGCCCGATTCGACGTCGGCGCCCTCCGTGCGCTTCGGGTGGACGCCCGAGAGCCAGACCGTCTGGCCGCGCGAATGCTCGCCGTTGCCGTCCCCCATCGACTCGGCCATCCTCTGGCTCAGGCCGGTCGGCACGATGACCTGATCGCGGAACGGCGCGAGCGCCGACAGCGTCGGCGAGAGCTCGGTCAGCGCGGGGCCTTCACCCGCCGGCGTCCACGCGCTCATCGTCGCGCCGTTCGGCGTGTAGATGAAGCCGAGACGCTTCACCGGACGCGCCGGCGTCCTGGCGAGGACGGAAAACGCCGGGATCATCGCATCCAGCAGCGGCAGGGCGATCGTGACGCCCATGCCACGCAGGAAGGTCCGACGGGGCAGCGCCATCTTGAAGATACTCATCGATCAGCTCCTCATCGAGCGGCCACTTTTGTGTTCGCCGGTCGGTCGGCCTCGGCACCCCGCGCGTTGCGCATCTGGAACGGCGTGCTCTTCACCACACCGAGAATCAGCGCCTGGAACTTGTAACCGCCATCGGCACTGGCCCGGACGATCTTACGCACCGCCGGCGCATCGTAGTACTCGAGACCGCGGCCGAGCGCGTAAATCATCAGCTTCTCGGTGACCGACGTGGCGAACGCCTCGGGCTGCGCCATCAGCCAGTTCCGCAGGCCCGTCGGACCCGAAAACCTGGTGCCGTCGGGCAGCGCGGCGGACGCATCGATGAGCGTGTCACCTTCGCGGGTGCGCCACCGGCCGGTGGCGTCGAAGTTCTCGAGCGCGAATCCGAGCGCGTCCATGCGCGCATGACAGCTCGCGCACACCGGGTTCGCGCGGTGCTGCTCCATCCGCTGTCGCAACGACAACACCGTGCCGCCGTGCTCGTTTTCCTTGAGCGGCGGAACGTTCGGCGGTGGCGAGGGCGGCGGCGCGCCCAGCACGTTGTCGAGGATCCACTTGCCGCGGCCGACCACGGTCGTCCGATCGGCGAGGGAGGTCAGCGTCAGGAAGCTGCCCTGCCCCAGCAGGCCGCGGCGGTTCTCGTCGGGAATCGTCACGCGGCGGAAGTGGCCGCCGTAGACGTTCGGAATCCCATAGTGTTTCGCGAGGCGCTCGTTGACGAACGTGTAGTCGGCTGTCAGGAATTCGAGCAGGCTGCGGTTCTCGCGCAGCACGCTCTGGAAGAGGAGCTCGGTCTCACGCCGGAAATCGCGCCGCAGGTTCTCCCCGAAGTTCGGGAACAGAAACTCGTTGGGTGCGGTCCCTTCGATCGTGCGCAGCTGCAGCCACTCGGCGGCGAAATTCACCGAGAGCGCGTCCGCCCGCTCGTCCGCGAGCATTCGCCGGACCTGCTGCTCGACGACGCCCGGCTTCCGCAACACCCCCTTGACCGCCGCGTCCAGCAGCTCGTCGTCCGGAATGCTGCTCCAGAGGAAGAACGACAGCCGCGACGCCAGCTCCAGATCGCCGACGGCATAGGCCGCGCTGGAGGCCGCACCGCTCGGCTCGTTCTCGATTCGGAACAGGAAGTCCGGGCTGACGAGGAGACGCCGGACCGCCATTTCGATCCCGCCGTCGAAGCCGTACTTCGTGCGTCCCTCGGTGTAGAACTTGAGCAACACCGCGACGTCGCCTGGCGTGACCGGCCGGCGATACGCGCGCCGCGCCAGCGTCGTCAGGATCCGCTTCGCGCAGTCGGATTCCGCGGCGGCCACGGTCGGACGGCAGACGAAAATCCGCCGGCGGCTCGGCGTATCGCCCGCGCCCTGCACATCGTAGGGTCCCGTGATCGTGACGCTCGCCACCGCCGGTTGCGTCCGGGGCGCGCCTTCCGCGTGCGGCGCCAGGAACGGCTCGCGCACCGACTCGATCAACGCCGAGGACTTCTTCACGAAGGTCGCGGCGACAACGTGGGGGCCCGCCTTCACGGGAACACGCACATCGTACGCGTCGCCTTCGGAGTCGTAGCCCTGGCCTTGTCCCATCCCCGAACGCGGCCGTAAGGTGAAGACCTTCACGCGGGCGCCGTCGATGCTCACCTCGAGATCGTGCGGGTCGGCGCCGCCCCCGAGCGGCTCCACCTTGATGCTGTAATCGGCGTCCAACGGGAACTGGTACGCAATCGACGCCCCGCCGCGGGTGCCGGGAGGCAGGTCGTCGAAACGCTCGTCCTGCGACAGATCGGCCTTCAACCGGAAGGTTTCCGCGGTCGGCGGCAACGCCGCGTTCCCGACGGCCATCCGGCTGATCTTGCGCGCGGCGACCATGTAACGGTCCAGCAGCGACGGCGTGATTCTCAGCGCCCCCGCAATATTGTCGAAGCCGTAGCTCATGTCGTCGGCCGGCAGGAGCGACACGGCATCGGTATCGAGCGCCAGCAGATCGCGCACCGCGTTGTGATACTCCGCGCGGTTGAGGCGATGGATCGTTTCGGTCCGTCCCGGGTTGGGTCTCAGGGCGGCGTCCCGATCGATGGAGTTTTCGAGCCACGACGCGAGCGCGTCGTTGTGTTCCCTGTCCGGACGAGGGCGTCCCGGCGGGGGCATCTGGCCGGTGCGCAGCTTGCGAATCACACGCTCCCACACCGCGGCGCCGGCTGGCGCGTTTCCGACGTCGAGGGTGTCGAGCGCGAGGCCGCCCGTCTTCAGCCGGGCATTGTGGCAGGTGACGCAGTAACGGTCGAGCTCGGCGCGGTGCTCTTTCACCTGCGCGTCAGCCACCTTTGGAACGGCCTGCGGCTCACGGGTGGCCGCCACACGGGCTGCTAACGTGCCGCACAGCAGGGCCGCCGAAAGTGTGACCGACGCGCGCACGAAGGCGGGCCGATGCATCAGGACGCTCCTAAGTACTCGATTTCACAATTGCGCGACGTATTTCGTGACGGCGATCGGTGCCCCATTTCAGAAATACGACGACATACTTTGGCCACAGAGACACAAAGACACGGAGAAGAACACGCTGCAGGTAGCGCGCTCGACGCGGCGCCGCCGAGCGGCGGGCGAGGCGTCTCTGTGTCTCAGTGTCTCCGTGTCTCCGTGTCTCCGTGGCTTGTCCAAATCAATACGTCGCCGTAATTACGAAATTCTGTAATAAGACACGCACATCACGGGGTTTCAGTATAGCGACAAGCCGAACGAGCCGAACCCCGAAGAGCAAAGAAATGTAAATCTCGAGCTACTCAATCGTGCCCGTTTTCAGCTTGTACGCCTTGGTGACCGGATCCTGCTCGCGATAGGTCGCGTGACACGCCTCGCAGGCGGCGCCGACCTGTTTCACGCTGGCGGCCACAGCGGCGGGATCGATCCTGTCCGCGGAAAGCGCGGCATCGAGATCGTCCAGCTTCGCCACGGCGTCCCGGAGCATCCTGATGGCGTCGTCCTTCTTTCTGTCTCGCCAGAAGGTAATCGTCGTCGCGAGCCGATCGCGGGAGATGACGAGGTAAGCCTTCGAGTCCTCGAACTCGTTGCGGCCGAGCGAAGCCGTCACTGCGGCGAACGCCTGCCCGACCGTTTTCATCGCCGGGACGAAGTGCTCGGCGGTGAAGATGGGGTACGGCTTTTCCTGACCCGCGGCTGGCAGCGCGCCGCCGGCGGCACCAATCACGACGAGCAGCCCTGTCAGGTGTCCCAGGCCGCGATGAGCGAACGGGCGACGATGCGTACGCGGCATCGGTCAGAGCGTCAGCGTTCCGGTGCTGTCGCCGAACTTCTCGACAGGAACGCCCAGCTTCTCGAGAATCGTCACGTGCAGATTCGTGAGCGGCGTCCCCTTGGGATGCCTCACGTAGCGCCCGCCCGCGAGACCGGCCGCCTTGCCGCCAACGAGCGCGATCGGCAGGTCGTCGTGGAAGTGCGTGTTGCTGTCGCTGATGCCGGTGCCGTACAGCAACAGCGTGTAGTCGAGCATTTTTCCGTCCCCTTCGGGAATGGTCGCGAGCTTCTTGACGAGATACGCGAACTGCCGGAAGTGGTACTCGTTGATCTTGTGCAGCCGTTCGAGCTTGGCGGCCTCGTCCTGATGATGGGACAGCGGATGGTGCGAGTCGGAGACGCCGATCTCGGGGTAGGCGTGGGCGCTCACCTCGCGCGCGAGCATGAACGTGCTGATGCGCGTCATGTCCGTCTGGTACGCGAGAAGGAGCAGGTCCATCATCAGCCTGGCGTGCTCGGCGTAGTCGCCGGGGACGCCCGCCGGTTGATCGACGACCGGCAGCTCGCGGCTGTTCTGCGCTTCGGCCATCTGGATGCGGCGCTCGATGTCGCGCACCGAGTCGAAGTATTCGGTGAGCTTGATCTTGTCCTGCGGGCCGATCGCTTTGCCGAGGCTCGCCGCCTCGCCCGTGACAAAATCGAGGATGCTCTTGTCGCGCCGGATCCGCGCGATCCGCGCCGACAGGTCGGTGCTGCCACTCGTGCCGAACAGCCGCTCGAACACCGCGCGCGGATCGTTCTCGATCGGCAGCGGCGTCGTCGGCGTACGCCACGCGATGGTATTGGTGTACGCGCAGCTCGCGCCACCGTCGCATGCCCCCAGCATGGCGTTCGACTCGATGCCGAGCTCGATCGAGGCGAGCTGCGTTTCCTTCTCCATCTGGCGCGCCGCGATCTGGTCCATCGACACCGAGGCGAGCACGTCGGCGCCCGATGTGATCTTGAACGGCACGCCGGTGAGGAAGGTGCCGGCCGACCGCGCGTGATCGCCGCCGCCCTTGACGAGATTGGCCGATTCGTCGGCGAGACCGCCCATCAGGAGCACTCGATCCTTGAGCTCCGTCAACGACCGCAGCGTGGGCGGCAGCTCGGCGAGCGGCCCCTCTGCTTTGGGGAACCAATACGGCATCGACATCCCGTTCGGCACGTAGAACACGCCGAAGCGCCGTACCGGGGCCGCGGCAGTCTTATCGAGGGCCGTCAGCGCCGGCACCATGCTGTCGAGCAGCGGCAGCGCGAGCGACGCGCCCAGGCCGCGGAGCAGCGTCCGTCGTGACAAATGCATCTTCGTGATGATCATGTTCCGATCTCCGGCTCAGGCGACGCCATCCATCACGGCTGCCGTGTCGGCGCGGTCGGCACGCGCTCGATCGGAACCGGCACCCGGCGCATCTGGAACGGCGTGCTCTTCACGATGCTCACGATCAGGGACGACCACCGTTCGTTGTTCTGCCCCAGGTCGCGCACGATCTGACGCACGACGGGCGCGTCGGAATACTCGACGCCGCGGCCGAGCGCGTAGGTGAGCAGCTTCTCGGTCACCGTGTCAACGAACTGGCTGCCGCGACCGAGCAGCGCCTCGCGAAAAGCCTTCGGGCTGTCGATCGTCGCGCCGTCGAGCGAGATCGTCGAGTTGATTTCGGCGCCGCCGTCGTTCTCGCGCCAGCGCCCGATGGCGTCGAAATGCTCGAGCGCGAAGCCCAGCGGGTCCATCCGCGCGTGACAGCTCGCGCACACCGGGTTGTTCCGGTGCTGTTCCATCCGCTCGCGCAGCGCCGCCGGCCTGGCGCCAGGCGTGTTCTCTTTGAGGGGCGGCACGTTCGGCGGCGGCGGCGGCGGCGGCGCGCCGAGCAGGTTCTCGAGCACCCACTTGCCGCGCAGGACGACGGAGGTCCGGTTGGGATAGGAGGTCACCGTCAGGATGCTCGCCTGTCCGAGCAGACCGAACCGCTTCTCGTCGGTCAGCGTCACGCGCCGGAAGTGGCTGCCATACACATCGGCAATCCCGTAGTGCCGGGCGAGCCGTTCGTTCAGGAACGTGTAGTTGGCGGTCAAGAGCTCCGGAATCGGCCGATCCTCGCGCACCTGGCTCTCGAAGAACAGCTCGGTTTCGCGCGCCATCGCCTCGCGCAGCGTGGGATCGAAGCCGGCGAACAGCGTCTGGTCGGGATCCTGTGAGTGGATGTTCCGGATCGTCAACCACTGCCCGGCGAAATCGTCCAGGAATCGCACGGAGCGCCGGTCGGCCATCATCCGCCGCACCTGCTGCCCGAGAACGGCCGGATCCTTCAACGTGCCGCGCGCCGCGGCGTCCATCAGCTCATCGTCCGGCATGCTCTTCCACAAGAAGAACGACAGGCGGGAGGCGAGCTCGAGGTCGCTCAGACGATAGACCGATCCCGGTCTGGCGTCGGCGGGATCGCGCTCGACGCGCAAGAGGAACTTCGGCGACGACAGCAGCGCTTCGAGCGCCCGTTCGACGCCGAATTCGAAGTCCCGCTCGCGACGGCCTTCGCTGTAGATCGCGAGCAGCGGCCGGACATCGGCGTCGCCGATCGGCCGCCGATAGGCCCGCCGCGTCAGCGTGGCCAGGATCTTCTTCGCGCACGGCTCTTCCTCCCGCGCGCTCGCGGGCAGACACGTGAAAATCTGCCTGCGGCTCGGCGTCTCCCGCGGCGTCTTCCCGCCGAACGGCCCCGACACGTAGACCATGTCGATGCCGGCCTGGCTGCCGAGGCCCAAAAAGGTGCCGCGGCGTCCGTTCCCCACCATCACGCCCGGGGTCGGCATCGAGTCGCTGAATGCGACCGACACGAGCCTGGTGCCGGCCTTGATCGGCAGACGAATCTCCAGTTCCTTGTCGGCGCCGACCCGGTAATCGTGCACCCGGCGGCCCTCGACGTCGTCTTCCGTGACGGCGATGAGAACGCCCGGATCGGGCCCCTTGAACTTGCCGCCGATCGTGAACCGCTTGACCAGCGCGTGATCGATGCGGAGTTCGATCTGGTGCTCGTCCTCTTCGATGCCGTCGATGGTGCTGACGGTCCCGTTCTTCTTCATCCGGATCGCAAAGGCGTATTCGCCATCGAGCGGAAACGTATGCCGCACCGCCAGGCCGCCGTGGGTGGCGAACGGCATGTCTTCGCTCATCCGTGCGTCCTGCCGCGTGCCGAATTCCACTTTGTAGACCTGCGTGATCGAACGGTTGTCCGGGCTGGCAACGGCGAGACGGCTGATTTTCGTCGCGGCCGTGATGTAGCGGGACATCAGCCCCGGCGTGATCGAGAGGACGTCCGCGTTGTTGTCGAAGCCGAAGCCGGCCATGTCCGACGGCAGCAGCTCGGTCCCGTCGACGTCCAACGCGAGCAGATCGTGGACGACGTTCACGTACTCGGCGCGGTTCAGCCGGTGCCAGGCCACACGTCCCGGGTTGGGAGCGGCGGCGGCGTTCCGGTCGAGCGCACTTTCGAGGGACGCGGCAAAGGCGGCGATGCTGGCCGCGTCCGGCCGCGGCCGGCCTTCAGGCGGCATCAGGCCGCTCCGCAGCTTGCGGACAACTTTTTCCAGCATCTCCTCGTGGCCGGCAACCGCGCTCGGGTCAACCCGCTCGAGCGTCAACCCTCCGGTCTTCAGTTTGTCGTTGTGACAACTGACGCAGTACTGGTCGAGCAGCGGCCGGGGCGAGGCCTGAACGGATGCGGTCGGCCGGGGAGCCGCCTGCGCACCAGCGGCCCGGACGTCGACCAGGTGCAGGAATTCGGCTGCGGCGACCGCCACTGCCGCCAGAGCGATGGCGCGGAGCATTTTCGACATGGTCGTCAGCCTGTGAGATCGCCGTCGGGACGCGTCCCCCCGCACGACGACTCCTTATATTACGCCTCCTCGTATGTCTACAAAGTGCTTACGCGAGAAATACTTAGGAGTTACAAAACTTTACGAACGCGAGCACCGCGCCACGTGCTGCGCCGCCAGCGCCCGGCTATCATGATGGGGG
>QHWJ01000035.1:0-15907 GCA_003222535.1 Acidobacteriota bacterium | reverse complement strand
CGCAGCCGCCGATCCCGACCTGCGTTTGATCAACGCGGTCGCGGAACAGGACAGGACGGAGATCCGCACCCTCCTGAAACAAGGCGTTGACGTGAACGCGACGCGCGCCGACGGCGCGACGGCGCTCCTCTGGGCGGTTCATTTCAACGATCTCGAGACGGCGGACCTTTTGCTGCGCGCTGGCGCCAAAGTGAACGCCGCCGACGATCACGGCGTCACGGCCCTGGCCGAGGCCTGCGAGAACGCGACCGCGCCGATGGTCGACAGGCTGCTCGCGGCCGGGGCCAACCCGAACGCCACTCAGACGAGCGGCTTGACGCCGCTGATGATCGCGACGCACACCGGCAACGTGGCCATCGTCAAGACGCTGATCGCGCACGGCGCGAACGTGAACGTCTCGACCGTGGAAACGCACGACACCGCCTTGATGTGGGCCGTCGGCGATCAGCACAAAGATATCGCACGCGTCCTGATCGAGAACCGCGCCGACGTGCATGCCTCGTCGAAACGAGGGTTCACGCCGTTGATGTATGCCGCCCACAATGGCGACATCGAGATGGCCAGGCTGCTCGTCGACGCCGGGGCGAACGTGAACGAGCCCGCTTCGGACGGCACCCGGGTGCTGCCGTTTTCGATTGTCAACGGCCAGGACGAGTTCGCGCTGTTCCTGCTCGATCGGGGCGCTGACGCCAACGGTTCGATCGACGGCGTGCGCGCGCTGGCCGCGGCGGCAGGTCCTGTGGACATCTGGCTCGAGGACTGGACACGGCGGCATGGGGGCGGCAACGTCTACAGCGCCGGCGGTGGCGGCGGCTTCCGCGGGCCCAACCCGAAACAGCGGGCCTCGCTGGTGAAGGCGCTCCTGACACACGGCGCCGACCCGAACGGGCGGATCGTGACGAGCGCGATGATGATGAGCTACATCGGATTCCCGAAGAAGGGCGCCTTCGAGCCGTTCGCGTGCGGCACCGGCGACCTCCGCGGCGCCACGCCACTCTGGGTGGCGGCGCTCGCCGCGAACGGCAGCGTCGGGGGCTTCGGGGGCGACGGCGGCCTGAGCCTCGACTCCGGCCGCACGGAGAGCACCACCGACGTCATCAACGCGCTTCTGGCGGCAGGTGCAGACCATCGCCTGACGACCGTCGACGGCACGACTCCGCTGATGGTGGCGGCCGGACTCGGCCGCGCGACCTTCTCGCCGGGCCTGCAGCGAGGCAGACGCTCGCGGGGCGCCGAGGAAGCGGTGAAGGCGCTGCTCGACGCCGGCGCGGACGTCAACGCCGTCAACGAAGCGGATTACACCGCGCTGCACGGCGCAGCCTTCCGCGGGCTCGACGAGGTGATTCAGATTCTGGTGGACCGCGGCGCCAACATCAACGCGCGCGACTTCCGCGGCCGCACGCCGTACCGCCTGGCCGAGGGCTCGAAGCAGTCATTCCAGTTCCAGGCATATCCGGAGACGGCGGAGTTCATCAGGAAGCTCGGCGCCAACATCAGACTGGGCGTCCCGGGCACTGTCCAGGAGCGGAATCGCGATCTCGGCGCCGCCGCCGCGAATCAGAAACAGTAATCCACAGGCCCTTCGCCTTCCAGTAGCGAGACGCCTGACGGTCACATGATTCGGCCTGCTTCGACGCCTGGTTCCGGGTAGCGGATACGTTGCGGCCGCCCAGGTGCCATTCAACTCCCGGCTTCGCATTCGCCGTAGTACTGCTCCGGCTTCGAGGTGAAGCCCGGCACCGACACATCCGTGTACTCGTGCCGCGTGTGGACCGCCTTCAGCTTTCCGTTGCGGCTCTCCCGGTCGAACACGGTCGTTATGTAGAGCGAGCCTTCGGAGCGAATGTCGAGAAAATGAAGATTCCACATCGAGAGCCTGGCGATGATGCGCATCGGACCGAACCCTTCCGCGACGCGAGCCGTGCCGCTATCGATGTCAATCTCATCAAAACTGACTGAGAGCGACGCTGGCTTGACCTCGGCACGCGCCTCACCATTGTTCCAGGTCCCGGTTGCGTACAGCGCGAACGCGCACTTGAGCGTCTTGACACCGGCCAGCCTGCTCTTTGACGAGTCCTGGGCCACGCTGTCCGGAGGAGTCGCGAGACAAGAGCCCAGCGCCAGGATTGCCGCCGTGAGAAAGGGTCGGGCGGCTGGCGGCACTCGCCGTGGTTCGAGCATTGGATTACTCTACATCTTCGAGAACGGTGATGTTAACCTGCGTTCCAACCGCGGGGAATTGTGGCTCGCAGGCACCGCTGACGGGCATCACAGTGGTCCTGTTTGGAGGGGTCGTCCGGTGAACCTGTTGACGGCCTGCCGATCAGGGAACGGGCTGTGAGAGCCGTGGCTGCTCTTCTGCTCGTGCTCGCCGGCGCGGCGGGCGTGCTCGACCAGAAACAACTGACCGACAGGAAGCTGCTCGATCAGCTCGCGCATCTGTTTCCCCCGGGCACCGTCTTCTCTCCCAAGGAAGGCACGCCTCCGCATTTCTCGGCGTACGTCGCCGATTCTGCCTCCGGACGGCAGACGCTCACCGGCTTCGCGTTCTGGACCACCGAGATCGAGCCTCTCGAGCGGGGATACGACGGGCCGATCAAAATCCTCGTCGGCATGGATACACGGGGCATCCTCACCGGCGTGCTGGTGGTCGAGCACCGTGAGCCGTACGGCGATTTCTCAATCGACCCGCCACAGTTCGCGGCGCAGTTCAAGGGAAAAGACATCCGGCATGCGTTCAGAGTGGGCGACGACATCGATGCCGTATCGCGGGCGAGCATCAGCGTCACGAGCGCGACCCGCGCGATCCGGAACAGCGCCCGCCGGGTTGCCCGTGCGCTGATCACGCCGCCTGAGAGAGTAAGATAGCCCGCGGGCTGCTAAGTACAGCATTTGGCAATTACGCCGACGTATTGATTTGGACAAGCCACGGAGACACTGAGACACAGAGGCGCTCGACGCGGGCGGCCTGCACCGCAGGCCGAGCCGTGAGGCGCGCAAACCGCAAACGAACGACCGAGCCACGGTCCAGTGGTCGTTCGTTTGCCGTTTGCACGCCTCGCCCGCCGCTCGGCGGCGCCGCGTCGAGCGCGCTACCTGCAGCGTGTTCTTCTCTGTGTCTTTGTGTTCTCTGTGGCCAAGTATGTCGTCGTATTTCTGAAATGGGGCACCGATCGCCGTCACGAAATACGTCGCCGTAATTGTGAAATCGAGTACTAAGCGCCGCGGTTGCCACCGGGCTGGGACGACCCCGCTGCGAACCGGGTGCGCGATCCACTTCGTCCGTCGACAGCAGCCGTCGGCACTTGTCCCGGACACCCATGAGCGAGCGATCATCTGCAGCGCCTGTCGCGGACGGCGGACAATCGATCCTCCTCGTCGACGACGACACGATGCTCGGTGCTTTGATGTCCGAGTACTTCGGCAATCACGGGTATCGCATCGACATCGCGCCCGACGGACGTGAAGGCCTTCGGCGTGCGCTGCAAGGCCGGTACGATCTCGTCATCCTGGACGTGTCCCTCCCCAACCTCGATGGCCTGGAAGTCCTCCGTCAGATCCGGCAGCGGAGCGACGTGCCAGTCATCATGCTGACGGCCCGCACGAGCCAGCAGGAGCGCATCGCCGGCCTCGAAGCCGGCGCAGATGATTATCTGCCCAAGCCCTTTGAACCCTTGGAGCTTGTCGCGCGCGTTCGGGCCGTGCTGCGCAGGGCCGGGCACATGTTGCCGGTGCGACGGGCTGTTGTACAGGTCGGGAACATTCGGCTCATTCCCGGCGCCCGGCAGGTTCAGCGCGGTACGGAACCGATCGAGCTGACATCGATAGAATTCGACATTCTCGACCTGCTGATGCGGTCGGCGGGACGGATCGTTTCTCGAGATGAGATCGCCGCCATCCTCTATCAGCGTGAGACGACGCCGTATGAACGGTCGGTGGACGTCCACGTGAGTCATCTCAGGAAAAAACTGGAACGTCCTCATCAGCCAGTCATCCGGACCATTCGCGGGGCGGGCTACCTCTTTCTCGTAGAATAGCCACGTCAGCAAACTTCTGCGTGTTCGTGCTGAAGCCGTCGACTCACTGATTTTTCGGGATCGACGCATCGCCGTCACGTCATCGCGCCGGTCGTCCGGGCTTATTGCGGGAGACACCTGGATGCCGCTCCGCCACGGCCGTCGCGATACACCGTGTGGCAGTTCAAGCAGGATTCAGCGACCTGATTCGTGGCCTCAATCACCGCAGCCTGATTCCTGGACTGCGACGCCTTGTAGGCGGCCCGCCCCGCGGCCGCGAGCTCCCCGCTGAACTTCGCCCAATCCGGCCGGTCCACCGGAACGGGCTTGCCGTTCTCACAGCGGCGTCCGGGAATCATCAGGAGGGAGGCGGATTCGGCCAGAGCCACGGAGGCGTAATCGACGAGCGACCATCCTGAATACAGACCGGCGAGTCGGTCGGTCAAGGTCGCGTCAGGTTTGGCGGAGCCGACCACCTTCCGGGCGCCGGGATCCGCTGTCTGCGCATCGAAAATCAAATTCGCGCTCGGAAACAGGATGCCGCGCATCACCTGATTGAGATTGCCGAGCGGGCGGGACAAAGGCACCGCCGCGGCGGACGGCGCCTGCGGCCGTGAGGACGACGGCTGCGTCGCGACAACGGCGACCTGCTTCAGCACGGCCTCGTCCGCGCTGAGTTCGGCCGATCCAGCGGGGAACCTGCCGGCCTGCAGGATGTAGGCGACAAGATCGACCGCCTGCTGCCGGGTGAGCTGCCCGGGCTTGTCCGCCGGCATCAGGATCTGGATCTTGTTGACCAGATCGGACAGAGGCTGCGTATCCCACGCGACAGCGAACGCGTCTCCGGCCAGCGCGGGTGCGGCCTCGCCGCCGAGCGTCGCGCCATGACAGGAGGCGCACTGGTCCTTGTAAATCGCTTCGCCCCGCTTCGCCTGCGTGGCCGTATAGACGCCTTCCTTCACCGTTCGTGACTGCCGGGCGTAGACGACAGGCGAGAACGGGCCGGATCGCGCCGATCCGAACAAGACGACGACCAGCGTGCACACGCCGGAAACGAGGCTGAACGAGCGGACTCGTCGCGGACGCTGCCCGCATCGAGTGAAAGACAAAGCCATCAGTGTCCTCCCGAAAAAACCTGCAGACTGGCCGCACCGGCCGACCGAGACGCACCCATCCTAGCAGCCCGTGGCGGCACCGCCACCCGCCGCCGCGCCCCGGCTTGCAGACTCGACCGATGCCGCGGCCCAGGGACGCCGGCGGTCTGAAACGCGCGCGCCCGGAACAGAAAGTCGATGAGCGCGAGCGTGTATATAATGCCTGCACTCGAGCGAAACATCATCGCGATTCGTCCGCGTTCGGACTGCACACGGCAGCAGCAAGTGAGGAGCAGCAAATGATCCGCGCGGCGATCGTCGTCATCGGCGTGACGCTGCTGACGCTGACGGGTGCTGCCACCGACCAGTGGCCGCAGTTCCGCGGGCCGGCCGCGGGCGTCATCCCCGACGATCCCGCTCTTCCCGAGACGTGGAGCGAGACCGAGAACGTCGTCTGGAAGACGACCATCCCCGGCCTCGGGTGGAGTTCGCCGGTCGTGTGGGACGATCACATCTTCCTGACGTCGGCCGTCAGCTCGGGCTACGAGAAACCTCCCGTACCCGGACTTTACGACGAGCACGATCACGTCAAAGCCGCGGCGCCGCAGCGCTGGGTCGTCTACGACGTCGACTTCAAAACCGGAAAAATTCGCTGGGAGCGCGAGCTGTACAAGGCGCAGCCCCCGCTATTGAGGCACATCAAGAACAGCTACGCGTCGGAAACGGCTGTGACCGACGGCGAGCGGGTCTACGTGTACTTCGGCAGCATCGGGATCCTCGCGGCCTTCGATTTGAACGGCAAGAAAGCGTGGAGCAGGGAGCTCGGGGCGTTCAACACGCAGGTCGAGCTCGGCACGGGCGCGTCGCCGACGATCTACAAGGACCGTATCTACGTCGTCAACGACAACACCACGCAGTCGTTCCTGTCGGCTTTCGACAAGCGGACGGGCGCCGAACTCTGGCGGGTGAATCGCGACGAGCGCGGACGGAAAGTTGCTCTGGGAACTGCAGGGAATGACGATGCTGACGGTTCCGTCGCCGTTCGCGAAACACGGTCTGGTCTATTTCAGCTCGGGCTACCCAGGCGATGCGCCGCGTCCGGTGTACGCGGTTCGACCCGGCGCGTCCGGAGATATCTCACTCAAGCCGGACGAAACGCACAACGAATACGTCGTTTGGTACCAGCCGACATTGGGTACCTACAACACATCAGCGCTCGTCTACGGCGACTACTATTACACGCTGCTCGACCGGGGCTTTCTGCTCTGCCACGACGCACGTACCGGCAAACAGCTGTACGGCCGTCAGCGCATTTCTCCCGACGGAAGCGGCTTCACGTCGTCGCCGTGGGCGTACAACGGGAAGATTTTCGCTTTGAGCGAGGACGGCGACACATACGTGATTCAGGCAGGTCCCGAGTTCAAGGTGATCGGCAAGAATTCGCTGGGCGACATGCCGTTGGCCACACCCGCTGCGCTGCGCGGCAGCCTCATCGTACGGACGCAGTCGAAGTTGTACCGAATTGCAGGGAACGCGAAGAAATGACACCGCGAACGACACTAGCTGCTGTCGCCGCGCTGCTCTGTTCGGCAGCCGTCTCCATCGCCGGCGCCGCGGGATTTGCCGCCGACAGCGTGACACTCGCTCCCGTCGGCACGATTCCCGGACCCGCCGATCTCGTGCAGGTCCAGGACACGCACGCGTATGTGGTCGCGGACAAGACGCTGACGATCGTCGACATCTCGAATCCGGCGTCCCCGATGCGGCGTGGCGCCTACACATTCCCCGAGAAAATCTGGGGATTCCGGGTCGTCGGGTCGCTGGTCTACGTGGCCGACGACTTCTTCGGCCTGGGGATCCTCGATGTCTCGAACGCCGCCGCGCCGGCGCTGCTTGGCTCGTTCAAGACACCCGGCCAGGCGAAGAACGTGGCGGTGTTCGGCACGAAGGCCGTCGTGGCCGACCACATGTCGGGCGTCGACTTCATCGACGTATCGAACCGGGCCAGACCGGTGTCGCTGGGCTCGTTCTTTGTCGACGGCTACGCGCGCGACGTGGTCGTGGCTGGCTCGCTGGCGTATGCCGTGGACGCGCCGGCAGGTCTTTACGTGTTCGACCTCTCGAAGCCGGGTCCTTTGGACGCCGTGAGCACGCAGCAATCCGCGACCGCGCCCGGGAGCATCGTCGTCTCGGAGGGGTCAGGGACTCAAGGCCCGAAGGTCGCGGTTCTCGTGGGCGGCGGGTCTCTTCAAGTGTACGACCTGTCCGCGCCGGCTGCGCCGGTGAGAGCGGCCACTCATCGTACGCCGAGCGGTCGTCCGCTGCGCGTCGCGTTGCACGATGCGCTGGCCTACGTGGCCGACGGCCGGGAGGGCGTGCAGGTGGTGGATCTCTCAACGCCATCGACGCCTCGCGTCGTCGGCGCATACAAGACCCCGAACCCGGCGCGCGATGTGGCGGTCGCCGGTTCGCTCGTGCTCGTCGTCGCCGGACCGCTGCCTCAGGGCAACGTGCCGTCAGGAGGCGGAGAGGTGCTTATTCTGCGGCGGACGCCTTGACCATACCGCTCGTCCTGAGCTTGTCGAAGGACGAGCCGACAAGACGGCTCGTGGTTCGACAAGCTCACCACGAGCGTGTATCGATACACCCCGCGGCCTGCGGCCCGTCTTCGGCGTGAGCGCCGGTCGGGCAAGCCGCGGCCGCACCAATCAGAAGTCGAACTGCGCGCCGACCTTGAACAGCCGCCCCTGCAGTACGCCGGTCGGCCGCATGAACTGGTTGCCGCCGGTCGTCGAGAACGTCGTGTTGATGGAGCTGACAAAGTCGCTGTTGAACACGTTATAGAGGTTGGCGTCGGCTCGGAAGCGATATCGACCCACGGTGAAGCGCTTCGACAACCGCAGATCGAGCTCGGTCAGGTCTTTGAGATACCGCGTCTCGGGCGCGATGATCTGAATGCTCTTGGTTGCCGTGGCGCCCGCCGACAGGCTGCGGCCGAGCGCCGGCGCGATAATCGAGTTCGGCGCGTTCCAGGTTGCAGTAATTTGGGGCCCCGGACTGTGCTGATACGTGCCGCTGATCACCACCGCGCCAGGGAGCGCCCTCGAGCCCGCGAGCTTGAAGTCGGGCCGATACGGGGTGACCTGATGACAGAACTGCGCCTCCGGGCTGTCCGCCTGATTGATCGTCGTGCCCGAAAGAATCGGGGCATTGCACGTGTCATACACGCGCCGCTGACCGTTCAAGCCGCCCTGAATGAAGGTACCGCCGCCGAAACGGGCTGTCACGCCGATGTCGAAGCCCTGGTACCGGTCGGTGATGCCGCCGAAGTCCCTGGCGAACGTCATGTTGTTCTGCACCAGACCGCGCTTGACCGCCTTGAGATCGTACAAGCCGCAGACGGGATAGCTGCCGCCGCCGGGCAGATTCGGGTCCGGCGGCGCGGTGATGCAAAACGGGCCGTCGAAGTCGGCGGACGTGAGAAGCGAATTGTCGGTGATCAGTTGGTTGCCGAGATACCGGAAGTAATACCCGGCGTTGAGCGCCACGACGCGCGTGAGCTGATGCTGCAGAATGGTTTGCCATTCGACGGTGGAACCGCGCGCGTTCCAGCCGTTGAGCGTCCTCGGATCGGTGGTCGTCGTGGACGGAATGAGCTTGCCGAAGTTCACGTTGCTCGTCGGACCGAGCTCAGCGAGCTGCACGGAGCCGTCAGGGTTGTAGATCGTGTAGTCGCCGTTGAGATCCCGCCACGTGCGGGTGTCGGTTCGTCCGATGGCGGTCTGTGGGTTGGTGGCCTGCGCGATGCCGTTGCTTTCCGGCGCGACGTAACGCGCGATGTTCCATTTGACGGCGGTCTTGCCGTTGCCGAACACATCGTAGGCGATGCCCACTCTCGGCGAGAGATCCTTCCAGTGCTCCACCTCGAAGCCCGGAAAGAACTGCGCCGGATTCCAGCGGCTGGGCGGCAGCGTCGAGTCGTTCACGTAGCCGACGAGATAGTCGTACCGCAGACCGCCGATCATCGTCGCCCGCTTGAACGTCCACCGATCCTGAACGAACAGTTGCCGATCGCCGTAGCCGTCGTCCTGATCGCGTGGAATGCGCAGGGAGACCGCCTGCGGAATGCCATTGTTGAACGTCATCGTCACGTCGCCGGAGTACCAGCTGCGCGCGCCGTTCGGGCCGTGGCCGCGGCTGGCCTCGACGCCGCTTTTGAAGACATGTGACCCCGTGACGTAGGTGCCCACGAACCGGCCGACCTCCATCGTGCCGCCGAACGCCTGATACCCGGCGATGGACGCGCCGAAGCTCTTGCCGTTCGCCTGGTCGGTGATCGCGTAGATGGGCGTGTTCTGGATCGTGGCGCGGTCGAAGGAAGGCGTCACCGACTCCCGATACCCGTTGTCGAAATAGGTGCGTCCCATCGCGACGCCGCCTTCGAGCAGCAGCTTGTTGGTATGGGTCCGCGACCATTTCAGCGTGATCGGCTGCGCGTAGCGGGTGCTCTGACGCCCGGCGCCGTCGGGCGTGACGCTGGAGCTGATGCCGTAGAACTCACGCGCCTTGTTCTGATTGGTGAACCAGAACTGCACCTTGTCCTTCCCGGTCATCTGCCACGTCACGCGAATCGATTCATTGGGAATCGTCCCCCGATCGTGGGCCGGCCGGCTGAAATCAGGCTCGTAGAGATACGGCGCAGGGTTCTTGTCGTAGTAGTCGTCCACCACGCTGGTGTCGACGACCTCGTATCGATAGGCGGCAAAGAACCACAGCTTGTCCCTGCGGATCGGGCCTCCAAATCCGGGATTGACGTCGGAGATGTGGTAAACCTTCACGACGTCGGTGATGCCTCCGGCCATCAGCGCCGGGCTGAGGTTGCTCGCCGACCACGGGCCGTACGTGAAGTCGCCGAAGACGACGCCGCTGAACCGGTTGCCGCCGTCCTTGGGGACCATGTCGATGTACAAGCCGGGGAACGCCATCTCCGCTGAATCAGCGCCCGACGAGTAGACCAGTTCCTGAGCGCCCGAATCGTTCACGTAAAAGCTGGTGCCGCCTCCCGTGTTCGCGCCCGCCAGGTTGCCGAGGTGAAAGCTGTCCCAGCGCTGGATATTGCTGCCGGTGCCGCGGAAGATGGTCCCCGGCTGCTGCAGCCTCGTGGTGCCACCGACGTCGCGGGCGGCGCCCGGCGTGGTCACGCCGGGAATGAGGACGGCCGCTCCCTGGATGCTGCGCGCCGCCGGCAGCACGTCGAGCACGTCGCGCGTGAACACCGTCTGCTTCGTGACGCTCTGCACGTCGACGAGCGGTGTCACGCCGGACACGGTAATCGTCTCTTCGAGCGTCCCGACCCTCATGTCGGCATTGACCGTCGCCGTGAAGTTTCCCGTCAACTCGATGCCTTCCCGCTTCACCGACGCGAAGCCGGCCAGCGCGAAGGTGACCGTGTAGATGCCCGGACTGAGGTTGACGATCCGGTATTGCCCGGCGCCGTCGCTCGCCGCCGACCGCACTTTCTCGATCAGCGCGGGACTGGCCGCTTCGACCGTCACGCCGGGCATCACGGCACCGGTCGCGTCTCTGACGGTACCCGCGATGGTTTGCGCCTGCCCGTTCGTCGCCGCCCCGAGGACGGCGGCAGCCGCAGCGAAGATGATTTGTGTGAACCTTCTCACGTCTGCGCTCCTCTTACCGTGGCACGGTGCGATTGCCTTCTGGGGGGTCTCTCCTTCCTGGTGTCCCGTAACTAGAATTGGAACTGCCCGCCGATTTTGAACAGCCGGCCCTGCAACACGTTGGTGGGCCGCATGAACTGATTGGCCGCCGTCGTCGAGAACGTCGTGTTGACCGAGTTGACGAAGTCGTTGTTGAACACGTTATAGAGGTTGGCATCGGCGCGGAAGCTGTACCGGCCAACCTTCAAGCCTTTGGACAACCGCAGATCGAGCTGGTTCAGATATCCCGCCCACAGCGTGCCGGGCTCGATCAACTGGACGCTCTTGGTTGCCGTCGCGCCCGCAGCCAAAGGGCGGCCGAGCGACGGCGCCACCAGCGGGCCCGGTGCGTTCCAGGTCGCCGTGATGTTCGGACCGGTGCTGAGTTGATAGGTGCCGCTGACCGTGACGTCGCGCGGGAAGGTATGGGAGCCGAGCACCTTGACGTCGGGACGGTACGGCGTGATCTGATGACAGAACTGCTTCTCCGGGCTGTCCACCTGATTGATGGTCGCGCCCGACAGCGTGGCGGCATTGCAGATGTCATAGACGCGTCGCTGCGCGTTGAGGCCTCCCAGCGCGAACGTGCGGCTGCCGAAGCGCGCCGTCACACCCAGATCGAAGCCCATATAGTGGTCGGTGATGCCGCCGAAGTTCCGCGCGCGCGTCACCCGGTTTTGCACCAGGCCGAACTTCGAGGGCTTCAAATCGTACAGCCCGCACACCGGATACCCGCCCCCGCCCGGCAGATCGGGACTCGATGGTGCCGCGACACAGAACGGGCCGTCGTAGTCGGCGGGCGTGATGAGCGTGTTGTCGGTGGCGGTCTGGTTGCCGAGGTATCGGAAGTAATAGCCGGCGTTCATCGCGACCCGCGGCGCCAGCTGGTGCTGCACGACTCCCTGCCACTCCACCGTGGAGATGCGCGCGTTGAAGCCGTTCAGCGTCGCCGGGTCGGTGGTCGTCGTCGACGGGATGACCTTGCCGAAGTTGGCGTTGGTGCTCGGCCCGAGCTCGTCGAACTGCACCGATCCATCGGGGTTGTAGATCGTGTAGTCGCCGTTCAGATCGCGCCAGGTCCGCGTGTCCGTCCGGCCGATGGTGAGCTGCGGGTCGCTCGCCGCCGCAATCCCGGTCGCTTCCGGCTGCACGTAGCGGGCGAAGCTCGCCTTGATGGCCGTCTTGCCCGTCCCGAACACATCGTAGGCGATGCCCACGCGCGGTGAGAAATCTTTCCAGTGCTGCACCTCGAAGCCCGTGAACGACTGCGCCGGATTCCATCGGCTCGACGGCAACGTGGAGTCGCCCACGTAGCCGACGAAATAGTCGTACCGCAGGCCGCCGGTAATGGTCGCGCGATTCACGGCCCATCGGTCCTGCAGATAGAGCTGCAGGTCCGGCGAGTAGCCATCCACTCTATCGTTCGGAATCCGCAGCGTGACCGACTGCGGGACGCCGCTGGTGAAGGTCATCGTCAAATCGCCGGTGTACCAGCTCGGCGCCGGTGTCTTCCCCGTCACGGCCTCGACGCCGCCCTTGATCGCGTGCGAGCCGGTGACGTAGGTCGCCGCAAAGCGGCCCACTCGCTGATCCGCGATGACAGCGCTGTAGCCGCCGATGGCGGCGCCGAAGCTCTTCCCGTTCGCCTGGTCCGTGATGGCGTAGATGGGCGTCGCCTCGATGATCGCCCGGTCGTACGAAGTGGTCACGGTCGACTGATAGCCATTGTCGAAGTAGACGCGCGCCCGCGCGATACCGCCTTCGAACAGCAGCTTGTTGGTCTCGGTCCGGGTCCACTTGAGCGTCATCGGCTGCCCGTACCGTGTCCGCTGACTGCCCGCCGCATCGGGTGTGACGCTCGCCGTGACGCCGTACACGGGTCGGTACTTGTTCTGATTGGTGAACCACCCCTGAATCTTGTCGCTCGATGTCGCCTGCCACGTCACGCGGATCGACTCGTTGGGGATTTTTCCGTTGTCGTGGGCGGGCCGGCCCGGATCCGGCGTATACAGGTACGGGGCGGGGTTCGCGTCGTAGTAGCTGTCCACAACGCTCGTGTCCACAGCCTGATAGCGATAGGCGGCGTAGAACCACAACTTGTTCTTGCGGATCGGACCGCCGAGGCCCGGATTGAAGTCCGAGATGTGGTACACGCGAGCGACGCTGGTGATGCCTCGCTCCTGCAATGCCGGGGTCAGGTTGCTCGCCGACCACGGCAGGTGCGTGAGGTCGGCGAACAAGTACCCGTTGAACCTGTTGCCACCCTCCTTGGGGACCAGATCGACGTACAGGCCGGGAAACTGCATGTCGGCCGAATCGGCTCCCGACGAGTACACGATTTCCTGCGCGCTCGCAGAATTCACGTAAAAGCTGGTGCCGCCTCCAGCGCCGTTCACGGTCAGGTTGCTCAGGTGAAAGCCGTCCCATCGGGTGATGCTGAAGTTGGTGCCGCGGAAGACGAGCGATGGCTGCTGCAGGCCCGAGGTGCCGCCGACATCGCGTCCGTTGTTCCCGACGAGCCCCGAGCCGGTCACCCCGGGGGTCATGACCCCGGCGCCCTCGATACTATGTGCGGCCGGCAGCGCGTCGAGCACCTCGCGCGTGAACACGCTCTGTTTGGTCAGGCTCTGCACGTCCACGAGAGGCGTCGCGCCGGCCACGGTGATCGTCTCCTCGAGCGATCCCACCTTCAGCTCCACGTTGACACTTGCCGTGAAGTCCCCCATCAATTCGATGCCTTCCCGCTTCACCGTGGTGAAACCGGGAAGCGTGAAGGTGACGCTGTAGACGCCCGGGGTGAGGCTGACGATCTTGTACTGGCCCGACCCGTCGCTGACAACCGTGCGCATCCGCTCGATGAGGGCGGGACTCGCCGCTTCCACTGTCACGCCAGGCATTACGGCGCCGCTCGTGTCCCTGACGGTCCCCGCGATGGTCTGCGCCTGCGCCGCCGTCGCGACGAGCACGGCGCCGGTCGCGACAGCTGTCAATCGTGTCAATCTGCTCACGACGGAGCTCCTCTCGCGGTTACCGCCTCGAATGGCGACCAGCCGTTCGTGCGGGCGGCGACGCATTCCTGGATCCGGCGAGCAGCGACCGGGCGCGTCCGGCCGCGCTCGTGATGTCCGCGTCGAGGGAGAGATGAGACCGGTTATAGTCATTTATAGGTGGTCGCTGGCGGCTGTCAAGCGGCGCGAGCGGCTGGTAGTCGTCTAGTTTGCTGCGCGCCGATATCGGTTCCCACGCTCGTGGTGAGCCTGTCGAACCACGAGCATCCCACGGCTCGTCCTTCGACAAGCTCAGGACGAGCGGATTTGTCTGCCCACGGGCCGAAGCGAGACCACTGCCGAGCGGCTAGCAGCCCGTTGTGAAAGTCTGGCGTCGCACCGAGACGGCGAGGCGCCCCCGGGCCCCGCCGGCAAGGCGCGACGACCGAGAACCGGGGCCCCCGCCGCGCGTCGTTTGCGCGGTGGGGTGGCGATACCGGGAGGATTCGAGCGAGGAGGTACCGACGTGAATCGCGCGCTGATGGTCACCGGCGGGTTGATGCTGCTGGCGCTGGCGCGTGTCTCCGCGACCGATCAGTGGCCTCAGTTCCGTGGCCCACAATCCGGTGTCGTCGCGGACGATCCCACGCTCCCCGATGCGTGGAGCGAGGCCGGCAACGTTGTCTGGAAAGCAAGCATCCCTGGTCTTGGCTGGAGCTCGCCGATCGTGTGGGACGATCACATTTTCCTGACGTCCGCGATCAGCTCGAGCGAGGAGCCGGCTCCGGTCAAGGGTCTGTACGACCCCGGTGACGAGCACGGAAAAACCAAGGCGACAGCGGCGCAGCGGTGGATGGTGTACGACGTTGATTTCAGGACTGGAGCCATCCGCTGGGAGCGCGAGCTCCGCCGCGTGCTGCCGCTCGTCACGCGCCACATCAAGAACAGCTTTGCATCGGAAACCGCCGTGACCGACGGCGAACGTGTGTATGTGTATTTCGGCAGCCTCGGCCTGCTCACCGCGCTCGATCTGAATGGGAAATCCGTCTGGTCCAGGGAAGTCGGCGCATTCGACGGCCGCCAGGGGTTCGGGATGGCGGCCTCACCGGTCCTCCACAAAGAGCGCGTCTACATCGTCAACGACAACCTCACGCACTCCTTCATTGCGGCGTTCGACAAGAAGACCGGCGCCGAGATCTGGACGGTCAATCGCGAAGAGGTCGAGAACTGGTCCACGCCGTACGTGTGGGAGAACGAGCTGCGGACCGAGATCGTCACAACCGGCATGAACAAAGTGCGGTCCTATGGGCTCGACGGCAAGCTGCTGTGGGAATTGAAGGGCATGACGGTGAACACCGTCCCGTCGCCCTTCGCCAGCAACGGGCTCATCTACATCAACTCGGGCTACCCGGGCGGCAACCCGCGGCCGGTCTATGCGATCCGGCCCGGCGCGACCGGCGACATCTCACTCAAGCCCGATCAAACGAGCAACGAGTACATCGCGTGGTATCAGCCGCTTCTCGGCACCTACAACACGTCCTCACTGGTATACGGTGACTACTACTACACACTGCTGGACCGCGGCTTCCTGCTCTGTCACGACGCGAAGACGGGCAGGCAGGTGTACGGCCGGCAGCGGATCGCACCCGATGCGAGCGGCTTCACGGCGTCGCCGTGGGCGTACAACGGCAAGATTTTCCTGCTGAGCGAGGATGGCGACACATATGTCGTTCAGGCGGGTCCGGAGTTCAAGCTGCTCGGCAAGAATTCGCTCAACGACATGTCGCTTGCCACGCCGGCGGTCGTGCGCGGCAGCCTGATCGTCCGCACTCAATCCAGGCTGTATCGGATCGCGAAGCAGGCGCAGCCGTAAGGAGGGCGCCAGGCAGCATGGCAGCAACTACCTGCGGACAATGCGTTCTGACGACTTGTCTCACTTCAACAGATACGCTCGGGCCGTCGCGATTTCCGGTCGGTCGGCATCCGGGGCGGCAACGGTGACGAGCTGACGGTAGTACTCCCTTACCTGCGCGTCCATCCCAAGCGCATCAGCGGCGCGGGCGGCACCGAGCATCGCGTCGAACCGGTTGGGC
>QHWJ01000034.1 GCA_003222535.1 Acidobacteriota bacterium | reverse complement strand
CTGGGACATCGCCTTTTCGTCACGCACGCGGCCCAGGGCTTCGACCTGCCGCAGCGTCCGCTGATACCGGGAAACGGCACAGGGCTCTACTACAACCGCGCGCGGTATTACAGTCCGCAGTTGCAGCGGTTTGTGAGCGAGGATCCCTCGGGATCACGAGCGTGACCGACGCGCTCCAACACACTTCGCAGTTCGGCTACACAGGCGGCGATCTCACGTCGGTGACGGATCCGCTGAACGCCGTGCAGCGCCGGTTCCTGGACGGCGCCGGGCGGCTGCTCGCGGTGACCGATCCGTTGGGACGACAGACCCGCTTCGTGCCGGACAAGCTGAATCGGGTGACGGCGGTCATCGATCCGATGGGTGGACAGACGTCGTTCACGTACGATCCGAACGGCAATCTCCAGACGCTGACGGATGCCTTGACACATGCGACGACGTACGCGTACGACACGAGCGATCGTGTGTCGACTCGCACCGACCCGCTGCAGAAGACCGCGAGCGACCAGTACGACAAGAACGGCAACCTGACGCAAACGACCGATCGGAAGGCACATGTCACCGGATACCAATTCGATGCATTGGACCGACGCACGCTCGTCACCTATGCCGATACGTCGACGACGCAGTTCGTGTACGATGCCGGCGATCGCGTCACCCGGATCATCGATTCGGTGGCGGGCACCATTACGCGGGGGCACGATCTGCTCGATCGTCTCACGTCGGAGACCACACCCGAGGGTAGCTGGCGTCTGCCGTCGCCCGAAAGACAGGAGGACGTACATGCGCAGATTGATCACCGCAGTGCTCGTGATGTCGGCGCTCGCGCTCATGGGCGGCCGCGCATCCGCGCAGAGCGCGATTGCCGGGGTCGTCAAGGACGCCACCGGCGGCGCGCTGCCCGGCGTGACCGTGGAAGCCGCCAGTCCGGCGCTCATCGAAAAGACCAGGAGCGCCGTCACCGACGGCAACGGCCAATACAAGATCGTGGATCTGCGTCCCGGCGACTACACGGTGACGTTTACGCTCGCCGGTTTCAGCGTCATCACCCGCGCCGGCATTCAGCTGCCGTCCGCGTTTACGGCGACGGTGAACGCCGATTTGAAGATCGGCAGCCTCGAGGAGAACATCACGGTCTCGGGCGTGTCGCCGGTGGTCGACGTCCAGAACTCGGTCCAGCAGACCGTCGTCAGCCGCGAGGTGCTCGACGCGGTGCCAACGGCGCGGAACGTCTTCGCGGTCGGCGCGATCATCGCGGGCACGACGGCGGCGAGGCCGGACGTCGGCGGCACGCAGGGGATGCAGCAGAACCCGCTGCAGGTCCATGGCTCGCAGTCGCGCGACACGCTCTACCAGGTCGACGGGATGAGCATCAACTCGAACTACTCGGACGGCGCGCAGGTCGGCGTGTACTACAACGACGGCATGGTCCAGGACATCAGCTACCAGACCAACGCGCTGCCGGCCGAAGTGTCGCAGGGCGGGATTCGCATCAACATGATCCCGCGCGAGGGCAGCAACGCGTATCACGCGTCGCTGTTTGCGACCGGCGCGTCCGGCAGGCTGCAGGCGAACAACTTCGACGCCGGCCTGGCGGCGCGCGGGATGACGGCGCCGAACCACATCGACAAGATCTACGACATCAATCCGTCCTTCGGCGGCCCGATCGCGAGGGACACGCTGTGGTTCTTCGGGACGTACCGCCGCTGGGGCGTCCACAACTTCGTCGCGAACACCTTCAACCCCGATCGCACGCAGGCGCTCGACGACAACCACATCACGAGCAGCGTGCTGCGCCTGACGTGGCAGCCGGCCTCGAAGCACAAGCTCGCGGCCTACTACGACAAGAACGTGAAATTCCGCGGCCACCGGCGCGACACCTCGAGCGACTACCAGTTCATCGAGCCGCAGGCCGCCTTCCGGCAGACGACGCCGCTCGGGTATACCGCGCAGGCCAAATGGACCTCGACGCTGAGCGATCGGCTGATGCTCGAGACGGGACTCTCGGTGTTCTTCCTGCACTACAAGACCGGGTACGAGCCGGGCGTCACGTCGAGCGACATCGCGAAGATCGACTTCACGCAATCCACGCTGACCAACGCTGTCGTCTACGACTACGATTCCTACGCCACGCGGCGGACGCTGTCATCGGCGCTGACCTACGTGACCGGCACGCACAACGTCAAGGTGGGCGTGCAGTTCGGCACCGGCCCGTACCGGGAGACCTACCTGATGAACGGCGACCAGCAATGGCGGTACTCGAACGGCGTGCCGAACTCGGTCGATCGCTTCAACACGCCGGTGGACGTCCGCTCGAACCTGCACATGGATCTCGGCGTCTACGCGCAGGATCAGTGGACGATCAGGCGCGCGACGATCAATGGAGGCGTGCGCGTCGAGCGCTTCATCACGTCGCTCGAGAACCAGACGGCCGGGGCGGGGTCGTTCGTCGGCGCCCGCGACTTCGCGCCGGTTCAGGACGTGCCCAACTGGACCAACGTCGTGCCGCGCCTCGGCCTCGCCTACAACCTGTTCGGCAACGGCAAGACCGCGCTGAAGGCGAGCGCGAGCCAATACATGCAGAACGAGGGCGTCGGTCTCTCGAGCCTCGTCAACCCGATGCAGCTCAGTCGCCAGCGCTGCGCGTGGGTGGACGCCGACGGCGATCTCGCGGCGCAGCCGGGCGAGGTCAGCGCCTGCACCGGGTTCTCGGGCGGTGTCAACCAGCTGATCGATCCGAACATCACGCGGCCCTACAACTGGGAGTTCTCGGCGGGCGTGCAGCAGGAAGTCCTGCCGCGGTTCTCGCTGAGCGCCGTCTATTACCGGCGCAACCTCCGGAACCTGTACGGTCAGACGAACACGTCCGTCCCATCGTCCGGTTATTCACCGGTGACGATCACGAACCCGCTGACGGGCTCGCCGCTGACGGTGTACAACCAGAGCGCGTCAACGCGTGGCCTCGTCGCTCTCCTGGTGAGCAACTACGACGAGCTGGACGGCCAGTACGACGGTCTGGAACTGAAGGTGGACAAGCGCTTCGCGAACAACGCGACGGTGTTCGGCGGCGTCACCATCGGTCACAAGCTCGGTTCAATCCGCAATGCGGTGCCGTCGCCCGGGACGCTCGCAAACGATCTCAACAACCCGAACGTGCTCGTCAACAGCCACGGCTACGTCGACAACGACTCCACGTATCAGCTGAAGGTCGCCGGCACGTATCCGATGCCCGGCGGCGTCCGCTTCAGCGGCGCGCTCCAGAGCAACACCGGGCTGCCGCTTCAGCGCGTGCTGACGGTCACGACGGCGCTCGTGCCGGGGCTGACGCAGGTCACGCAGGCGGTGGACCTCGTCGAGCGCGGGTCGGTGCGGCTCGAACACATGAACCTGCTCGACCTGCGCTTCGAGAGGGCGCTCAAGCTGGGCAGGCTGGAGCTCTCGCCCGTGGCCGACATCTACAACGTGTTGAACTCGAACGTGTCAACGAGCGAAGTGACGGCGGTCGGCAGCTCGCTGGGCCGCCCGTCCGCTATCCTGGACGGCCGCTTCATGCGGCTCGGCGCGAAACTCAATTTCTAGGAGACTCCACATGATGAAACTCGCGCGACTCGCGCTCGCGGCGCTCCTGCTGGCCCCCGCAGCCGCGTCCGCCCAGCAGGACACGATCGTCATCCGGGCGGGCACGATTCTCGACGGCAAAGGCGGCGTCCTTCGCGACACCGCCATCGTGGTCCAGGGATCGAAGATCGTGCGGATCGATCCGAAAGCCGTGGGCACCGTCACCTACGATCTGAAAACCGTCACCGTGATGCCCGGATGGATCGACACCCACGCGCACATCGCCAGCCACTTCGACCGCGCGACCGGCCGGCTGCACAGCAACCAGTCGCCGCCCGAGACGATCGAAGAGCAGACGATGTACCTGGTGGAGAACGCCTACAACATCCTGATGTCAGGCTTCACGACCGTGCAGAGCCCCGGCTCGGAGATCGACAAGTACCTGAGGGCGTGGACGGCGGAGAACAGGGTCCCGGGGCCGCGGATCCTGACATCCCTGCGCTCCGTCACCGAGAACACCGGCACGCCGGCGCAGATCCGCGAGTTCGTGCGCAAGGCCGTCGCCGACGGCGCCGACTTCGTGAAGATCTTCGCCACCAAGAGCATCCGCGAGGGCGGCGCGCAGACGATGACCGACGCGCAGATTCAGGCGGCGTGCGGCGAGGCGAAGGCGCTCGGCAGGCGGACGCTCGTTCACGCGCAGGGGCCGGAGGGCGCGAAGGCGTCGGTGCTCGCCGGCTGCACGTCGATCGAGCACGGCAACCGGCTGACCGACGAGGTGCTCGACCTGATGGTCAAGAACGGGACGTACTTCGATTCCAACAACCATCTCCTCCTGCACAACTACATCGACAACAAGCCGCACTACCTCGGCATCGGCAACTACAACGAGGAAGGCTTCAGGTATCTCGAGAAGGGGCTGCCGGTGGGCAACGACACCTTCAAGCGCGCGCTCAAGAAAAAGGTGAAGATGGTGTTCGGCGTCGACGCCATGCCCGGCGCGCTCGGGCGCGAGTACGAGGAGCTGATCTACCGCGTCAAGGACGGGGGCCAGGATCCGATGGACGCCATCACCACAATCACGTCGAAGTCGGCGGAGTCGATGGGCCTCGGCGACACCATTGGCGCGATCGCGCCGGGGATGGAAGCCGACATCATCGCCACGGCCGGCAATCCGGTCGTCGACATCACCAGTGTGCGCCGCACGGTGTTCGTGATGAAGGGCGGGAAGGTCTACAAGAACGTGATGCCCTCCTTCACCAGGGGCCCCGGCACGGTGCCGTCCGGCAAGCAGTAGTTCCGGGCGCAGCGAACGGTCCCGACGCCGTTCCCTGCGCCGTTCCATCAGAGCTCGACGATCATCTGCAGCGGCGACACGACGTGATGGGAGTGAAGCTGCTACCCAGTCTCAAAAGGTCGCGATTGGGTTGATCGGTGAACCCGTCCCGCCCACAACGGGGATGGGAGCCATCGTGAGCATGAAGTCCCAGCGCCTGCGAGCCGCGGCGGCGGCGCTCAGGGCTTCGAGATCGCAATTGTCGATCAGGTGCACTCCCAGGTACACGAGCGCAAAATCGTGGGCGGCGGCCGTGATATTCGATGGAGACACATACTGCGGGTGGTCGCTTCCCATCAGAGCGATGTCCCGCTGCTTCAACCACGGAATCACGGACGGATCGAGCCCCGCGTCCTTCGCGTTCCGCCCCCGGGCGTAGGGCCCGACCGCCTTGCGCCGTGCCCACACCCCCGTACGCACGAACAAGGCGTCGCCGGGGCCGACCTTCACCCCGGCCTGTTTTTCCCATGCCTCCAGATCTTCGACGTAGATTGGCGTCCCCTGCTCGAGATACGGCACACCCTTGAGCCGCGGAATGTCCATCAACACGCCGCGCGTGACAATGCCGTCCTTCAAGTTGTGAATCGAGTTCTTGAAATGGTGATTGGCCTTGATCACCGCATCGGGGTCTGGTTTATAGCCGTTGAAAAAGACGCCGCTCTCGTTGATGTGCGCGAGCGAATCGAGGTGCGTGTGGGCGACACCGTGGTAGGAAACGCCCCATCGATCCGAGCCGATCCCCTGCATCTGGTGCTCGTAGGGGTTTGGATTGTCGACGGATTTCTCCGTGTCCGGGTCGCTCGCGAGCGAGACCGAGACCCCCTCCTTGACGAGCGCCGCCGCCTGCTTCCGCTTCGCCGGCGTGATGAGGTTCATCGTGCCGATCTCGTCGTCTTTGCCCCAGCGACCCCAATTCGACAGGTCCTTTTTCCACCGCTCGTACTGGGCTGTCGTGACGCTGTGGTCGGTGGACCCTCGGGTCTGCGAGTCGATGGTCCTCGACCCGACGGCGACGATTGCCGGGAGCACGCAGAATGCAACGGTAAGCCTCTTGGTCATCGATCCATCCTCTTGTGGTGGATTATACGGGCGAGGCGCGGCGGTCGACGACCCCACGTCCGGGAGCGGCCTCCCCGTCGAGCGTCAGGACGCGGCCGGAGATGGCCGTGACGCGTGACGCCAGCGACGTGGTGGTGACCACGCCGTATATCCGGGAGAGGGCGGAGGTTGAAGCCTCCGTGAATTGAACAGGTGGCTCTTTTCGGCAACACTGAGGGAGCATGATCGATCGTGATCGCTGGGGGTTACGCGGACAAGTCCGGAGTTGCCGGCTTCAGCGCACGTGGTTTTCACGGCGTTGCGGCGCGGATCTGTGCGAGACGGAGGAGCGTGGCGACACGACCATCGTCGAGTTCCGGCCGGATGGCTCGCTCGCCCGGCGCTGGCAACACAACCCGGACGGATCAGAGTGGACCTCGATGTATGAGTACAACGGTGCGGGACAACTCGAGACCGTCCGGACGGAGAACGGCGCCAGCCAGTTTGATGTCCAGCGCTACGAGTACGACTCTGCCGGGCGCCTGGTGCGCCTTGTCGCCCTGACCCCGGATGGACGCGATCGTATTGCCGAAGGGTACGAGTACGACGCGACGGGCCGGAAGAGGAAGACGCTCTACGTCGACTTGGCCGTCCAGCGACCGAACACCATGTACTGCTGGGGGGTCGAGGGCACTGACTGCGTTTACTCAGCGCCGGGCGCCACCACGCTGACGACGTTCCACAACGCGCGCGACCAGCCCACCGAGTTGCTCTTTCACGATAGCGCGGGCCGTGTCCTGAGTCGAGTTGAATTCGTCTATGACGAAGCCTGGCACCTCTTGGAAGAGGCGCAAACGATGGTTGCAGAAACACTGCCGCCAGGGATGCTCACGGGAATGAATCCGGCGCAGTTGCAGGCGCTGGGTGCGCTGCTTGGTACGCGGCGACTGCATCGCTACGACGCTCACGGGCGCAGAATCGAAACGAGCTCCTCGATGTTCGGGCAGCTTTGCCGGAATCGTAAAACGATGGCCTACAACGACCGTGGCGACCAGACTGAGGAGATTTCTGAGGACGAGGAGCGGGACTACAGCATCGACGATCAGGGGCGGTTATCGGAGAGCACCACCAGGGAGACCGTGAGCCGCTCGGAGACCCGCTTCCACTACGACTATGACATGCGCGGGAACTGGATCAAGAAAACCGTCGAAGGCCGCGGTGGGACCGACCAACAATTCTCCGTGTCCGGAATCGAGCAGCGCATACTCGCCTTCGCCGATTGAACGTTGCACGCACGATCAAAGAGCGGGCAATCGTCGTGACTAGGAGCGTGTTCACATTTGTCGGACACGCTCCTAGAGACGAGAGCACGTCGGGCGCGTTGACACGGCAGTAATATCAGTGGGACTGCTGATTCGAGACCGGATCGCCACATGCCGGCACCCGTTCCCGATGCGAGGAACATGCGCGCAGCGAGCCCGAGAGTGTATGACGGTGTCCCCTCCTGATCGGCCAGACATGGCGACTGAAGAAGAACGCTGCGCCGAAGAGAGGAAGTTCCGCCGGATCGACGACGCATTTCACCAGGGTGACCTCGAAGCCTTGCGCGCGGCGGTCGACGATCCCGGGTTGGTGCCGAATGGCCGTATGCCGCACGCGATCGGATCGTGCCTCGTCTACGCGATTTATCACAGCCCGCTTGCTTTTATCCGGACGCTGCTGGAGGTCGGCGCCGACCCCAACGCTCCCGTCGACGATGGGTTCCCGCCCCTCATCGCCGCGCTCGGCTGCAAGCGCGCGGCGCCCGGTGCGACGGGGCGGACGGACGTCGACGACATCATCCGGTTGCTGCTGTCATTCGGCGCGGACCCGAATCAGCGTGGCATCAATGACCACACGCCGCTCCACATGGCCGTTGCCGAGCGCGACGCGCCCGCGGTCCGGATCCTTCTCGACGGCGGTGCGGATCCCGGGCTTCGCACGCGGATCGACGAATGCGAAACGCCGCTCGAGATGGCCGAGGCGGCCGGACTGGCGGACATCACGGCGATGCTCGCGCAGACAGCGCAGCCGCTTCGACAGCGTCTGCGATCGGGTCTTACGCTCCTCGCGGACATCCCGGGCGCCGGTGAGCCCGTGTGCCGGCAGCACCGATACCGAATCCGCCTTCGTCTGTGGCTGAACAAGGGACAGGCAGTCCGCTGGCAGGCCGCATGGGGTCCCGTGGGCGTGGCCAGGCTCGACGACAACGGCGAGACGCTCTTCACCGAAGTCCGCATCGACCGGCGCTCGCTCGTCAATGGTCTGTTCTACGGCGTGGAAGGCATGCGCGTCGGCGGGACTCGCCGGCTGGAAATCGCGCCGCACCTGGCCTACGGCGATCGCGGAGTTCCGGGCGTGATTCCCGCTGGTGCTGTGCTCACCGCCGAAATCACGATCCTCGAGGCACGCGCCTCGACTCCGGCGTCTCGTCACCCGGGATCTGCCGGGGAGCTAACAGCCCGTGGTGAAAGTCTGGCGTCGCACCGAGACGAGCGAGGCGCCCCGCCGGCAAGGCGCGACGACTGAGAATACCGGGAGTATTTGACGAAAATGAACGATCTGCCGGACTATGAGCTTCACAGGACCCCAAGCGAGCCGTCTCCTCCGA
>QHWJ01000444.1 GCA_003222535.1 Acidobacteriota bacterium | reverse complement strand
ATCGTCGCCCTGCTCGGCATCGCCCAGGTCGCGATCTGCCCGGGGCCCGGCGGCACGGCGGCGGCGCTCGGCCCGCTCGGACGGAAGTGCCACCGGGCGCGCGGCTTCTACAGCATCTACATGACGCTGGCGGGCGTGCTCAGCCTGGTCTTGCTGGCGACCGCGCCAGCGCTCTTGTCCACGGCGGGAGCGAGGCCCGGGGGATGGCGGATCAGCGCCTGGCTGGTCACGGGTGCGGGGTTTGCGCTGACGTACGTCCGCGGCGCGTGGATCGGCTTCGTCGCGGGAGTCGGCGCACTGCTGGCCGTCGTCAACCGCGGCCGGATCGTCGTCGCCGCCGGCGTCCTGATTCTCGTGACCGTGGTGCTGCTCGCGCCCGGCGTTCGGCACCGCGCCGAGAGCATCGTGGACCCGAACGATCCGACCGCCCGAGAGCGGGTGCTGATGTGGCGGAGCGGCCTGGCCATGGCTCGGGATCATCCGCTGCTCGGCGTGGGTCCCGCGGGAGTCAAGCGCGAGTATCCACGCTACGCCTCACCCGAGGCGCTGCAGCAGCGTCGCGGCCACCTGCACGACACGCCGCTCCAGATCCTCGTCGAGCGGGGCGTGGTCGGGCTCGGCGCCTGGCTGGCGATCTTCGCCGTCTTCTTCATCCGCGCGGGCGCGATCTTGCGCCGCCTCCCGCCCGACGCCCAGCGCGAGCGTGCGATCGTGACGGGAAGCATCGCGGCACTCGTTGGCTTCCTCGTCGGCGGCCTCACCGAGTACAACTTCGGTGACTCCGAGGTCGTCATGATCACGTACGTCGTGATGGCGGTGCCCTTCGTCGTGGGCCGAAAGGCCAGCGAACGTTGAACTCGCTTGCCGCCTTCGTCATCTACGTTACCCTGTCGATACTATTCTTCGGTCTCCGCATTCTCTCCCGCCCGACCGAGTTGTATGTCGGCACGCCACCCGATCCGGTCGACTTGATGTGGTTCCTCGCATGGTGGCCGCACGCGATCGCTCACCGCCTGCACCCGTTTCTGACTGATATCGTCTGGGCGCCGACCGGTTACAACCTAGCCTGGGCCACGTCGGTACCGGGCCTAAGCGTCGCCATGGCGCCAGTGACCATGACGGTCGGTCCGCTCGTCGCCTACAATATCTTGGCCCTGCTCGCGTGGCCAGCACTCGCCGGCGGGTACGTCTTCGGCTTTTCTACATATGTCATCGGTCAGCTCACTAGCCACATCCACCTGGCCTTCGTGGCCCTCGTGCCGCTCGCGGTGCACCTCGTGGTGCGGCGTCTAATGGGGAGCCTTTCCGCTCGCACGTTCGTAACCGAGCTCGGGCTCGTGCTCGCGGCCCAATTCACGATTTCCAACGAGGTCTTCGCGACGCTTGCCGTGTTCGGCACGCTGACGGCGTTAATCGGTATTGCGGTGGCTCCGGTCGCGCTGCGTCAGACGTTGCTCATGACGAACGCGTTGATCGTCGCTGCCTTCGGCGTGGCCACCGTGCTGCTCGCGCCGTACCTGTATTTCATGCTCGCGTTCGGGACGCCGCAGGGCCCCATCCAGGATGCCCGGATGCACTCGGCCGACCTGCTAAACTTTGTGATCCCGACTCCCGTGACGCTTGTCGGGGGTGACTTCCTCCGCCCCATCGCCGACCGCTTCCTCGGCAATTACGGTGAATCGACGGCGTACGTTGGGCTGGGACTCATCGCACTCATCGCGGCGTTCATGCGGCAGACGTGGCGTCGCCCGTGTAGCAAGCTCCTGCTGCTCATGCTCGCAATCGTCATCCTGGCGTCGCTCGGCCCGCAATTGAACGTCCTAGGACGGTCCACGATTCATCTTCCGTGGCGCGCAATGCTGGCGTTGCCGCTTATCAACCATGCCCTGCCGGTGCGATTCACGCTTTACGTCTTTCTTCTCTTGGCCATGATCGTCGCGCTCTGGTTGCAGCGGGGGGCCACGAGGTCGCGGTGGACCGTCGTCACCTGCGCTCTCCTCCTCCTCGTTCCGAACGTCACATCGTCGTGGTGGCGCTCGGCCGTCAGGGTCCCTCCATTCTTCGGCGAGGGGATCTACCGCCAATACCTCAGCGACGCAGAGCACGTGCTACAAATTCCGATCGACAACCGGGCCGATGGCATGATGTGGCACGCCGCCAGTGGGATGTCGTACCGAATCGTCGGCGGCTACGTGGGCTTCACGCCACCGGAGTTTGTGCGCTGGCCGATTATTCCTGCGTTTTTCTCGGCGCGACCAGTTTTGGACGCCGAACGGCAACTGAAGGTCTTCCTCGGTGCTACCGGCGTAACGACCGTGATCATCGGCGACGGCTCGGGCGATCCGTGGGCGCCGCTCATCGCGTCGCTTGAGATCGCACCGGTACGCGTCGGCGGTGTCGCACTGTACCGCGTGCCGCCGGAGATTGCGCGCACCTACGGTGCGCGGACGCGTTTGGAACTCGAGCAGCGCGCGAAAAGTGCTCAGGTGGCCGCCCTCATCGCTGCCGCGGACACGGCACTCGAGCGTGGCGTGCCTCCCGCGGAGATTACGCCACGCCGGCTGCAAGGTCTCAAGTTACTGCCAGCCGAATGGGGCGGATATCGGGCTGACCAGCGCAACGTGAGGCTGGGACTCCATTTGCGTACTGCGAATGGACTGTGGGTGGGTCCACGTGACGGTGGAATCGGCGTGGGCGTGTTCGGGACACCAGCGGAAGTCGAACCCCTCGTGAATCGCTATCGACGGCACGCGCGCGACGTTGTCGTCCCGCCCTCGGCCGGCGGGCTGTTGGTGCTCGGCTTCGATCAGAACGGACTGGCGGCCGCTGCACGTGAGAACTGGTAAGAAATGCGCCGGCAACGATTTGGTGGAGAGGTTGACCGGTCGGCGGTATCACGGTAGGGTAGCCGCGTTCTGGTGCGACGTCGGCCGTCGTCCCTTCACATTGGCTTGTGTGGTTCCTGAGCTCATCGAGCCAACGCTCGGTGGTGACGTCCTCGCGCCGCCCATGCGGCCCGCGCGCGTCGAACAGATCGGTGGCGTGAATCCATGCGAGGTCGGTTGAGCCCTAATGCCCTGCTGGCCGCCGCCGTCCTTCTGGTCGGCGCGGTAGCCGCAGCTCAGCCGGTGGCTCCGGTCGAACCCGACACCGACCGCGCCATACGGGATGTGA
>QHWJ01000033.1 GCA_003222535.1 Acidobacteriota bacterium | reverse complement strand
GCGAGTAAGCCTGCGGCGATTGCTGCGAGGAGGTCACTGCCGAAGAGATGCAAGGCGACGAAATACATCAACGCAATGTTCACAATCCCGATACACACCGTGGGAAGCCGGACCGTCCATTCCGACAGCGGCACGACCTTCAACACAAGAGCCGTCAGATAGATCACGAACGGCTGGTACCATGAATGTGCGGCTGTTTGTGAATACAGCGGAAGGAATTCACCGCGCAGGTCGTGGCCCGTCGAGGCGATCGAATGGGCATCGAGGCCGATCAGCACTTCATCGATCTCGAGATGGGGCGGCGCGTAGTCGAGGCGGTGCCCATACAGGAGTCCCGAGGACGCAACCAGCAGAAGGACTATGGATGCACTCTTGAGTGGTCGACCCGATGTGATCATTGAGCCGCGATGAGGTCGAGAAGCGCGGGCGCGATCGCCTGCGAGGCAATCACGATGCCCTCCGGGGCGAAGTTCCATCCGTCGAGCCGCGTGGCCGGATCATACAAGTCGGGTTGATCTCCGAGGTCAACCACGCGGATCCATGGCCGCGCGCCCGGATCACCATCGAGCCGCATCTGGAGGGCGGACCAGTTGCGCGCCTGCTGCGGTGTGTCTATCGGACTCAGGACGACCACAACTCCGCGAGCGTGTCGGCGGGCGGCGTCGATCGCTGTCATCATCGCTTCCGCGTAGGCGCGCTCCGGAACGTCGGACGCGGCCCTCTGTCGGCTTCGGCGTGACAGCATCCGCGCGACGAGGCGGTCGGCGGCTTCTGCGCCCGTTCCAACGGTCTCCACAACGGTACCGATGGCGCGACGGGGCCATGAGACGAAAGACCCGCTGGCCGCTCCGCCGCGCTCGTAGCCACGGCCCACATCGCCGAAGCGCAACAGCATCCCCTTTTCTCGAAGAGCCAGCGGCAACACGGGCGCATAACCGGTCAGCGCGAACACTCCAGACGTGTGGATGGCACCGACGTCAGGAGGCACGCCGAGGTCGTCGTAGAGACAAATGTAGTCTGGCTGCAGGTAGGCAAAGTGTTCGATCGTCTCCGGATACGACTCCGTGACCGCACCAAATCGTGCGAGATTGATCCCAACGATGGGTCGCAGTGGCTGTCCCGGGCGGTCCAATGGCAACGTGAGTCGCCATCGGACTTGTGCCGGGACGGTTCCTCCGGCGGACGTGCCCCACCCGAACGCTCGCGTGCCACCTACGAAGACCACACGGATCTCGTTCGGCTGTCTCCGATGTGCGACGGTCCCGCGATAACCCCAGATGTTGATGCCGCCGAGCTCTTCGACGCGCTTGTGTGCATATAGGTCGAGGGCAAGCGTCAGCAGTAGGGCCAGCACCACGAATTCGCACGCGACAAGCCACAGCACGCGCTTCAACAGTAGTCGGTCGCCCAGCAGCAACGGTCGCTGTTCCAAGGCCCTATCCTGTGCTTGTTCGACGGCGGGCCAGGCGGTTCCGCCGAATTTGCCTGATGTCCGCGACGTTTCGCACGTTGCCGCCGATCAACCGCAGGCGGCTGTCGCGATCGTCGCGCCATCGGACGGGCACCTGCACCAGCCGGTATCCGGCTTCAGCGGCAAGGCACAGGATTTCCACATCAAACATATAGCCGTCGATCACTTGGCGTGAGAACAGATTGCGCGCGACGTCGCGTCGAAAGAACTTGAAGCCGCATTGCGTGTCTGGAACGTCGCGCAACCCGACAGCGGCGTGCACGAACCTGGCAAAGACTCCGGCGCCGACGCGACGATACCAGTGCCGCGGTCGCTCGATCCGAGCACCAGCTAGTCCGCGCGACCCGATGACAAGGTCTGCGCCCTGCGTAAACGCGGCGAGGACGAGGTCGAATTCGTCGACTGGCGTCTTGTTATCGGCGTCCGTGAAGCCGACGATGTCGCCGGTAGCCAGCTCCATCGCCGAGCGAACGGCGAACCCTTTTCCACGTCGGCCCGAATGGGTGATCGCTCGCACGTACTCGTGGGCGGCCGACAGCGACTGCGCCAATTCGACGGTGCCATCGTCGCCTTCGACGGCAGTAATGATTTCGTGCGTGATGCGATGCGCGTCGAAGTACGCGTGCGCTTCGTCAATGGTCTTTGTGAGGGACTCGACTTCGTTGTACGCCGGAATGATGAGCGAAACCGACGGGGTCGCGGGTGAGAAGGCGTTCACGAGTTCCTACGGGCGGACGGTTGCGTCGACGGATGCCTGTACAGCCACCAGCACAGGAATGAGGCGAACGCGGCGTCGATGCACAGCATCAAGAAATGAAAAGGCCGACTGCCGAAGTACGACCAGAGGTTCCAGAAGTAGTCGTCGATCACGACGAGGCGATCGATCACGCTGTAAACCCTCGGCCACACCCACGGCCATTCCCCGAACGCCGGCACGCCCGAACCCGGATCCGGAATAGGCCAAAAGATACGTTCGGAGATTGCCTGCGCCAACACCAGCGAGACAAAGACCCAGGCGCTGTGAAGGAGGGCATCCTTGTGCCGCGCCATCGCGTGGGCGATCAGAACGTACGCGACAGGCGCGGCCCAGAACCAATACCGTTCCGTCTCGTGACCGCCGATGTATCCTGTCGCCAGGCAGCCCAGGGTGTAGACGACAAGGTAGAAATGCTCGCCGAGCAGTTTGCCGCTTTCGCGCCAGTCATACAGCGCCAGCGTCAGCACCGGTCCCACGGTGAAGAAAGCTGCCAGCGCCAGCGTGAAGAGTGGTTTGGTCCGGAACAAGAACAGCGCGTTGCCGAACAGCGAGAATGAATAGCGAGGATAGAACGGCAGGGCGCGGGTCACCGCGATCGCCATCACCCATGCGGCGAGGGGCAGACATCGCGCACCCATCGGCACATCGTTCGGCGACGGAGGACGGCGCGGAAACCGGACGTTCACCAGCACGCACGCGCATGCGACGAACAGCATGGTCTCGCGACAGAGCGCGCCGACGAAGCACACTACCGACAACGCCAAGATGCGGAACCACGACCATCGCACGCGAATGCGGTGGATCAGGATCAGCCCCAGCAGCGCCAACGCGAGAAACGGCGGATCGACATACAGCGGGTAGAACGACACAAACCGGATGGGGGCGAGCCACGACGCGACGAACATCAGCACGACCACCATCTGCAAGACGGCGCCGACCCCGAATTCCCGGAGCCAGAAGACGAGCAGCAGCGCGGAGACGCCGCCCGCGATCGTGTTCAGCACGCGGTAGCCGTGTGGAATGTCTTTGGGAAACAGCTTCGCCACGACCCACGGGAGCGCCACACGGTAGACGGCCGGCGCCTCCGTCGTTTGGGGCCGTCCCTCGGCGATCTGTTCGCTGGCCATCAGGTACTCGTCACCGTCGCCGTATCGCAGCATGCTCACCCGCTGCGTACGGAACGCATAAGCGCTCGTGCAGAGAACGACGACAATCACGAACCCGTACACAATCCGTTGGGGTGTCAGGAACTCGATCGCTGCGGTCATTGGGTCGACCCGTGGATCACGCCATCCATGCCTGCCACGCGTGCAGCCGGAGACGATGAATCGGGCGCGCGAGGAGACGCGAGCTCGCGGCGGTGGATTGCCAAGATGAACAGCAAGACTGCGCCGGCGTAGATGCCTAGACGAAGGAGTCGAAAAGTAGGACTTCCGAACGACGACCAGAGATTCCAGTAGAAATCGTCGAGCACAAACAGACGATTCAGTACGCCGTAGAGTCGGCTCCCGATTGTGGATGCCGCGCCCAACGGAGTCGGCGTACCACCGTCTACGTCAGGGATGGGCCAGAACACGCGCGCCGCAACTGCCTGACAAGCGATCAGCGACACGGCGATCGGGGGGGAAATGATCGCGCTCCAATGTCGCTCCATGCTCATGCCGATGAGGACGTACATGGCGGGCATCAACCAACACAGGAATCGCTCAGTATCCGCGCCACCGATCAACGCGAGACTCGCCCCCGCAACCAGGAAAGCAAGAAAATCCTGTTGCTCGCTCAGGAATCGGAGAGTGCGTCTCCAGTCATAGAGCAAGAGAGCCACTAACGGCCCGAAAACCGTCAACCAGGACAGCGCGAACGACGACAGGGGCTTGTGAAGCCACTGAAGAGCAGCGCCCCCGAACGTCCGAGTTCCCTCGGCCTCAACGATCGAATGAATGACGACAACGGTCGCGATCGATGCGATGAGGGGCACCCAGCACACCGGGGGCGGGAGACGAAGTACCGATGGCCTGCCGACGCGCGCACCTGGGATGCCGACCGGGTGTCGAGCAAACAGCCACGCGATCGGCACGAGCAGCATCGTCTCGCGCACCAGCGTGCCAGCGACGCACGACATGGACAATACCAGACACGCTGCGCCGTTGGACCTGGTTTTCAATGACTGGATCGACAGAAACGCGATCAGCATCAAGACAATGAACGGTGGGTCGACATATACAGGGTTGGAAAATGGATAGCGCACCGCATTCAGCCACGTCGCTGCGTACACGACGACCATCGCCATCCGAATCGCCACCCTTCTGACGAAGACTGCCAGCCACGCAACCAGCAAGGGGGCGACGAGGATCCCGGACAGCACATTCACGACGAGAAAGCCGCTGCGTAGGGCGTGCGGCGCCAGGCGGCTGGCCATCCACGGAACGGCAACCCGGTAGGCAAACGGGACCTCGCCGTGCAGCTTTTCGCCGGTCGAGAATTGATCGGCGAGTCGCCAATACTCCTCCAGGCCTATATACCCGAGGGGCAATGGCTTTTGAACACGTGCCGACCACAGTGCCACCGCCACGGCGATCAAGGTGGCCGCGACGAATTCTCGGAGTGACGGATGTGATGATGAAGGCAGGGCCGGAGCGTCAACAGAACGCTGTCGTAAACACAGCGCGGCGGCTCAGTTAGACGACGAAACCTGCCCGCACGGCGTCGTTGTAGAGCATCTTCACCGTATCGAGCGAGTATTCCTCCAGATGCCGGCCGACCACAGACAGCTTCTTCAGGATGTCGTTCGTCACGGTGATGATGTGGCAGCCGACGGCATCGGCCTGGAAGATATTGAGGATCTCGCGCGAGCTCGCCCAAATCAGCTCGGCGTTTGGCGCTATCCGCAGCATCTCGACCGCGGCGGTCATCAGCGGGACTGGATCGTATCCGGTGTCTGCCACACGACCGGCAAAGACCGACACGCACGCGGGTGCGCCGCCGGCGACGGCGTGCGCGACCTCGAGCACCTGGCCGAGCGACAGCACAGCGGTCACATTGAGCTTCACATCCGAATGCGACAGTCGGCGGACGAGATCGCACGTCGACTTGCGGCGCGTGTTCGTTACCGGGATCTTCACGTACACATTCTCGCCCCAGCTGGCGATCTCTCTCGCCTGTCGCTCCATCTCCCCGAACTCGTCCGAGAACACCTCGAATGAGATCGGCTTGTCCGGGATGGCCTGCAGGACCTGCCTGGCGAACTCGGGATAATCGCTGACTCCAGCTTGCCGCATGAGCGTCGGATTCGTCGTGAAGCCCTTGATGTACGGCTGACGGTACATCTCGACCATTCCTGGCAGGTCCGCTCCATCCGCGAAGATCTTCACCGAAAGCTGTTCAACAGGCCTCATTGCTTGTCCTCGTACGGCGTGACAGGATCCACTCGGCCGCTTGCGCCAGCGAACCGAACACTGCGTCCGGTTTCCGCGGCTTCCGTTCGTCATACTCGTAGTCGAGAAACACAGTCGCGCAGCCAGCCTGTTCTCCAGCCTCGACGTCGCGCCAGCGGTCACCGACCATGACACTGGCGTGCAGGTTCACGCCGTGAGCGCGGGCCGAGTCGAGAATCAATCCCGGCTTCGGCTTTCGGCAGGCGCACGCGTCATCGTCGTCGTGATAGCAGGTTCGGAACTCGTCGATGGGCAGGATGGATGCCAGCCGCGTATGAATGGCTTCCACCTCGGCCCGCGACTGGGTGCCACGCGCGACGTCCGGTTGATTCGTCACGACGATGAGCAGATACCCCGCGGTCTTCAGGCGCTCAAGTGCCGCAGCCACACCTGGCAGGACTTCGAGTTCGTCGACGCGTGCCGGTGGATATGGTTTGCCGTCACGAACGACGGCCCGGTTGATCACGCTGTCCCGGTCGAGGACTACCGCGCGGCGACTCTCTCTGTCGACTCCCATGTGGTCCGTGCGGTCTTGAGTGACGGATGCGAGACGATCAGGTGCCACACGACGGCCTGGAAGGTTTCCGAGTGGGTCGTGACGTTGTCCGGGTTGACGGTCGGCACAATCACACACGCGTCAGCGACCTGCGCTGTGTACCCACCGTCGCGGCCCACTACTCCGACGATCTGCGCGCCCACCTGCTGGCCGAATTGCAACGCACGCACCAGGTTCGGGCTGACGTTCCGCTCGAGACTTCCCCCGCCGACCGAGAACACGAACAGCATGTCCTTCGCCTGCAGGCGACTGCCCTGGAGCCACGCCGCGAAGGTATGCTCCCATCCCTCATCGTTCGTGCGGGCCGTCAATTCCGACACGTTGTCGACAGGGGTATAAGACTCAATGCCGGCAATTTTCCTGAAATCGTTCACGGCATGCGAGCAATTGGCGGCGCTGCCGCCCACGCCGAGAAAAAACAGCCGGCCGCCGCGGGCCCGCAGGTCAGCCAGCAGCGCTACCATCTTCTCGATTACCAGCGCGTCGAGGCCGGCCACGACGCGGGCAGTTTCGTCGAGATGCTGTTTGGCGTAGCTCATCGCGTCGATATTCCTTTTGCAGCCAGGTAGGCCCGTGTCTGTTCGAGCCCCTCGGGCGACCCGATCTCGTAAAACCGATGCGGAACCTCGTGTCCGGCGAGCTCGTCGCTTGCGAGCAGATCCTGATACACTGTAACGAGATCGGACGCTTGGTCGTTGGCGCGCGCGACGAATGCGGACTTCCAGAGGGCGCCCAGTCCATAGTCGATGTGCCGCATCTCGGGCGCACGGCGCTGCTTGTCGTAGCGGATGATCCGGCCCGCGACGTACAGGACGTTGCTGCGGTCCAGCCGATCGTCGTTACGGTAGACGGTCATCAGGCCGCGCTTGCCGCTCGAGAGGAATACCTTTTCGATCGCGGCGTAGTCGCACTCCAAGTACGAGTCGCCGTACAAGACAAAGAACGGATTATCCAACTCCGAAAGGGCCCTGCAGACGGCGCCGCCGGTGCCGAGCCTTCGAGCGCCGTCGAAAATGTAGCGCAGCCGCACACCCCATCGCGTGCCATCGCCCAGCGTGTCGCGGATCAGCTCACCCAGGTGGCCGACCAGGAAAGCAATGTCGGTGAGCCCATGGCGGCGCAGCAACTCGATCTGGTGGACGGCAAACGGCTGACCGGCGACGTCTACCAGCGATTTCGGGATCAGCGCGGTCACCGGCTGCAGGCGCGTCGCAAGACCACCGGCCAGGATGACGACCTGGAGGCTCACCCGAACAGGACCTTCGTTCCTTCGAAGTCGAACCTGAAGCGCATTTCCTCGAGTCCCGCCTTCGCCATCGCGGTGCGGAGCCGTTTGTGATCCTCGGAGTAGAAGAGGAGGAATCCGCCCCCTCCCGCGCCCACCAGTTTTCCACCGACAGCGCCATTCTTCCGTGCGAGCTCGTACCACTCGTCGATTTGAGGATTACTCATACTGTTCGATCGGCGCTTCTTGTTTTCCCAATGCTCATGCAGCAGCTCGCCAAAGACCTGCATCTGGCCGCTCTCAATCGCCTGCAGGCTACGCAGGCCAAGCTCCTTGACGTAGTGGAGGTTCTCGAGCATCGCCGGATCGGACTGCTCAGTGCGCTGCTTCTGATCTTGGAGAATCGACGCTGCGTTGCGTGAAAACCCCGTGAAGAAGAGCAGCAGATTGTCTTCCAGCTCGAAGAGGGCATCCATGCGCGCCTTCAGAGGACCCGCATGCACGCTGTCATCCGGATTGAACCGGAAGCAGGTCACGCCGCCGTACGCTGCGGCGTACTGATCCTGTTTGCCAACCGATTCGCCGAGCTTGCGTATCTCGATTTCACACGCCAGCTCCGCGAGTTCGCTCGGATGGAGCAACCGGCGTCGATGCGCATACAACGCCTTCAGCAGGGCGGTCGAGAAGCTGCCCGAAGATCCGAGACCTGTACCGGACGGAATGTCGGCGAGCGTCGTGATCTCTACCTGTGGGGTGTTGAAACCGACCAGTTGCAGCGCTTCGCGGATGATCGGGTGCTGCACCTCGCCGACGTGGTCCACGTGCTCGAGCTTCGAGTACTTGAGGAAGATCCCCTGCACGAACGGTCGCATGACCGTCACGTACACGTACTTGTCAATCGCCGCGGCAATCAAGAAGCCGCCGTGCTCGCGGTAATAGGACGGAAGATCAGTGCCTCCGCCGCCGAGCGTGATTCGCAGCGG
>QHWJ01000247.1 GCA_003222535.1 Acidobacteriota bacterium | reverse complement strand
TCGGAAACCTGCGCGTCCGGTTCGGGTTGTCCACCTGCCGCTCGAGGCTGAAGAAGAACTGGGCCTTGTTCTTGACGATCGGGCCGCCGACGACACCGCCCCAGTCGCGTCTGACAGCCGTCGGCTTCGTCAGATTCCCTGTTCTGACGAAATAATCCGCGGCCGTCAGCTGATTGCTGGCCCCCTCCGCGAACAGCACACCCTTGAACTGGTTCGTCCCCGCCTTGGTGATCGCGTTGACGATGGCGCCGCTCGCGCGGCCAAACTCCGCGTCATACATGCTGGTCAGCACCTGGAATTCCTGGATCGCCTCGAGCGGGGTGCGCACCTGCGCGCCCGCGCTGGTGCCCAGGGCGTCGTCTGCGTTGTAGCCGCCGTCGACCGCGACATTGTTGTTCTCACTGGTCTGGCCGGCGGAGATGATCGTGTCGTTGCCCATCTGGTTGGACGGCGTGAACTGCACCCCCGGCAGGAGAGCGACCGTCGAAAAGAAGTTGCGGTTCATCGCGGGCAGCTCGCTCAGCTCCTGAGTCCCGATGTTGCCGCCGACCTTCACGCTCGTCGTGTCAACCAGCGGCGACTCGGCCGTGACCCTGACGGTTTCCTCGAGCGAGCCGAGGGCGAGCGTCACGTTGATCGTCAGCGTCTTGCCGACCGCCAGCAGGAGGCCGCCTCGCTCGAACGTCCGGAAGCTTGCAAGCTTGGCCGCCATACGGTAACGCCCGGGAGTGAGCTGCGAGGCGAAATAGCTGCCGTCTGAGCCGCTCGTCACCTCACGGAAGGCGCCCGTCTCCTCGTTAGTGATCACGATCGCGACGCCGGGAAGCGCGCCGCCCTGTTCGTCGACGACTTTCCCGCCGATTTCCGCCGTCCCCTGCTGTGCGAGTAGCGGCGTGGCCGCAGCGAGAAGAAATGCCGCCAGAACCGAAACGAGTGGAACTCTGCTCATTTTGCCGCCTCCCTGGACATTGACATCGACATTGGGATACGAAATGGCCGTAAGCCGGTAGGAAATATGGGCGATTAGACTCCCGTCTCCGGCGTGGGGTCAACGTTTTTCAACGACGCGTTTACGGTAATCTTACGAATTTATCTTACCAATCCAATCTTACGAATCGGGCGCCAACAGCGAGCGTGCTTGTCCCCAGTAGAATCACACCTGAGGTGCTGTTCCAGTGATGCCGGGGTTTTCGCCGCTCATCGTCCGGTTCCCGGCGCGGGTCGCACCCTCGGCTGACGACTTTTTCGACTTCTGCCAGGCCAATCCGAATGTGCGCATCGAGCTGCGATCGCCGGGCGACGCGCAGTCAGACCTGCATGAGAAGATGAGGGAGTACCTCGCGAACGGAGCACGCCTCGGCTGGCTGATCGATCCCTTCGATCGCCAGGCATTCGTCTCCCGCCCGGGCGAGAGCGTCGAACGAGTCGCCGAGCCTGTCGGGCTCCTGGGTGACGCGGTCCTGCCGGCGTTCACACTCGACCTGCGCGAGATCTGGTCGGACTCGCTCTGAATCACGACGATATTGCGAAACGACACATGGCCACAATCGAGACCGTTGTCTCGCGGGTCGCGGAATCTCTCGAGCACGTGTCGCGGCTCGATGCGCGATACCGCGCCGGTGAGATGCACGCGCACGTCCCGGACGCGCTGGCCGACAGTGAGCGCTCGCTCGAGGACGTGGTCGCGCAGCACCTGCCGGCCTCGCATGCGGCGCTCGAGGCCGCCTCACGCAGCCTGTTCTTCTCGCTGCCCGTGGCCTTTGATCCCGCTGAGTCGGTCGGACCGTATCTCGCGGCCATCGACCGCGACCCTGACGGCCAGCCCTACCGTTTCCTCGACATGGGCGCCCTGATCGCCACGCAGGCGTTCGGCGAGAACGATCCGGCGATGGTCCGAGCGGTGCTCGACTCGTTGCCATTCGTCACGTCGCGCTACGCGCATTCTGAATACCAGACCGCCTTGTCGCTGCGCCTCAAGGCGGAGCTGAACCGCATCGCGCCGGCCGGCGCGCCGCGCCATTTCGTCGTCAACACCGGCGCCGAAGCGGTCGAGAACGCGATCAAGTCGGTGCTGTTGAATCGCGTCATGACCTCGCAGGACGGGGACGGCGGCTTCATTGTGTCGTTCGAAGGCGCCTTTCACGGCCGCACGCTGGGCGCGCTCGCCGTCACGCACCGCAAGAAGGCGCGGCTGGGCTTCCCGACGTTCGACTGGCCGCACATCCCCTTTCCGGTCGAGGAAGCCGGCTCGCCCAAAGTGACCGCGCGTCGCGAGGAGCGCAGTCTGAAGCAGCTCTGGGATCTGCTGGTCTCCGGGCGGCTGCCGCACGCCGAAAAAAGCAAGGACACCTACCGGCGCGAGATGGACGCGCTCGACGAGTACCTCGCACAGCCGGGCCAGGACGTGATGGCGTTCGTGCACGCGCAGCGCGCCAACCTGGGCCCCGACGTCGTCCGGCGGTCGCGGCGCGTCGCCGCCGTGCTGGTCGAGCCCATTCAGGGCGAAGGGGGCGTCCGCCTCGCAAGCGCGCGCTTCATGCGCAGGCTGCGGCTGCTGACGCGCATCTACGATGTGCCGCTCGTCTTCGACGAGGTCCAGACCGGCTGGGGCATGACGGGGCGGCTGTGGGCGCATGAGCTGTTCGACCTGCCGTGCCCGCCCGACGTGGTGACCTGGGCCAAGAAGGCGCAGAACGGCGTCCTCTTCGTGAGCGAGGAGCTGGCGACGTTCTTTCAGGAGGAGAAGAAATTCAACACGACGTGGGAGGGCGACTCGGTCGGCATGGTGCGTCTGCTCGCGCTGCTGGACAAGCTGGATCTCGACCAGGTGGGGCGCACGGGCGAGCGGGCGAGAAGCGGCCTCGAAGCGCTGGCGCGCGAGTACCGCGAGATCCTGAAGAACGTCCGTGGCGCCGGCGTCATGCTGGCGTTCGACGTCATGCGCGCCGACTGGTGCGAGGCCTTGCGCGACCGCGCCTTCCGGCGCGGCCTGGTGCTCCTGCCGGCGGGCGAGCGCAGCGTGCGTTTCTATCCGCGCTACGACACCGAGCCGTCCGCGATCGACGAGGCCCTGACAATCCTGCGTCTGGCGATCGAGGACCTCGCGGGCGGACGTGTGGCCCCCGAGGCCACCACGGCGCTGAAGATCCGCGTCGGCACGCTGGCCATCCCGCTCGAGACGATCGAGATCGTGGATCTCACCCCGGCGAGCTTCGAGACCTACAAGTTTCAGATTCTGGCGGTGGAGCAGGAGCGCTACGCCGCGGCCCAGTACCCGCCCGATGTCCTCCGGGCCGGACGGCGGCCGCTGCTGCAGTTCCCGCTCGAGACGCTCGAAGCGACCGTGGCGAACCCTCGCGCGATCGGGATCGCGCTGCGCGATCGCGTCTCGGGACGGTTCGTCGGCTACGCGCTCGGCAGCGCGCTCGAGAACCACGACGAGGAGGGCATCGGCCTGGATCCGCGCGTCGGCGAGAACAACACGTTCTATCTCCAGGCGATGGCCACGCTGCCCACCGTGCAGAACGCGGTCGAGCTCGAGAACCATCTGCTGGAATCGTTGAGGGAGCGCGCGATCGCGGCCGGTTTCGAGTTCCTGTCGGCGCTCATCGAGGACCGGCTGCGAGACACCGGCCCCGCGTGGTTCCGCGGCGCGGCGATCCTGGAACGGATCGACAATTACCTGCGCAGTGGAAACACGTTCGCGTACCTGCAAATGGTTCTGCAGCCGCCTTTGAATTAAGAATTAAGAAGTAGGAATTTGGAATGCTGACGCGAATTCCAAATTCCAAATTCCAAATTCCAAATTCCTAATTCCTAATTCAGTACCGCCGCCCGATAGCTCACTGACTTCTGACACGCGTTATGAGCAGCTTCTTCAACAACTGAATCTGGCCCGCGTGGTACAGGTCGTGCGCGGCGATGCCGCGGATCGTGTACGCCGCGGTCTGCTTCTTCGCATCGACCGGCCGGCCGAGCGCGCTCGCCGGGAACGCCGCGATCGCGGCGCGCAGCTTCCTGTGCTCGCCGACCAGCAGCCGCACGTCGTCCTTCCATCCTCGTGAGGCGGCGGTGTTGAACCAGTTGCTGCCCTCCAGCGCGAACGACCCCCGCTTCTCGCCGGTCAGCCGGCGCCGCACGGCGTATTTCCAGTACGCCGCGTGAATAGTCAGCTCGCGGATGTTGTGCCGCCCGCGCGCCGGACGGCGCTCGGCCGCCGCCGGCGTGACGCCGCGCAGCGCGCCGAGCAGCGTCGGCCCATGCCACGCCTTCCTCTCGAACGCTTCGTCCACGAGCGCGAGAAGCATCTGGATCGCTGTCGGTTCAGGCATCGGCGTGTGCTCCATGAGAGAAAGCTGACGTTCGAAGACGAAAACGGAGTACACGGAGGAAATGGAGGAAATGGTAAAACACAGAGAAGCAGGGCAACGGAGACATAACGGAGAAAGAGTGGTTTTCTCTGCGCGTCTCCGTTCCTCCGTTTCTCTGTGGTTATACCGTTCTCTCCGTACTCTCCGTTACCTCCGTCGACCGGATTTGTCCCGCGAGCACAAAGGCGACGCCGGCGGCGATCGCCAGGCCGGCGCAGACGATGGTGGAGGTCAACGGCTCGCCGGCAAGCGCGGAGCCGAGCGCGATCGCCACCAGCGGGTTGACATACGCGTGCGTCGCGACGCGCGACGGCGGCGCGACGCGCAGCAGCCATGAATACGCGCTGAAGCCGACGAGCGATCCAAACACCACGAGGTACGCGAGCGCCGCAAGCGACGTGGACGACACCTCGCGCGGGCTGAAGCCGGTCAGCTCGCCTGCGCTCCACGACGCGGCGAGCAGCAGCGCGCCGCCGGCGGTCAGCGACATGCCGGCCGAGAGCGCCAGCGATCGCGGCACGCGGGGCGGCCGCGCGTAGAGCGATCCGGCGGCCCACGCCAGGGTACCGGCCAGAATCGCCACGATCGGCGCCAGCAGCTCGTGGCGAACGTCCGGCGTCGCACCCGGACCGGCGAGGCGCCCCGGTGGCAAGGCGCGACCCGCCGCCGCGAAGGCTTCGGCGAGGTCTCGCCGAAGTTCGCGCCGGCGAGAGTGTCCCGCGAACGAAGGCGGACGACCGGCCATGGTCCCCGCCGCGACTTTTCCAGCGCCGTGGAGTGGAGCGGGGATAGATCGCCGGTCGAGCGGGGTCCCCGGCGCGGCAGCCGGGCTGGAGGCCTCGAATGCTGCCAGACTGTCGCCAGGGGCTGCCGGGCGCAGCTGGTACGTCGATCGCCCGCCGACCAGCACGGCGACACCCGCGAGGCCGACGATGAGCCCCGCGATCGAGCGGCGGCTCGGGCGCGACCCACCCGACCATTCGAACGCCGTCAGCCAAAAGGGCGTCGTCGCCGACAGCAGCGCCGCGATGCCCGACGCCACGCGCTGCTCCGCCCACGCCAGCGCGCCGTACGAGCCGGCGAACATCAGCGCGCCGGCGAACGCGGCGTGGCCCCAGTGCCGGAGCGTGGCACGCTCGCCGCGGACGGCCGCCCAGACCAGCATCAGCGCGCCGGCCGCCGCACACCGCACCCCCATCATGAACAGCGGCGGAATGGAGTCGACCGCCAGCCTGATCGCCAGGTAGGTCGAGCCCCAGATGAGGTAAATCGCGGCGTAGGCGGCGACCATGTAACCTCCTAAAAACATTTTGAAGGTTACATCGAGACCATGGTAACCTGTCAAGTGAATTTTGATGGTTACATCGGAATCGACCCTGCGCTCGGAGCCCGATTACACCTTCGACTTCTGCGGCGGCCAGCTCGCGATCGATTTCACGAACACCGTCGGCAGCCGCGGCGGCGCGCCGGAGGAGCATCTGCGGACGTTCGGCGACCTGGTCGCGTGGGCCGAAGCCCGCGGCATCCTTCCCCGCGCCGGCGCGGCGCGTCTCCGGCGCGCGGCGGCCGGGCGCCCCGCCGCCGCGCGTGCCGCGCTTGGACGCGCGCTCGAGCTGCGCGAGGCGTTGTATCGGGTGATCGAGGCGGCCGCGGCGACCGGTCGGCCCGCGCCGGCGGATCTGGCGATCGTCAACGCGCAGGTGCGCGAGACGTTTTCGCGCATGCGGCTCAGCGGGCGCCGCACCAGGAGCGTGTCCGAGAATTGTGAACACGCTCCCAGGCTGGAGCTGACGACGGAGGACGCGGGGACCGAGTATGTGGCCGATCCGATTCTGACGCCGGTCGTCCGCGCGGCCGTCGAGCTCTTGACCTCAGCGGACATCGCGCGCGTGCGCACCTGCGCCGACCTCTCCTGCGCGTGGCTGTTCCTCGACACCACGCGCAGCCGGACGCGGCGCTGGTGCGACATGAAGTCGTGCGGGAACCGCAGCAAGGTCCGGCGGTTCCGTGGCGCCCGGTAAGGGGTCGACGAACCAGAAGTCCGCGTCACAGATGACTCTTGTCGTCTCCTGGAGGGTCATCCGGGCTCCGTTCATCAAGAAACGCCGTCGCAGCCCGCGGTGAAAGTCTGGCTGCTGCGCACGGCCTTCCACTGGCTCGCGAATTGCTCCCAAACAGCCAACGTCAGCCATGAGTGTTCTTCCTGTCAGCAACATCGCTTCGCACGAGTGCCTCTCCAATCACCGTATCTCCTCGACATTCGATGAGGCGGTTCCCGAGGCCGACTGTCTGAGCGTCGTCATCACCGGGCACGTCGACCACGGCAAAAGCACGGTGATCGGGCGGCTTCTGGCCGACGCCGGAGGATTGCCCGAGGGCAAGCTCGATCAGCTGAGAGGCGAGTGCGAGCGAAACGCGAAGCCGTTCGAGTACGCCTTCCTTCTCGACGCGTTGCGGGACGAACAGGCGCAAGGCATCACGATCGACGCGGCGCGCGTCTTCTTCAAGACCGCTCAGCGCCGCTACATGATCATCGATGCACCGGGCCATGTGGAGTTCCTGAAAAACATGATTACGGGCGCGTCCCGGGCGGAAGCCGCGCTCCTGGTGATCGACGCGAAAGAGGGCATCAAGGAGAACTCGCGGCGCCACGGCTACCTGCTTTCCGTGCTGGGGATCTCGCAGATCCTGGTGCTGGTCAACAAGATGGATCTCGTGGCGTATCAACGCGCGCCCTTCGAGGAGACCGTCGCGGAATACGCCGGCTTTCTCGATCAGATCGGTGTCCACGCGGCCCAGTTCATACCGGTAGCCGCGCAGCCTGGCGACAACATCGCGCGGCGCTCGGATCGATTGGCGTGGTACGCGGGACCGACGGTCCTCGAAGCCCTTGACCGCTTACGGAGCGAACCGCCTCCGACCAGCACGCCGCTCCGGATGCCGGTGCAGGACGTTTATAAGTTCACCGAACGCAATGACACCCGCCGGATCGTCGCCGGCACCATTGAGACGGGCCGGCTGCGAATCGGTGACGAGGTCGTCTTCCACCCTTCGGGCAAGAGGTCGCACGTCCGCACCATCGAAGCGTTCAATCGTCCGAGCCCGCTCGAAGCGATCGCGGGCGAAGCGACCGGCTTCACGCTGACCGAGGAGCTGTACGTGACGCGCGGGGAAATCGCCACGCGCGCCGATGAGCCTCCGCCGGCCGTGACGACGCGCATCAGGGTCACGTTGTTCTGGCTCGGCAGGCAGCCGCTCCTTCCCAACAGGCCGTACGTCGTGAAACTGGGCACCGCGAAGGTTCAGGCGCGCGTCGACATCATCCATCGCGTTCTCGACGCGTCGACGCTCGGCGTCGCGCTCGATCGCGACCGCGTCGAGCGCCACGAAGTGTGCGAGTGCTCGCTCGCGCTCAGCCGCCCGTTGGCCTTCGATACGGTCACCACGAACAAAGCGACCAGCCGGTTCGTCATCGTCGACGAATATGAAATCTGCGGCGGGGGGATCGTTCAGGAGGCGCTTCCCGATCGGCAAGCGCACGTGCGGGAGAAGGTGCTGCAGCGAGACCTCCTGTGGGATCCGAGCCACGTCTCCGATGAGCGGCGCGCCGAGCGCTACGGCCAGTGTCCGCAGCTGCTGATCGTGACCGGTGAAGAACACGCGGATCGGAAGGGCGTCGCCCGGGAGCTCGAAGCACGGCTCTTCGATCGCGGGCGCTTCGTGTACTTCCTCGGCATGGGCAACGTCGTTCACGGCGTCGACTCCGACATCTCCGGTTCGAGCGGCTCACGTGGCGAGCATCTGCGCCGGCTGGGGGAGATTGCGAACATTCTGCTCGATGCCGGGCTCATCGTCGTTGCGGCCGCAGCCGCGCTGAGCGCCCAGGAAGTCGAGATGATCCGGACGACAGTCCGACAGCGTGTTGTGACCGCGTGGCTGGGTGACCATGTCTCGACCGACCTGGCACCCGACCTCCTGCTGCCCAACACGACCGCGGACGACCGCATGAGCCGCTTGAAAGAGCACCTGCAGAACCGAGGCGCCATGTTCTCGGGCTCGATGCACGCGAAGTCAACTCGGCCGGTCACAGGGGCGGACGATGTCGCGTGAGGCCGCGTTGAAATGTGGCACTGAATCGGCCGTCCTGTGGTTCACGGGGTTGTCCGGGTCCGGAAAGAGCACGATCGCCGAAGAAGTGTGCCGGCATCTCAGGCGCCACGGCGTGCGCGTGGAGTATCTCGACGGCGACGCCATCCGGGACGTGTTTCCGGCCACGGGCTTCACTCGTGCCGAACGCGACGCGCATGTCCGCCGCGTCGGATTCCTGGCCAGCCGGCTCGAAGAGCACGGGGTCTTCGTCGTGGCGGCGCTTGTGTCGCCTTACGCGGACTCGAGGCAGTTTGTGAAGCGACTGTGCAAGAACTTCGTCGAGATCCACGTGTCGACGCCTTTCGCCGAGTGCGAGCGCCGGGATGTCAAGGGCCTCTACGCCAGAGCGCGGCGCGGCGAGATCAAGGGTTTCACCGGACTCGACGATCCCTACGAACCGCCACCGTATCCCGACCTCGTCCTGGACACGACCGCGGTATCCCTCGCCGAGGCGACCAGCCGGGTATTGAGGCAGATCGAGCACCCGAGGACCGCGCTGAGGTTCGTCCAAACATCAGAGCCTGTTTCGATTCAATCATGAGCCGGCAGCCGGGCAGGTCTCGACCCATCTCGGCGAGCGCGCTTGCACACGTTGTCGACATTGCCCGGCGCGCGGGCGATGTGGTGATGACGTTCTACGGCCAGGCATCGGCCGTGCGGCAGAAGGGGGACCTCGGGCCGGTCACTCTGGCCGACATCGCGTCGCACCGGTTGATCGTGCAGGAACTGTCCGCCTGGGATGACAGCCTGCCGATCATTTCCGAGGAAGCGGATGTCCCTGCCTATCAGACGCGTCGTGATTGGACCCGCTTCTGGATGGTCGATCCGCTCGACGGGACGAAGGAATTCCTCGCCGTCAACGGCGAATTCACGGTGAACATCGCCTTGATCGAACACGGCCGACCCGTACTTGGCGTGGTCGTGGCGCCGGCCCTCGGCGTGACGTACTTCGCGGCCTCCGGCCTTGGCGCCTACAAGCAGGAAGGCGACGGTCCAGTCGAGCGCCTCTGCTCGATTCCTCCACGTCCGGGCCAGCCCCTTCGCGTGGTCGAAAGCCGGTCGCATCACTGCCCGCAGCTGGAAAGCTACCTGGCAACGCTGCCGGTCTCGGCCCGCCTCCAGGTTGGCAGCTCGCTGAAGTTCTGCTGGCTGGCCGAAGGGCGAGCCGATGTGTACGCGAGACTCTCTCCGTTGATGGAGTGGGACGCCGCGGCCGGCGATTGCGTGTTCAGACACTCGGGCGAATCAGAGAACAGAGCGTCCCCCCTCTGTTACAACGGCACCTCTCTACGGATCGACGGTTTCGTCCTCGGACTCGACGCGACCGGGAGCTGATTGAAGCATGAACCATCTTGACGAGCTCGAGCACCGGAGCGTCCACATCCTTCGCGAGGCGTACCCGGCCTTCAGGAACCTCTGCATGCTGTGGTCGATCGGCAAGGACAGCACGGTCCTCCTGTGGCTCGCGCGGAAGGCGTTCTTCGGCCACGTGCCGTTCCCGCTGATCCACATCGACACGTCCTTCAAGATCCCTGAGATGATCGCCTACCGCGATAAGCTCGTCGCCGCGTGGGGCCTGAACCTCATCTATGGCCAGAATGCCGAGGCGTTGAAAGACCGGCGGACCTTTCCGCACGGACAGGTCGATCGATTGACCTGCTGTCAGCTCCTGAAATCCGAAGCGCTCAAGCACACGCTGTCGGGCGAGTGGCCGCGCTACCGTTTCAACCACGCCACGAACGACTACGAGCCCGACCGCAACCGGGAGCCGTTCACGGGTGTTATCGTGGGCGCACGCGCCGACGAAGAAGGCAGCCGCTCCAAGGAGCGCTATTTCTCGCCGCGCAACAACGAGAATCTCTGGGACGTCGCCGATCAACCGCCTGAATTCTGGCAGCAGTACAAGACTGAATTCGCGCCGGGCACGCATGTCCGCATCCATCCTCTGCTCGACTGGACGGAGCTGAATATCTGGGAGTACATCGAGCGGGAGCGCATTCCCGTGATCGGTCTGTACTTCGACCCGGGCAGCGGCACGAGATACCGGTCGCTCGGATGCGGCCCTTGCACGGCGGCGATTCCCTCCGAGGCACGGTCGGTCGGCGAGATTATTCACGAGCTCTCGACCGGACGCCTCGCCCACGTCGCCGAGCGGTCCGGTCGAGCCCAGGATGCGGCCGACCACGGTGGACTCGAAACGCTGCGCCGCAGCGGGTACATGTAGGAGAACACTCTATGCGCTCGCCTGTTTTTGTCGTCGGCACACAACGATCCGGAACGACCCTGCTGTGCGCGATTCTCAACCAGCATCACAGCTATTACGTGACCAACGAGCTGCCCCCGGTCGCATACGATCTGCTGGCGAACGGCACGGCGCAGGCGCTTGCCGAACATCTGCGACTCGACAGTCGGTTCCCCGGCGACCCCTCTCCGGCAGCAGCCTCATGTGCGAGCGGCTGGGAGTACCTCGAGACGGCGATGAGTCGCCGGGCAACGCACTTCAGGAAAGACGCCTGGGGCATCAAGGACCCCCAACTGACCGACCATCTGGAAATGTTTGCGCGGCGGTACCCGGACGCCCAATTCATCATCATCATCCGTGACCCGAGGTCGGTCGTGTCGTCGCTCATGAAGAACTCGTGGCACGTGGCGAACGTCCTTCACGGAGCGCAGGGCTGGTGCGAGAGAGTGCGCAAGCAACTCACATTTGCGGAGGCGCATCCGACCAGAGCGACCGTCATCCATTACAGAGACCTCGTCACCGAGCCCGAGGGCACCATCGCGGCTATCTGTCGCCGGCTGTCGATAGACTTCGTCCCCGAGATGCTCACGCGGCCCAATACGACCGATATCGTCCTCAACAAGCTGAATGAGAACGCGTTCAAGGACATCGCGCGGAACTTCGACGACAAATGGAAAACGCATTTCACCTCCCGGCAGGTGCAGATCCTCGAAAGCGTCGCTGCTCCCTTGATGCAGCGGCTGGGATACGCCCCGCAGTCTGAACCCGTGCCGCTGGCTCGAATCACGACCCACTGCTACACCCTGCATCAGAGAATCGTGTCCGAGTTCAGGTGGCAGTGGATCCGCCGCGTTGAGCCCGCGTGGAACAGGGCGCTGGGGCTGATTCGCCCCATGGGACGTGACGCCACGCATGTCGGAACAGCGCCCTGAAGCCGACGCGTCCCCGCGCGGCTCGAGACTCACGTTTGGCCAGTCGCCGGCGCGCGACAGGTTCTGTTTGAAGACGGCCCGCGGCGCACGTTCGGGAAATCGCGCGCGAGTGCGATTTCTTTAACGGATTACCGCCTAAGTACTCGATTTCACACTTACGGCGACCTGTTTCGTGACGGCGATCGGTGCCCCATCTCAGAAATGCGACGACGTATTTAGCCACAGAGAACACAAAGACACAGAGAAGAACACGCTTCAGGTAGCGCGCTCGACGCGGCGCCGCCGAGCGGCGGGCGCCTCTGTGTCTCAGTGTCTCCGTGGCTTGTCTAAATCAATACGCCGGCGTAATGACGAAATGCTGTAACCGGCAGACGCACCGCCGCCGGCCGCAAATCAGGAGCACACTTGGCGCGACGCTGCGCAGGTGCCTGCGCTATCAGCGTTCATTGCGGACAGTCGCGCCACGTCGACACGGCGCGCGAGGCCCGACATCCAGACATGTAGTGTCGACGAGTCGCTCCCAACGGCGACTTCGTTCGTTGTCCGGCGTGACCTTCCAGCCTTCTCCCGCCGATCTTCCAGCCGCACGCGCTTGAGCGAGCCCAGCTCGCGCGCCCGGAACAGATGTTGCTCTTTAGCACAGTAAGTCAATCGATTTACTCGGAATTCCTGAATGCTGTCACAGAAAACGAAATACGCGCTGAAAGCGCTCGTATCGCTGGCCCGGGACCGCGATGGCCGCACGGTTGTGGCCTGCACGCTCGCGACGCGGGAACGGATTCCGAGGCAGTTCCTGGAACTGATTCTTCTCGAGCTCAAACATCACGGTCTGCTGCGAAGCCGCCGGGGCCGTGGGGGCGGGTATTCATTGAACCGGCCGGCCCAGGACATCAGCATCGGGCAGGTCATTCGACTGCTGGATGGTCCGCTCGCGCTGGTTGGATGCGCGAGTCAGACAGCGTACGTCCCGTGTCCCGAATGCGAGGACGTGCAAACGTGCAGCATCCGAGCCGTTTTCAAAGACGTCCGGGACGAGACCGCACGCGTCCTGGACGGGATCTCGCTCGCTGACCTGAGCCTCCGGCCACACACGTTGGACATCCTGCCGTCCCGCACGGACCGGGACCATTCCTTGACATCTTTCAGAGGGTAGCAATGACACGACGGGTTTCCGATTCCATCCGCTCCACGCTTCTGGCTGTTGTCGCGAGCCTGATCATGTCGGCCGCCGCGTCAGGCCAAAGCGGCTCGAGCACACTCACGGGCATCGTGAAAGACATCACCGGCGCGCCGATCGCGGCCGCCGGGGTCAAGGTGACCAATCAGGACACCGGCGTGACCCTCGAGTCGGTCAGCAACGAGCAAGGCGTGTATCGGGTCGGCGCCCTCGTGCCCGGCGCGTATCGCGTGGAGATCACGTTCGTTGGGTTCGCGCCGTCGATCCGATCGGGAATCGTGCTCGAAGTGGGCCGCACCATTGCCGCCGACGTCACGCTCGACGTCGAGACGCAGACGGAGCTGGTCGAGGTGAAGGCGGCCGCGCCCGCGCTGGACACGCAGAGCGCCATGATCGCGCAGATCGTCACCCGCGAAATGGTGGCCGCACTGCCGCTCCCGAACCGCGCCGCTTCTTCGCTGGTGTCGCTCGCGCCGGGCGTCATCATGATCGACACCGGCAGCGGCACTGCGGAGAACTATCCGGTGTTCTCCGTCTCGGGTGGCCGGGCGCGCAACCAGAGCTTCATCCTGGACGGCGGCAACGCGTCGAATGCGGTCGGGTTGACGAGGCCGCAGCAGTTGACGAGCCTTCCCGTCGATGCGATGCAGGAGTTCCGCGTCATCACGAACAACTACGCCGCGGAATACGGTCACTCGACCGGCGGCATCGTCACGATGTCGACGCGATCGGGCACGAGCACGTTTCGGGGCAGCGCGTTCGAATCGGGACGCGACGATGCGCTGGACGCCAGGAACTTCTTTGCGGCGTCGAAGGCACCGATCCACCTGAATCAGTTCGGGGGATCGCTCGGCGGGCCCGTGAAGCGGCAGCAGGCGTTCTTCTTCGTGACGTGGGAGAGGACGCGGCAGCTCACGAGCGACGCCGTCGTCTCCAGCGTGCCGACGCTGTTGAACCGGTCGGGAGACTTCTCGGACCTGCGTTCCACCACCGGGCAACCGATCCCCGTCTACGATCCGGCGACGGGACAACCGTTTCCCGGCAACGTCATCCCGAAGGATCGGATCGATCCGGTTGCGCTGGCGGCGCTGCAGTACTACCCGCTCCCGAACCGTCAGGGCACCGGCACCAACGCGAACAACCACGTCGGGAACAGCGCCTCCACGCTCGACCGCGACATCATCGTCGCGAGAGTCGATCACCAGCTGCGATCGCACGACCTGCTGACGGCGCGGTACTACATCAACAACAGCGGCACGACCACGGCGGGCTCGTACGCGCAGCCGATCGCCGACCCGCGGTCTGACGTCACCGATGTGCGCGTGCAGAGCGTGACGGCGGCGCACACGCACATTTTCACGCCGACCCTCGTCAACGAGCTGCGCTTCACGTACCTGCGCCGCAAGTTCATCGACCAGCGTCCCGGCCTCGGCACCAACCCCGCGCGCGCGATCGGATTGGCGGGCGTCAGCGATCAGGCGTTTCCGGTGATCACGATTCCGGGGTACGCGTCGCTCGGCAGCGCCGCGGTCTCGCGATTTCAGACGCCCATTGTCGATCAGCAGGTGATCGAATCGGTGTCGTGGTCACATCGCGCGCACGCGGCGAAGTTCGGTGTGGAATTTCGAGCCGGCGGCAACGACGAAATGCGCGATCGGGGATCCTCCGGCAGCCTGACGTTCTCGCCGCTCATCACGAGCAATCTGGGCGCTGCGAATACCGGTAGCGGGCTTGCGAGCTTCATGCTGGGCCAGGTGAATTCGGCGACGCTCCAGAATTCCGATCTGCTCAGAACGCGTGCCGCCTACTGGGCGATGTACGCGCAGGACGACTGGCGCGCGACCGACAAGCTGACGCTGACCTACGGCCTGCGGTGGGAAGCCGAACTGCCGCGCCGTGAAGTGGACAACAAGATGAGCTCCTTCGATCCGGTCGCCATCAACCCGATATCCGGCACGCCGGGAGTCGTCACGTTCGCGGGCGTCAACGGGACACCCGAGCGCGCGTTCGCGACGGATCGAAACAACGTCGGGCCGCGCTTCGGATTTGCGTACCAGGTCGGCAACTCGGGCCGGACCGTGCTGCGCGGCGGCACCGGCATTTTCTACGGCCCCACCGTCAGCAACACGATCGGTGATGCGGCAGCCCTCGGCTTCTCCACATCCGCGTTCTGGGTCACGGCGCAGGCGACGACCGAGAGCGCCTTCAACCTCAAGGACGGTGTGCCCGCCTACAGCCGCCCTGCCCTCGGCAGCGCGTACGGCGCGGTTCCGCTCGGCCAGAAGCCGAATACGTCAGTGGCCTATTTCGATCCCAGGCAGGTGGCACCGATCTCGTATCAGTCGAATCTGAACGTTCAGCACGAGCTCGGCCGGGGGTTTGCGGTCGAAGCCGGCTACATCGGCAACGTGAGCCATCACCTGACGGCGAACGACTTCTCGATGAATCAGGTGGCGCCCGATCTCATCGGCCCTGGCGACACGCAGCGGCTTCGCCCGTTTCCGCAGTTCAGCGACGTCATCCTGATCAACCCGTCGATTGGCGACTCCAGCTACCACGCCGGCTTCATCCGCGTTCAGAAGCGCTTCAGCGGCGGATTCTCGCTCCTCGCGCACTACACGCGCTCGCGGTTCATGGACAACGTCGAATCGGCCAACGAGTACGGATCGACCGGCAGCTACATGGACGCGTACCATCGAAACCTCGACTGGGCGGCAAGCGCGAGCGATGTCCCGCATCATTTCGTGATGACGGTGCTCTACGATGTGAAGCCATTCACCGCCAATCGGTACGTGAATGCGGCGCTTGCCGGCTGGAGGCTCGGCGTGCTCGAGACGCTGCAATCGGGTCCGGCTTTCACGGTCGTCACGGCCGCGAACGCCACCAACGCGTTTTCCGCGGGGCCGAACCGGGCGAATCTGGCCGGTGAACCCGGCCTTCCTTCCGATCAGCGGACGTTGAGCCACTGGTTCAACACAGCCGCGTTTGCCAGCCCGGCGCAATACACCTTCGGCAACTCGCCCCGGTCTGTCCTGCGGGGTCCCGGCCTGGCGACGACGGACTTGAGCGTGGAAAAAAGCCTGGCCCTGACATCGACGGCGAAGCTCGACGTCCGGGCGGAGGCGTACAACCTGCTCAATCGCACGAATCTCAACCTTCCGGGGTTCACATTGGGCGCCGCGGATTTCGGCGCGATTTCGAGCGCGAGACCGCCGCGCACGATGCAGTTGAGCGCCCGGTTCAGCTTCTAAGAGCGATCGATGAACGCCCACGGCGCCGCACTCATCGTCATCACACTTCTGGCAGCGACCGTCAACGGGGCGCTCGGCTACGGCTTCTCGTCGATTACCGTGCCGCTCGCCCTGTTGATTCTCACCAATCGCGTGCTCAACCCGGCGCTGGTCCTCATCGAAGTGCCGCTGAATGCGTACGTGCTGTTTGTCAACCGGGCTGATGTGCCAACGGTATGGAAGCGGGTGCTTCCGCTGATGATCGGCCTCGTCCCCGGCATCGTGTTCGGGACGCTCATCGTGTCGCGTGTCAACCCCTCCTGGGTGAAGCTCTACACGTTCGCCGCATTGCTGCCCCTGATCCTCGTGCAGGCAGCCGGATATCGGCGTCCGATCCGAGCCGAGAAGGCGGGAGGACTGCTGTTTGGCTCGGGACTCGGAGTACTCTATTCCGTCACGACGATTTCCGGCCCGCCGCTGGCGCTTGCGCTGAGCAATCAGGGCCTGGCGAAACGCGAGTTCCGCGCCGCCCTCGGGTTGGTGCGGCTCGCCGAATCGACGCTGACGGCGGTGGCGTACCTCTCGACCGGCATGATCACGGGTCAGAGCCTCGGATTCGTTCCGTTCATTGTGCCCAGCGTCGCGATCGGCGTACCGCTGGGCGGCTGGATCATCAGACGCGTGCGGACTGAAACGTTCCGCCGGGTCTGTATGAGTTTCGATGCCTGGATCGTCGCGTTCGGCGTGTCGATCCTCCTGCGCGAGCTCCACCTCGTGACGGACGTCGTGGCGTTCGCGGTGCTGGCGACCGTCGCGGCGGCCGATGGATGTCTCCTGTACCGGTTCTTCTTCCCCTCGTCAACCCCGCGCAGAACGACATGGTCCGGCCGAACAGCCGCCGTGCAGGGAGCTGGCGCGGCCCACTGAACGCGACGGAGATCTGTCGACCGGATGTCCTGCAGCCGTGATCCCGCCTTCGAACCCGGGACGACGACGCGAACGGTGGACTGGCGCATCCGTTCGACCGCAACCGTGATCTCTCATGTCCCGTAACAGCGAATACGGGACACCAGACATCTTCTAAAGCCGTGCTCTGGCGAAATGAAGCGAGTTTTTCAGGTGAGCCTTTAGAAGCTGTCTTAGCGGCCGCACAGCGGCCGCCTAGTAACGAAGATTCGCGGACCGACCGCTCGTCGTCACTCGGCGGTTTGAGGCGAAGCTTCGTTACACATCGGTGTGGCGCGCGAGGGAACCGCGGTGTTATTGTAGCCTCCTGCTCCAGGAGGACCGATGCGTCGAAACATCCGACTCGCCGTCGTGGTGGCGACCGCTCTCGCCGGAACCAGTCTCGCTGCGCAATCGACAGCCGTGCGAAAGGGATGGACTCCGCCGCGGACCCCTGACGGTCAACCCGACCTGCAGGCCATCTGGACCAATGCCACCATCACGCCGTTCGAACGGCCCGCGAGCCTGCGCGACAAGGCGTTTCTGACCGAAGCGGAGGCCGAGGCGATCGAGCGGCAGCAGGCGACGACGCGCCGCGATGAAGACGCTAGGCCGCGTCGCGGAGACGTCGGCAGCTACAACCAGTTCTGGTTCGATTCGGGCGATCGCATCGTGTCGACTTTGCGCACCTCGCTCGTCATCGACCCGGCGGACGGCCGCGTGCCGCTGCGTCCCGAAGCGGAAGCGGCGCGCGACTACAACAGCGCGCACGAACGCGATTCGTACGAGTTCATGAGCGTGTGGGATCGCTGCATCACGCGTGGCGCGCCGGCCGGCATGTTCCCTGCCGGATACAACAACGCGTACCAGATCGTCCAGACGCCCGGCTACGTGGTGATCCACTACGAGATGATCCACGACGCGCGGATCATCCCGATCGACGGTCGCCCGCATGTGCCCGGGACCGTGAAGCTGTGGAACGGCGACCCGCGCGGCCGCTGGGAAGGCAACACGCTCGTCGTCGATACGACCAACTACAACAACAAGGGGTGGATCGCGACGCAGGCGGCGGCAGGACGCGTCAAGGGCGTTCCGCAAACCGAATCGCTGCACGTCGTCGAGCGCTTTACGCCAGTCGACGCGAACACGATCGACTACCAGGCGACGATCGACGACCCGAAGATGTTCACCCGGCCGTGGACCGTGTCGGTCCCGCTGCACCGGGATCCGACGTACCGGATTTTCGAGTACGCGTGCCATGAGGGCAACCGCTCGGTCGCGAACATCCTCCGCGACGCGCGCACGCTCGAAAGAAGAGATTAAGGTCGCAACCACGAAACTCACGAAACTCACGAAAGCACGAAAGCACGTAGAAGCCAGTCTGATCTCTTTTTTGTGTCTTTCGCGTTTCCGTGTTTTTCGTGGTCCGTCCGGGCGCATGTTGGTCAGATACACTCCCGCCATGAATGCGATCAGCCGTTTTCCAATTCCCGAGCTCGACGCGCTGCCGGCGGATCTCCGCAGCCGCATCGTCGCGGTGCACCAGAAGGCGGGCTTCATTCCCAACGTCTTCCTCGCGTGGGCGCATCGGCCCGATGAATTCCGGGCGTTCTTCGCCTACCACGACGCGCTGCTCGAAAAGGAAGGCGGCCTGACGAAGGCCGAGCGCGAGATGATCGTGGTCGCGACGTCGAGCATCAATCACTGCCACTACTGCGTCGTCGCGCACGGCGCGATCCTGCGGATCAGGGCGAAGCATCCGCTGCTGGCCGACCAGATCGCCGTCAACTACCTGAACGCGGAGCTGACCCCACGCCAGCGTGCGATGCTCGACTTCGCGGTCAAGGTCGCCGAGCGATCGCATCAGGTGGGCGAGGATGATTTCGCGGCGCTCAGAGCTCACGGCATGACGGAGGACGAGATCTGGGACATCGGAGCGATCGCCGCGCTGTTTGCGCTGTCGAACCGGATGGCGAATCTCATGGCGCTGCAACCAAACGAAGAGTTTTACATGATGGGGCGCGCGCCTGCGAGCAGCGAACCGGTTTCAAAACCGTGAGCGGCGGCCTCTCGTAGCGCAGGCCTTCAGAAGCCCTACGGTTTTGAAACCATTGGCGCGAAGAAGGAGACGTGGATGAAGCTGACCGAATTGTTCCTGACGGAGTTGGATCGTGAAGTGGAGCGTTCCCGGCGCGCGCTCGAGCAGGTGCCGCCCGGCAAGTTCGACTGGAAGCCGCACGAGAAGTCGATGATCTTCGGCTATCTCGCGAACATGGTGGCGACGATTCCGTCGTGGCTCGTCATGGAGATCACGCAGAACGAGCTCGACGTGGCTCCTGCCGGCGGCGGTCAGATGGACCAGAGCCGGAAGGAGACGAGCGACGCGTTGATCGAGGCGCTCGACCGGTCCGCGGCCGACGCGCGGTCGGCGCTCGAGAAGACCAGCGACGAGCACCTGATGACGTCGTGGAAGCTGCTGGCGCGCGGGCAGGTGGTGCTGGAGTCGCCGCGACACGTCATGATCCGCGACACGATCAACCATTGGGCGCATCACCGCGGGCAGATGACTGTCTATCTGCGGCTGATGGGCGCGAAAGTCCCCGCCCTCTACGGACCGTCGGCGGACGACACTCGGTTTCAGTAGATCGACACCACGGAATCGGCGGAAGACCTGACCGATCGGGACCTGTGGGATCCGGGCCGCCCTCTTTGTAGCGCTCCGGTACCTTGACCGTGCGGAGGTTCGGGTCGGCCCCGTACTTCAGGAGCAGCCGCATCGCCGGAACGTCGAGCGTGTAGGCCGCCCACCAGAACGGCGTGGAACCTGACCGATCGACGCTCAGCAGATCGCGGTTGTACGTCGTGTACCAGAGCGACTTCGTGAGCCGCGCGTTCGCGTCGGCTCCCGCCTTCAGCAGCGCCTCGGCGAGCTCGAGATAGCCGACCTTCTGCTGCATGTAGTGCGCGGGCTGCGGGTGGCGCGCCTTCGGCGCCCACTGCATGTTCAGCACGCCGTACAGCGGCGTCGCGCCGGCGTCGCTCGTGCCCTCGTCACGTCGGCCCCGCGCGCAAGCAGCCGCATCGCCAGATCGAAGTGACCGTTGATGGTCGCCATGAGCAGCGGGCTTGTCCGATCGGACGCGCTCACCTGGTTGATGTCGGCTCCGCCATCGAGCAGCGCGAACGCCGTGTCTTCGAGGCCTTCGCGCGACGCCAGGAGCAACGCGGTGAGTCCTCCCTGCGCGCCCACGAGATCGGCATAGCCGAGCGGCTCGGGCTCTCCGCCCGAATCTTCGGCGCCGCGCCCGCGCGCGGCGCGCGCCGCCGGCGGTGATCCGGCGGAGGCGGTCGCCTTGGTCTTTGCGGCAGCGAGCTGCTTCTGGATCGCGGCGACGCGCGCGTTGCGCTCGCGGCTCTGAGCGCTGTCCTGGCGATTGCGCGCGCTGATGTCCACGACCTTCGCCTGCGCCCGGACATCGGCGCCGTGCGCCAGGAGCACCTTGACGGCCTCGGTACGGCCCGAAGCCGCCGCGAACATCAGCGGCGTCTGTCCCCATTGAGGTTCGCGCACATCGACGTCGGCGCCATGCTCGAGCAGGATCGTGACGGCTTCGCTGCTGCCGGAGGCGGCGGCGAAGTGGAGCGGCGCCGCACCGGTGGTGGTCAGCGCGCCGACGTCCGCCTTCGCGTCGACGAGCGCCCGTACGACCAGGTGGTGACCGCCTTTTGCGGCGACGTGAAGCGGCGTATATCGCCCGATGCGCGTCACAGCCGCTGGATCTGCGCCGGCTTTCAGCAGCGACACCGCGAGCTCGTGATCGCCTCGCTCCGCCGCCAGGTGGAGCGGCGTCATCCCGTCACCCTGGGCAAGCGGCGCGGCGCTCAGCAGCAGCACCGTCACGGACGCGAGGCCGACGATGGTCATGGGCCGGTAGGTCGTCATCTCTCGACTCCCATCGAAACACGCTCGGCTAAAGCCTTCGCGCTACGCACCAGCTGCACCTGCCCTACCCGCCCGCCGCCTTCGCGCTACGAGCGGCCGTCTAGTGTCCCGTAACAGTGATTCATCACATAATTCCCGGGCGGGGCATCCCTCCTCCACCCCAACGCGGCTGCCGCGTTGGGGACCCCGGGGCTGGCTGCGTTGCTCGTCGCTTACATACTCCCGGTATGCGCGCTCCTCGCGCCTTGCCATCCGGGCGCCGCGCTCCGGGACTTATGCAACGAATCACTGTTACGGGACACTAGCCACGACGAGCACGAAGCGATCAGAGGGTTCTTTGTATTCGTGTCTTTCGTGTTTTCGTGTTTTCGTGTTCTTCGTGTTCTTCGTGGTTGCCTACGTCAACGAGAACTCACCCGTCGAATCTCCGAACTGCCCGATGTCGGTCAACCCGATCGTGTGCATCAGCGACAGCATCACGTTCGCCGTCGGCGTTCCCGCCGGCGCCTTGAGGTGAACGTTACCCGGCAGCCGACCGTTGGCGCCGCCGAGCACAATCAGCGGGCACCGCTTGTGATTGTGGACGTTGCTATTGCCCATGGGAGAGGCGTAGACGATCAGGCTCCTGTCGAGCAGCGACGCGTCTCCGTCTTCGATGGACCGGAGCTTCTGCAGGAAATAGGGCAGGAGGCTCACGTGATACGCTGATCCTCAGCGCATCGTGTGGATGACAGACTGGCCGGCTGGCCGTCGCTTCGACGCTCGGCGGACGTCAGCTTGGAGAGCACCGCTTCGAGCACGGGCGTCATGCATCGAAGCTGTCTGGCCCGAATCACGAGGTTCCAGAGCCGCTCGAACTTTTTCCATCCGGCGGCGTAGAAGAAATGCTTCGCCTGATGCTTGACCGTGCCGTGCGCGAGCGCGGCCCGGGTAATCGCCGACCACCGGTAGAACTCGCGGTACGCCCAGTCGTACCCGTCTTTGAGAACCTCGGGCTGCAGTCGCGCCGGACGGTAGACGACGTGCCGCGTGTCGTACAGGTTCCAGTCGCGGGTCAGAATGCGGCCGTCCTGCTCCATTCGCGCGAACAGCCTGGTGCCGGGATACGGCGTCTGAATGTGGAAGGTCGCGGTCGTGATGCCGTGGTCGATCGCCCAGTCCACAGTTCGCCTGAACACGTCGACATCGTCGTCGTCCATCCCGAACACGAAGCTGCCGTTGATCATGATGCCCAGGCGGTGCAGGCGATCGGCCACCGCCTTGTAGTCGCGGCCAAGATTCTGAACTTTATTGCTGCGTGCGAGGTTCCCCTGCGTCAGCGTCTCGAACCCGACGAAGATGCTGCGAAGGCCCGCCTCCGCGGCCCGTTCGATCAGGTCGCCCTGGAGAATGGAGTCCACGGTCGCCGCGCCCTGAAACAGGCGATCCATTCCGCGCATGCCGTCGAACAGCGCCGCCGCGAAGCGGCGATCGCCCAGCAGATGGTCATCCAGGAAATACAGATGGCGTCCGGGAAGCCGTGACATTTCGGCCAGCGCCGCGTCGACGCGCTGGGTGTAGAACGATCGTCCACCCGTGAAGAACGCATCCTTGTAGCAGAAGTCGCAGTGCTGCGGGCACCCGCGCGTGACGACGATGGAGTTCGGCACGAGATAGCGGCGCCGCGCAATCAGGTCGCGCCGAATCGGCGGGACGTGCTCCAGGGTTCGCTCCGACGTCGATCGATACACCCGCCCGGCCCGACCGGCGCGGAGCTCTTCCACGAACCGCGGGAACGTCTGCTCTCCCGGGCCGAGAAAGATCGCGTCGGCGTGCGCCCGGGCCTCGTCGGGAAGCGACGTCACGTGGAGCCCGCCGAGCGCCACGAAACTGCCCTTCGCCCGATAGTGGTCCGCGATGCGATAGGCACGGTACGCGTTGGTGATGTAGGCCTGGATGACGACGAGGTCGGGCCGGTCGCTCGTGTCGAGCGGCTGGACATGCTCGTCGACAATCACGGCTTCATCGTCTGGAGCCAGATAGGCGGCGAGCGTCGCAAGGCCGAGCGGAGGGAACAGGGAGTACTTGATCGGGCGCCAATAGGGGCTGGTCGCTTCCGTGAGCGCCGGGAGAATGAGCTTCACGCGGAGCCGCCGGGAGGTGCGCGCCACGCGTTGACTTTACAATAAAAAGTGCTTTAGTGCCACACTTCCGCGCGTCGTGCGAGCCAGGCGCGCGTTCGATATCGTCGGTGCGGCCGGGGGCCTGCTGTTCTTCTGAAGTCTGAAGTCTGAAGTCTGATCACACCCGTTCTAAAAAACCCCGAGCGCGTTGAAGTTGGAGGCGGTTCCACCGCTGAGCCTGGTGAACTGCACAGCCGCATACGTGACGCGTGTGATCTCAACTATCTCCATTGATCCCGACTTGATCGGGCGACCTCAAAGGGTCGCCCTGCAATCGGACGTCGTGTCCTCGATCACTTCTTCTTCTTCTTCTTTTGAGGAATTGCGTTCTTTTTTTGAGGAATTGCGGCCGGCGCTCTTGCGGCAGCCTGCGTCTTCCTGATTGGGCCTTCGACGATGGCCAGCACGTCGTCCTCTTTCATGATGAAGTAGTCCTTGCCGTCGAGCCTGATCTCCTGGCCGGAATACTTGCCGAACAGGATTCGGTCGCCCGCTTTGACGTCGAGCGGAACCCGCTTCCCACCGTCTTTGGCCTTCCCATTGCCGGCGGCCAGCACCGTGCCCTGCTGAGGCTTCTCTTTCGCGGTGTCGGGAATGATGATTCCCCCGATCTGCTGTTCGCCTTCGGCGAGGCGGTCGACGATGATGCGGTCGTGTAGCGGTCGAACATTCATGATCTGCACCTCCAAACTGACTTGACTCTAATGGTCGGCGTTCGGCGCCAGGACGTGACGAGCGCGACGCGGCTCCCGCAATGCCCAGACCGATGACGACCCACACCGTATTCACGATCCCTCTCGATTGTCGGCGACCGCCACGCTCGTACTCGTGTCCACGCCGTCGTGCCGGCGGTTGAGATCCCGCCGTCGATCGCCGTCAAGCGCGACCGCGGCGCCAAATCGTGAATTCGGATGTGAATCGCGTGAGACGCGCCCGACCCGGGACCAAAGTTGGGCCTGTCGGCGCGCATCCTTCGGGGCTTGCGGAGAGGATGCACCACTCGAACCCTGGCTGGCTCAGTTCTGGATGACGGGGACTACTATACACGATCGGCCCCAGGCACGCGGCGACGGTTCGCCAGTCTTCAAGCTGCGCGGTTTAGTCCAACCGATCGTTCATGCCTGCAACGTGACCTGAGCCGCCGGCGGGCCCTAGGCAGCCCGTGGTGAAAGTCTGGCGTCGCACCGAGACGGGCGAGGCGCCCCGCGGGCAAGGCGCGACGACTGAGAACCGGGGCCCCCGCCGCGCGTGGTTTGCGCGGTGGGGCGGCAATACCGGCAGTATTTGAGGGAGGAGCAACGCCCACGGGGATGCATCGCCCGTCGAATGCAGCCAGACTTTCACCACCGGCTGCCAAACGCTTCACAGTGGTATATCGCGCGCCGGCCGTTTATACTTGCCCTCGCCTGCGGCGGTGCTCCCCGCCGACCATGCTGACCGACTTGGTCAGACTGGCGCTCGGAAGGAATCGATACGTGCGAACCGGGTTCGGCATACCGACCCTCGTCTCGGCCGCCACGCTCGCCATCCTGTCGGGCATGCCGGCGGCGGGTCAAGCTCCGGCGTATCGCGCGCCGCGCACGGCAGACGGCAAACCGAACCTGAATGGAATCTGGCAGGCGCTCAACGAAGCCAATTGGGACATCGAGGCGCATTCGGCGGCACCAGGCCGGGTCCTCGCGCTGGGCGCCGAGGACGCCGTCGTTCCGGGACTCGGTATCGTCGAGGGAGGACCGCTTCCGTACCTGCCGGCGGCGGCGGCAAAGAAGAAGGATAATTTCGAGAAGCGCCTGACCGACGATCCCGAAATCAAGTGCTACCTGCCTGGCGTGCCGCGCGCCATGTATATGCCCCAGCCCTTTCAGATCGTTCAGAGCGCGAAGCACATCATGATGGCCTTTCAGTACGCCGGCGCCATTCGCACAGTCTATATGGACGAACACACCGAAGCGCCCGCTGACAGCTGGATGGGATGGTCGAACGGACACTGGGAAGGCGAGACGCTCGTCGTCGATACGACCGGGTTCAACGACCTGAGCTGGCTCGACCGGGCCGGGAACTTCCACAGCGACGCCTTGCACGTGGTCGAGCGGATCACGCCGGCGAGCCCCGACCACTTGAATTACGAAGCCACCATTGAAGACAAGAAGGTGTTCTCGCGTCCGTGGAAGATGAGCCTGCCGATCTATCGGCGGAGGGAAAAAGGGGCCAGACTGCTGGAATTCAGATGCGTCGAGTTCGTTGAAGATTTGATCTACGGGCCCCTCCGGAAGCCCAAAACGCCGTAGCACCTGGAGCGTGTCGGAGAATGTGAACACGCTCCTCTAGAAAGGGAGAAGTCAGATGAGGCATCGAGCTGTCGCTTCATTGGGCGTGCTGCTGGTCGCGACCGCCGTGATGGTTGTGGCGACGCGGTCCATCGCCGGGCAGGCTCCGGCCTCTCCGGCGAAGCCGGCGGCGGCCAAAAAATGGACGGTTCCCCGCACCCCGGACGGCCAGCCGGACCTTCAGGGATTCTGGACCAACTCGACCTACGTCCCGCTCGAGCGGCCAGACAACGTGACGAAGGCCCTCTACACGGAACAGGAATTCGCCGCGGTGGTCAAGGAAGCGGCGGCGCGCGAAGCCGAGCAAACGGAACCCGGGACGGTCGCCGACGTGCACTACGACTTCACGCAGTTTGGACTGGACCGGAGCCAGTCGGCCTTCGTCAGGAACCTGCGCACCTCCCTGATCGTTGATCCGCCGAACGGGAAGCTTCCTCCTCTCTCGGCAGAAGGGCAGAAACGGGCCGCTGATCGCGCCGCCGAGAGAAAGCGTATGGGCGCGACGACCGACGCCGTGCAGAACATGCCGGTCGGCTCACGGTGCCTCATCATGGCCGGTTCGGGGCCGCCGATGATGACCGCGGGCTACAACACGAATTACCAGATCGTCCAGGGCGCGGGATACGTGATGATTCTCGTCGAAATGATCCACGACGCCCGCATCATTCCGATCGACAGCCGGGCGCCGCTGCCGGAGAACGTGCGCCAGTGGATGGGCGATTCCCGCGGTCATTGGGAGGGCGATACCCTGGTCATCGAGACGACGAATCTGAACGGCAAGAATCCATTCCGGGGGTCGAGCGAGCACATGCGCGTCGTCGAACGCCTCACGCGCCTGGACGCCAGCACCCTCGGGTATCGATTCACGGTCGACGATCCCGCCACGTGGGCGGCGCCGTGGACGGCGGAAGCGCCGATGACGAAGTCCGTTGGGCCGATCTTCGAGCACGCCTGCCACGAAGGCAACTACGGTGTCAGGAACACGCTCGCCGGCGCGCGGGCCGAGGAGAAGAGGGCTGCCGAAGCCGCCGCGAAGAAGACCCCGAAATGAGGAAGAAGGAGGAGTGCATGCGAATGAAGCATGCGGTCGTGGCGGCCGGCGTGGGCTTCCTGCTGGCGGCGGCGCCGGTGCGAGCTCATCACGCGTTCTCATCGGAGTTCGACATCAACAAGCCGCTCACGCTGAAGGGAACGCTGGTCAAGTGGGAGATGATCAATCCCCATTCCTGGTTCCACGTCGAAGTGAAAGAGCCCGATGGCAACCTCGTCGAGTGGATGATCGAAGGAGGGAGCCCGAACTCGCTCATCCGGCAAGGCGTGACGAAGAACAGCATCCAGGTCGGCATGACGCTGACCATCGAGGGCTACCAGGCCAAGGATGCCACGTCCAAGGCGGTCGGCAGGAACTTCGTGCTGCCGGACGGCAAACGGCTGTTCGTCGGGTCACAGTCAACACCCGATCCAGCTCCGTTGAAGTAGAGCTCCATCCAGACGTGACGGCGCCACCATCCCCGGCCGCGCCGGAGGATGGTGGCCGGCACTCACCTGCCGATCACAAGAATCGAAAAGGACCGGCGGGGGCCCGCGTCTCCGCCAGGTGGCGGGCTGCGCCGGTCCGCGCTCGACGCTGATGGTCAGGAGGTGGCTCGTCTTGCTGTCGAACGTCGCGTCCGGGCGCCATTCATCGCCTAAGGAAGTCGCGGCCCGCAGCGAAATAATTTCATCCGCTTTCATCCGCCGGTTGACTTTCTGTTCTGTCGTTGAAAAAAACATACCGTCACACCGGCGCTTCATGGTCACACCTGGTCCCAAGTAGCGAGGAGGGTCACGGTGACGAGGAAGATTCTGCCCTGCGCCGCATTGCTAATTGCTCTTGCCCTCTGTGATGGCACCTTCACCTCTCTCCTCAGCGCCAGCGGTAGCGGTGGAGGTGGCGGTGGTACCGCACAAAGCGTGATCTGGCTCGGCACGTTAGGCGGAAACGGGAGCCAGGCGTATGAAGTGTCCGCCACCGGTTCGGTCGTGGTGGGATACGCGTCGAACGCCAGCGGGCAGTACCGTGCGTTTCGATGGACGGCGTCGGGCGGGATGCAAGACCTGGGCGACCTGGGATACGCCTTCGCCGCGGCGTATGGAGTCTCCGGCGACGGCTCGGTTGTGGTCGGAGAGGCATGGGACGCCAATGTCCAGCAGCGTGCTTTTCGGTGGACGGCTGGCGGCGGAATGCAGGACCTCGGCATCTTGGGCCAGGCGTTTGGTGTGTCGGGCAACGGCTCGGTCGTGGTCGGAGCCTCGAACGCCTTTCGATGGACCGCGGCGGGCGGGATGCGAGATCTCGGCACTTTGGGCGGCGTCGGCAGCTCGGCGTATGACGTTTCCGCCGACGGTTCAGTCGTGGTCGGAGATTCACAAGACGCGAGCGGGCAGTCTCGTGCCTTTCGCTGGACGGCGTCGGGCGGGATGCAGAATCTGAGCACCATCTACTCCGGCTCGATCGACAGTGGCTCGTACTTCGTTTTCGCCAATGCCATCTCCGCTGATGGACTCCACGTGGTGGGTTACGGCTACAACCGGCGGAACCTGCGTTATGAGGCCTTTTTCACCAATTGAACGGCGAGAGCCGTCGAGAGGGACGGTAAGT
>QHWJ01000032.1 GCA_003222535.1 Acidobacteriota bacterium | reverse complement strand
GCCGCCCGTCAGCGGCAGCTTCTTGAGCGCGCTCCCCGCGAGACGCGCGCCCGCTTGACCGCTGATCGAAAAAAAGCCGACCCAGGACGCGTCCGGCGAGAAAAAGGGGAACTCCGCGCCCTCCGCCCCTGGAATCGGCCGTGCGACCGAATCATCCATGCGGCGCAAATAGAGCTGCGACCCGTGCGAGGTCTTGGCGACGTAGACGAACTGCGAGCCGTCGGGTGCAATGGCCAGGCTTGCGCCGAGCTCCAGGTATGCCGGCGCATCCGCAGGCAGCTTGATCGTGAAGCGCATGACGCCGGCTTGACCGGACGCGCCACGCGGTACGCGCTGCCATACGAGCAGGAGCGCGGCCGCAAGCGCCGCGGCAAGCACCCACGGCAACCATCGACCGGCACTCCATCGTGCCGGCGCCGTGAAGGCTTGGGCATCATCGGCCCGTACCGCACCGGACTTCGCGGCGAAAGCTCCGGTGCCTCTATTGTCCGAGACGGCTTCGAGCGCAAACGCCAGATCGCGCGCAGACTGGAATCGCTGCTCGCGCGACTTCTCCAGACATCGCCGGACGACGCGGTCCAGTCCGCCCGGAAGCGAGCCATCGGAGAGATGGATCTCCGGCACATCCTCTTTCAGGATGGCGGTCATCGTGTCCGGCGCCGTCTCGCGCGCGAACGGGTTGCGCCCCGCGAGCAGCTCGAAGAGCACGATGCCCAGCGCAAAAATATCGGAGCGTGGATCCGCGGTCTGGCCCCGGACCAGCTCGGGCGACATATAGCCCATCGTCCCCATCACGCGTCCAGGCTCGGTGGATGACGCCATCGTCGCGAGCGTGGAACCAGTGAAGGGCGACTCGGCGGCGTTCAATTTCGCCAGCCCGAAGTCGAGAATCTTCACCCGATCATCGGAGGTGACAAACACATTCTCGGGCTTGAGATCGCGATGCACGATGCCTTTGTCGTGGGCTGCGGCAAGACCATTCGCCATCTGGATGGCGTATTCGACGGCCTTGCGCGGCGACAGCAACCCGGCCTGCAGCCGCTCGCGCAGCGTGCCGCCCTCGAGCAGCTCGGAGACCACGTAGTGCACGACAGCGGTCGTACCCTCGGCCTGGACAACCGGGGCACTGCCCACGTCGTGCACCGCGAGGATGTTGGGATGACTGAGCGCCGCAGCCGCGTGCGCTTCCTGCTCGAACCGGCGGAGTCGTTCCGGATCGTTCGCGAACGCCGGCGCGATCACCTTGACGGCGACGTTGCGTTGGAGCCTGGTGTCACGCGCACGATAGACCTCGCCCATGCCTCCTGCACCGAGCGGCGCAATGACTTCGTAGGGGCCGAGGCGAGCGCCGGCGGCGAGCATCATTCGAGAGGAAGTGACAACGGACCGATTGTAGATCGGCCGGTTCGCGTCGATCGCGCGAGGCGCGATTCACCCGAGCGCTCAGCTGAAACCACACCACGAAAACCTCGAAAGACACGAAAAGCACGAAAAAGATGATATGGTTGCGCCCATCGTACGAGATTCATTCATCGAAGTCCCCGTCGCCTCCGCATCCACCACTCGGCGGAGAGGCACACTGCGAACGGAATCATCCACCACGCAGACCGCATTGGGTGACGCACGACGGTTGATCGAGGCGAAGCTGCGGCGCCGTGGACAAACCGCTCGAGGTCCGCGATCCGGTCGGGGGCCACGTCGATGCCCCGATGCGACGAGGCGAGCATCGAGAGCGCCGGCGCCGCGTCCGGCGTGACGCGCCTGACGTCCGGCTGCACGAGCAGCGTTCTGGACGCCGTCCGGCGCTCGGCGCCGGCGGCGCGTACTTCAATCGTCGAGCGGCCTGGCGTTCTTCTCGCGCGGAACGTCCCTCGAAACACACCGGCTTCTAGCTCGGGATGCAGCCGGATGGCCTGATCGCCGTCGATCGAGGCGCTCACCGCCGCATCCTCGAGGAGGCGGACGATCAGCTCGCCTCGTTCGCCAGGGCGAAGCAGCGGCGGCTCGACGCTGACGTCGATCGGCGGCGGCGCCGCCATCGCAAGGCCGGCGATCGCCGCCCGCCAGAAGCGATCAAACGCGCCCCCGCCGGCCGCGCGGAACCGCCAGGCATCCATCGCGCCCGACAGGAACAGCCGGCCGCCGCCATGCGCCATCGACACGATGACCGGCGACGGATCGCTGCCGGCCACACTCGAGACGACGTCGAGGCCAGGCGTCGGACTCGCGAGCAGGAGTAGTTCCGACACCTCCAGCGACGCCACGCCTCTGGTCGTCTCGAGCTTGACAGGCCGCTCAAGGAGCCGTTCTGTCAACGGAGCGACAGGAAGAAGCTCGCGAACCGGCCACCGGTCGATCCCGAGATCCGGCACGAGCACAACGGCGCCGCGGCGCTCCCGCATGTAGCGATCGAGCGACCGCACATCGGCCACCGACAATCGATCGAGCCCGCCGACGATGAGGACGTCGAAGGCGTCGATGCGGGGATCGTTCAGCGGAACGTCATCCCGGGTCCGGGCCGCGATCCCGCGCGAGCTGAAGCTGACGCTTTCGATCTGGAACCGCGCGTCCGCCTCGAGCGCGCGCCGCACGAACGTCGTGGCCCACGACGGTCGCGGCTCGTAGACCTTGACGCGGAAGGCGTTCGGTCGCAGGTCCACGAACGCGTCGGCGGCGGCGTCCAGCGCCGTCGCTTCGCCTTCAGCCACGGTCCGGCTGCCTGTTTCAACGCGTACGATCCATGGCGGCCCGCCGATGGGCACCACATCGAAACCCGCGCGCCACCTCTCGCGACCCGCGCGCCACCGATGGGACGCACGACCGACCTCGAGGCCGGCGATTCTCACGGTGACGTCCGTCGTGCGTCCCACCACGGCCAGCCCCTCGACCTCGACGTCGACGTGGATCGCAGTCGCCGCCGGCACCTCACGCGGCGTTTCGACGCGGACGATTCGGACGTTCGGCCCTGTTTCGCTGGCGATGGTCACGGTCGCGACGGGAAGGCTGTCGCGGACCGGCTCGTCCGGATACGTGTCGCCGATCACGATCGCCGCGGCTGTATCGGAAGCGATCTGCGGAACGATTTCATACGCGGCGCCCAGACTCCGGACGAGGCGATCGCGGACGCGGCCGGCGCGTCCTCGCCGAAGCGCGGAAGGCGCGAAGGCGGCGGGGGAGCGGGCCCCGCCGGGCAGGGGTAGGTCAGGCGGCTCGGCGACGCTGACCACGACCGCGAGGCGCGGACGCGTCGCGCCGGACATCGTGATCGCCGGATCGACGACGCCGGCGACCGCGATCGCGATCGCGGCAACACGCAACAGCCGCGTCATCGACGCCTCCCGCTCGCCAGCGCGTCGGCGAACGCGCCGCTGAGGGCAGGCACGATGGCCGGTGACGCCAGCGCGGCATCGGCATGGGCGCGTCGGGCTTCGTACGAAGCGGAGGTCGCAGCCGCCGTCAAGGCGCGGGATCGGCCGGCCGGGTCGTCAGCCGCGCCGGCGGCCCGCTGCAGCTCGGCCGCCGCTTGTCGCAACAGGGGCGCGGCCGGTTCGATGCGGACCGCTTCCTCGGCGATGACGAGCGCACGCTGCCGGAACGCGCCCGGCCTCCGCGCCGGCTCGTCAGGCGCGACATGGAGCAACCCGGCGATCCCGCTCAGCAGGTCCTGCAGCAGCGCGGCGCGACGATTCGCGGGGACGAGGGGCGGATAGCGGCGCGAGCCGGTGGCTTCGGACAGACTGCCGGTCAGCCGGCGCGCAAGGTCGAGCCGGCTTCGGGTCGCCAGCGCGCGGAGGATGTAACGATCGCGCGAGAACGCGCGCTGCAGCGCGGCGACGGCGGCGCGCTCGGCCGTCAGCGCTTCGCCGGTATTCGCGGCGGTCAACTGCTTTTCGGCCTGGCTCATGGCAATCGTCGCAGCGCGCAGATCCCGCTGACCACGATTCTGCAGGCGGCCCTCCTGCAGCTCGGTCGACTGCGCCGCTTCCACTTCTTCGCTTTCGACCTCGCCACCAAGCATGAACACGAGCTCGGCGCGAATCATCCGCTGTTCGACCGCCAGATTCAGCGCGGCCTCGGCGAGGTCGCCCTGCGTGGTCGATGCGCGCCGCTGATGCAGCCGCTCGGTCCTGATGATCAGCATCTGCTGGCTGAGCGCGTAGCGCGTCTCCTCCTCGGGCAGCGTGAACGCGTCGCCCGCGGCGCCCCCGAGTTTCGAGATCTCGATGAAGAACGCGTCGGAGCTCGCGCTGCCGTCACCGGGTCGCGCGTCAGCCGCCACGGCGCGATAGACGAAGATGTCGCCGTCCTTCAGGCGCAGATCCGCGAGCGAGCGCGACGCGCGGCCCATCCACTCGCGCGCGCCGGCTGAGGCGACCGTCAACGGGATTTCGCCTTCCGCGAACTTGAACTGCTCACCGGAACCCGACACCTTCGTGTACCGCAGGGTGAGCGAACGCAGCCCGAAATCGTCGGTCGCCCGTGCCTCGAACGCGATCCTCGGATTGCCGCCGAAGTACACCAGGTCGCGGCCCGGCGCGATGACGCGAACCGCCGGCAGCGCGTCGGGCGAGACGACGAGCGGAATCATGCGCCGCGCCCCGGCGTCACGGTTGGCGGCGGGGTTTCCGCTCGGCTGAAAGCCTCGCGCTCCATCCGCTTGAAGGCCTGGCGCATTGTCGGAGGTGACGAGCAGATAGCCGGTCTTCGTCGCCTGAACCCGGCCGGCGAACGCTCCGCCTGGATCACGCGCGAGCGCGTGCGCGATCCCGTCATGCTCCATCGTCACGCGGCCGTCCGGTGATTCGACAGTCACGATCAGCGCGCTGCCCTCGACCGCTTCCACCTGCTGCGGATCGACGACGGTCCTGGTCTCGAGGCCGGTGTACGCGGGAGGCTGGACGGCGACGCTCACGCGCATGCGGGCCGGAGACGAGGTGGAGCTGTCGAGCGCCTGGGATCGCGTCAGCGCGACAGAACCGACGCGCGAAAGCGCGCCGCGCCACACTTCCACGCTCTGCACCAGCAACCATGCGACGCAGGCGAGAAACGCGACGGGGACCAGCCGGGCAATCGGGAAGACGGTTCGCAGGTCGAGGCGCCGCGCGGTGGCGGCGGCGTCGGCAAAAACCCGGTGGCGAATCACCGGCTTCACGATCAAGCGGTCGTCGCTCAGCTCGTCGACCGTGACGAAGAGGTTCCGAGCCTCCGGATGGGCGCGCTCGAGCGCGCGGAGGACAGCCGCGCGGCTGGCGACCGCGCGCCAGCGCCACACCGCAACCGCCCCGGCGATCAGCGCGCCCGCGGCGGTCGTGATCGCGGCCGCGACGGCGCCCCACGCGAGCGCCTCCGCCACCACCAGCAGGCGGGATCTGCGCACCGCCCTCGCCATCACGTCGGCGACGATCCGCTCTTCAGGAGACACGGGCCGCCGCCTGGCCGTCCACGCTGTCGGGGAAAGCCGCCGCCGCGGATGCGCGCCGCATCCACACCTCGATCGCCAGCAGGAACAACGCCGCCAGCCAGAACCATTGCCGATCGTCATCGAGTCCCTGCTCTGCGGCTTCGAGACGAGGCGCGGCCGGCACGTCCGACGGCCGAGACCACTCGCGCAACAGGCGATCAGGGATGGGCACGACTTCGGCGCGCCGAAGATCCGGAATGACGGCGATCGCGTTCGCGATCGAGCGCATCAGCAGCGGTGTCACGAGGTCCGACGCAGCCGCCGCGCTCACAACGATCAGCCGGCTCGGCGAGCCGGCGGCGATCGCGAGCGGACGGCCGTCTGCCGCGGACGTCACCGTGTGCCACGGAGCGGCAATGAATCGCGCGTCGCTCAATCCCGACGCCACGCGAGCGCCGGCGGCGTTCAGGTCCGCGTCGCGGGTGATCCGCGCGATGGCGTCGGCCATCCATGCCTGTCGAATCGGCGTCACCTCCGCCACTGCCGGTCCGTTCGCCGCGTCGGCCCCGATGACGAGGCGCGCGCGGCGGTCCGGCGACGAGGCCCACACGTGCTGCGAGAGGACGGCAGCCTTCGCCGCGTCGACCGCAGGCTTCGCGTCAGGCGCATGGACGACGTCGATCGGCCACGCCGGCGGCCCGCTCGTGGCCACCTCGCGCACGCTCGTCAACACGCCGGCGAACGTCACCTCCCGGGCCAGCGGACGCTCAGGGCTGCCCGCACCGATCACCCGCCCACCCGAAATCGTGCGCGTCTCGGGCAACTCGCCGCGCCGCTCGAAGCGGATGCCGATGGACGTCGGGATTGCCTCCACGTCGGCCGCCCCCACCGACCCGATCGCGAATGCCGACACGATGACCAGCTCGCGGCGCGCGGGCGGCGCCGTCTCGAGCCAGGCGACAGCGCGGCGAATGCCCTCCTGGAGCGAGGCGGCGGTGAACTGTTGCGTTCGATACGGCGCGGGACCTCGACCTCGCGCCTCCGGCGCGGAGGCGGCCGGTTGTGACTCGGGGCTCTCCGATCGTGGTGCGGGTCGCAGGGGCCGACGCTGGTCGGTCCCCGATCGAGCCTCGAACTCCGCCCCGACCGAGTCGACAACGATCGCGCGAACGATCCGCCGCTCCCACGCCTGCCGCCGGGCCGCGGTGATGATGAGCGGTGCGGCCAACGCCGCCACCGCCGCCGCGAGAATCGCCGCGCGAACCGCGAGCAGCCCGACGTCCTCAACCAGGTGACGACGAATGGCGGCGAGCCGGGTCGGCTGGAGGAAGCGGAGCGTCGGAAACGAAAACCGCTCGGCGCGGCGCAGCACGAGGATATGAATGAGGATCGGTGCCGCCATGGCAGCGAGCGCGAAGAGCGCCAGGGGATTCAGCCAGATCACGGCAACTCTCAACTCTCAATGATCAACTTTCAAGGCTCAACTCTCAACGCTGGGCGCTGAGACCTGAGACTTGAGCCTTGAGACTTGAGACTTGAGACTTGTTCATGCGCAAGCACCACGGGCGCTAGCCTTTCCGCGCCAGGAGGAAATGACGCAGCGCGCGATCGGGCGGCGTGTCGGTGACAATCAGCGAGTATTGAAAGCCTTCCGCACCCGCGCGGCTGCGCCACCGCTCGAGGAAGGCAGCCACCGCGTCCTAGTATCCACGCCGCGCCAGGCCGCCATTGATGGCCAGCCGCCGGCCGGTCTCGAGATCGGTGAGCTCGAGATCGCGGCGATACGGCAGATCGAGCTCGTCGCGGCTCAGGATCTGAAACAACGCCACCTCGTGCCCCATCCGCGCGGCGCGCCGGAGCTCCGCCTGCGTCCGCTCCTCCTCGTCGTAGAAGTCAGACAGCACGATCAGAAGGCCGCGGCGCTTCAACCGTTCCGCCGCACGACGGATCGTCCCGCATCCGTCCCACCCGCCGCGTGCAGCCAGCAAAGTGAGCGCGGCCAGCAGACCACGCAGATGCGGCGGACCGGAGCGCGGCGCGATGAATCGATCGCCGGCGAGCAGGCCGATCGAGTCACCCTGCCCCGCGATGACGTGCGCGAGCGCCGCGGCCGCGATCACCGCGTAACGGAATTTTGAGAGCGGCGCGTCTGCAGACCGCCCGCGACCGGCAACCGGAAACCCCATCGACGCACTCGTGTCGAGCACGAGCGCCGCGGCCATGTTGGTGGTCTCGCGAAATTGCTTCGTGTACACGCGGTCGGTCCGCGCGGCGAGCTTCCAGTCGACGTATTTCAGATCGTCGCCCGGCCGGTAATGGCGGTACTGGCTGAACTCGGCGCTGTAGCCGTGGAACGGGCTCCGGTGCAGACCGGACACGAGCCCTTCGACGACGATGCGGGCAACGAGCTCGAGGTCCGCGATCTCGGCCAGCATCTCGGGCGGACACGCATCCCTTACGACGCTCAACGTCACACGCTCTTCAACGCTTAGGGCGCTGGGATGGCTTCGAGCAGACGCGCCACGATCTGATCGGTGTCGACGCCGTCGGCCTCGGCCTGGAAGTTCAGCAGGATGCGGTGCCGCAGCACGGGCAGCGCCACGGCACAGATGTCCTCGGGTGCGGCGACACTTCGTCCGTCCAGCAGCGCGCGCGCCTTCGCCCCCAGCACGAGCGCCTGCCCGGCCCGCGGGCCCGCGCCCCATTTCACCCACTGGCGCACGGGCGCCGGCACCGCGTCTTCCGCGCCTCCCGCCGGCCGGCTCGCGCGCACGATTCGCAGCGCATAGTCGATGACGTTCGACGCTGCAGGAATATCCCGAACCAGATGCCGCATCGCTTCGATGTCGCTCGCGGTCGCCACGGGAGCGATGACCGGCTCCTCGTCTCCGGTTG
>QHWJ01000031.1 GCA_003222535.1 Acidobacteriota bacterium | reverse complement strand
GTGATTTTTGTTCTATCGTCCAAAAATTATAGATGAGTTCGATGAAGGCTCGCCTTGACAAACATGACAGGGCGAGGTTGGTGATGGATGGAGGATCACGCGACACTGTGAGGCATCGGGATCGCCCGACCGCGTAACTGATTACTGAACTCGAAAGCCGGGCTCGTGCCTGCCTGTCCGTCGTTTGGTCGAAACACGCCACACCCTTCATCTCCGGGCCTGATCGGCGAGCGGCTGTCCACTTGCAGTTTTGATCTGTCCTTCGCTATCGGTAACGCCTGTGAAAACGCCGGTCCTTGTGCGTTTCTGAACACGCAATTTGCCGCGACCTCTTGAATACTGCCGTGATGGAAAAGAAAGAAAGCGCGGGTAAAGGACGTCGTATGCACACCCTGAACATTCGCCCGGCTCTCACGCTGTTGTCCGTCCTGGTCCTGAGCGTCGCAGGCGGCGGGCGCGCCGCCGCCGCTCCGCCAGCGCCGACACCCCTCGCGCCGGCAAACAACGCTACTGTCCAGATCCCGTTTGCGATCTCCTGGTCGGCGGTCAGCGACCCGGCCGGTATCGTTGCTTACAACTGGCAGGTCAGCCCCTCGTCGAGCTTCACGCCTGTCGTCCAGCAGAACTCGACGAGCGGCCAGACGCAGGACACCGTCGGTGGTCTGGCGACCGGCATCTATTTCTGGCGCGTCCAGGCGGTGAGCGGCGCGTTCGTCCAGGGGGCGTGGTCCCCGCCACTGAGCTTCAACGTCAGCGGGGCGGGCCCAGGCGCGCCGGGCACGCCTTTGCTCCAGCCGACGAAGGCATACTCGACGTTCCACCCATTTGAGCTCATGACGTTCAATTGGTCCGCCGTTCCGGATGCCACGACCTACGTCCTCCAGTTCTCGGCCGACCCGGGCTTCCCGGTGATCACGCGGGGCCAGTTCGACAACATTCCCAATACCACCTTCGCCTTCGCCATCGGCAACCCCGAGGGCAACTACTCGGCGCGCGTCTTCGCCGTGAATGCGAACGGCATCGCGGGCGTGCCGTCGAACGTCATCAACTTCTCCGTTTTCTTCAACAATCCCATAGGCCCGCCGCCAGTCCTGCTGTCGCCCCCGAATGGCACGACGCTGACGCTGCCCGTCACGCTCACGTGGGCGGACGTCCCCAACCCGCAGGACTCGGGCTACGAGCTGAGCGTTGCGAATGACGCTGGCTTCGCCAACCTCGAGTTCTTCTTCAACCAGATCACGCCTCCCACAGAGACGTTGCTGTCGCTGACGCCTGGAACGAAGTTCTGGCGCGTGCGCTCGGCGCAGGGAGCTGCCTCGCCCACCACGTCCGCCCTCACGGCGTTCTCGACGGTCGGCACATTCACGATCAGCTCGGCGCCTGCCACGCCGGTGTCGGTCACGCTCGCTCTGGACCCACTCTCGAGCGGCGACACGACCTGGGTCATGTTACAGCTGACGGCGGGCGTCCCGGCGAGCGGGGCCCTCATCGGCATGACCAGCTCGAACCCGAGCGCGGCGCCTGTCCCATCGACGATCACGATGCCCGGCAACACGGGCTGGACGCAGTTCCAGATGCAGGCCGGGCAAGTGGTCGCACCGACGCCGGTCACGCTCACAGCGACGCTCAACTCGGGAACCGCCTCCGTCCACTTCATCGTGCAGCCACCGTCGCTGAAGTCGCTCTCGATTACGCCGAGCAGCATGAGCGGCGGCTCGCCGGCGGGGGGAATCGTGATGCTGAACGGCCAGGCCCCGCCCGGTGGAGCCGTGGTGAGCCTCTCGAGCAACTCTCCAGCGGCGAGCGTGCCGTCGACTGTCACCGTCCCGCCCGGCAGTTTCTCCGCCCCGTTTACCGTGGCGACGAGCAACGTGACGGCGAGCACGCCCGTCACGATCTCAGCCAGCTGGAACGGAGTCACCGTCCAGTCGCCGATCACGGTGATCCCGGGGGCGGCACCCACGTCGCTCACGCTTTTCCCGGCCACGACGATCGGAGGGGGCCCCGGCTCCGTCGACGGGAGGGTCACCATCGCGTCGGCCGCGTCCTTCGACCAGACCCTTCAGGTCACCAGCAACAACCCCGCGGTATTGCCTTTCCTGTCGAGCAGCGTCCAGGTCCCGGCCTTCAGTACGACAGGCTTGATCCAGATCCTGCCGACCGTCGTCTCGGTACCGACCATCGTCACGATCTCCGTCACCGGCGGCGGCGTGACCCGTTCGGCCAACCTGACGGTGAATCCTGCGAGCACTCCGCCTCCGCCTGCGACGCTCTCTTCATTCACCGTCAGCCCAACCAGCGTCGTTGGCGGCACTCCGGCGACCGGCACCGTCACACTGCCGAGCGCCGCGCCGCCCGGCGGCACCGTCGTCAGCCTGACGAGCAACCTTCCCCTCGCGGCCAGCGTGCCGGCGAGCGTCACGGTCGCGGCGGGGGCGACGAGCGCCAACTTCACGGTGACCACGTTCCCCGCCGCCACTACCACGGTTCAACTCTCCGCCAGAGTCGTCGACACGATCCTTTTCGCGTCGATCGGTGTGAGCCCGTCGGCCCCCTCTTCGCCGACACTCTCCTCGGTGACGGTCAGTCCGACCACCGTGGTTGGTGGCAACTCATCGACCGGAACGGTGACCTTGAGCGCTGCGGCCCCGAGCGGCGGCGCGGTGGTGACGCTGTCGAGCAGCAACACCGGCATGGCGACCGTACCCTCGACCGTGGCGGTCGCCGCCGGCAGCACGAGCCGTACGTTTACAGTGACCACGCTGGCTGTGGCGTCATCGACACCGGTGACGATCTCCGGGTCGTTCGGCGCGAGCCGGGCAGCCACGCTCACGGTGACGCCGCCAGCCGCGGCGACGCCGTCGGCGCCGACGCTCGTGTCACCAGCGACCGATGCGACGCCGGCACAGCCGGTGACGTTCGACTGGAGCGACGTGACCGGGGCGACGTCATACGAGATCCAGGTGGACGATTCGAGCTCGTTCACCGTTCCACTTGTCGTCGGTCAAACGGTGACACCTTCGCAATTCACGACTGGCGGGTTCGCCAGCGTGCGGCACTGGTGGCGTGTGCGCGGCATCAATTCAGCCGGAACCGCAGGGTCGTGGTCGGTCGCGCTCCGCTTCCAGCCGAAGGCCGCCCCGGCGGCAGCCGCGCTGTCCGCGATTGGGCTCAGCCCGGCGAGCGTCGTCGGGGGCAACGCGTCGCAAGGGACGGCGACGTTGACGAGCGCCGCGCCGACGGGCGGAGCCGTGGTCACGCTGTCGAGCAGCAACACCGCGGTGGTGACCGCTCCGGCCAGCGTCACGGTCGCCGCGGGTGCGACGAGCGCAACATTCAACGTAACGACGACGGCGGTAGGCGCGTCGACGCCGGTCACGATCACGGGCGTGAACGGCGGCGCCACGAAAACGGCGACGCTCAGCGTCACACCGCCGCCACCCCCGGCCTCGTTGTCGGCGGTCTCCGTGAGTCCGGCGAGCGTGCCGGGCGGCACGTCCGCACAGGCGACCGTGACGTTGACATCGGCGGCGCCCGCCGGCGGGATCGGCGTGACGCTCACGAGCAGCAATGCCGCAGCGACGGTGCCGGGAAATGTGACAGTCGCGGCCGGCGCGACGAGCGCGACCGCCGCCATCGCGACGACGTCGGTGACGGCATCGACGGTCGCGACCATCACGGCCAACGCCGGAGGCGTGACGCGCACGGCGGGACTGACGGTGACGCCGCCGGCTGCGACGGGGACGGCGACTCTGACGGTCACCGCGACGGGCCGAAGCGGGGAGCGGGTGACCTCGAGCCCGGCCGGTATCAACGTGGCGGTCGGCGGCACGGGGTCGGCGCCGTTCACCACCGGCACATCGATCACGCTCACCATCTCGAACGGGCGTGACGCGATCTGGTCCGGCGCGTGTTCGAGCGGCGGGAGCAAGGCGAAAACGTGCACGTTCACGCTGACCGGCACGGCCACGCTCACCGCCAACGTTCAGTGAGTGTGAAAAAGTCCCGGTGGTGCCCGCCTTCAGGCGGACTGTCGGGTCCGGCTGACCGCCGTCGCCAAGGCTATGGCGGTCCGCCGAAGCTTCGCGCGAAGGCGGAAGCCGGACACTACGAGGTCCGGTGAGGTGACGGCTTGGCCCGGACTCAAATGGGCTGTAACCGACGAGGTTGGGGAACCAATAATGCGCCGCATCCAGCAGGTAGTCCGCGCCGCGGCCGGTCTCGTCGTCGTGGCGGGCGCCGTCGCGTTATGGACCTCCGATCATCCGGCCTCGAAGCGTCCCGGCCCGAACAGGCACCCACGTGTCGCCGAGCGCGCCGCGCCGGCATTGGCAGCCTTCGATGGGAATCACGCGCAGGTCCTGAACGCGTACGCGAACCTGCCGGTCGCGTTCATTGAGAATCGGGGCCAGACGGACAGTCGCGTCCGCTATTATGCGCAAGGCGCTCGCTACGGCTTCTATCTCACGCGCGATCAGGTCGTGCTCTCGTTCGTCAAGGGATCGGCCGCGCTCGGCGCAGGGAACTCGGGTATCCCGGCGGCCGCTGTCACTGCGACCGCAGTAGAGGAGCCGGCGACTGAAGGAGTCGCCCTCGCCCTGCGATTCCTCGGGAGCAACCCGCAGGCGGTTGTCGAAGGCGAAGAGCGCGCGGCCGGAGACGTCAACTACTTTCGCGGCAACGACCCGGCAGGTTGGCAGACCGAGCTCCCACGCTACGGACAGGTCGTCTATCGCGAGCTCTGGCCAGGAGTGGACCTGCGGCTGCGCGAGCTGGCCGGGTCGCTGAAGTATGAGTTCCGCGTACGACCCGGGGCACGACCCGCTGACATTCAGCTGGCCTACACGGGAGCAGCCGGTCTCACGCTGGACGGTAAGGGTGGCCTGCTGATCAAGACGGCCCTGGGCGTGCTGCGGGACTCGCCGCCGGTGTCCTACCAGGAGATCGCCGGCGCGCGTGTGCCGCTGGAGAGCCGCTACGTAGTGAAGGAGGGAAGCGGCGCCCAAGAGGGCTTCGGGTTCGGGGTGGGCGCGGGCTACGATCCAGGATATGAGCTGATCATCGACCCCGGCGTTCAATACTCGACCTTCCTCGGCGGGTCGAGTCATGAGCTCGCCGCCGGCATCAAGGTCGATGCGGCCGGCAACGCCTATGTGGTGGGTACGACGCAGTCGCCCGATTTCCCCACGACCGCCGGCGCCTTCAAAAGAACCGGCTCGATCAGCAACTCTCTGGATGTTTTCGTCAGCAAGTTGAACCCGACGGGAACGGCTCTCGTGTATTCGACGTTCGTCGGCGGCAGCAACTTCGACTGGGGACGCGCGATAGCGATTGACGCGGCGGGCAACGCGTACGTGACGGGTCAGACGAAATCATCCACCTTTCCGACGACGGGCGGCGCGTTCGACAGAACCTTCAATATCGACGTCTGCCCGCGGTGCGGTATCGATCAATACGACGCCTTTGTCTTCAAGTTGAATGCCACTGGTTCACGCCTCGTCTACTCCACGTTCCTCGGCGGGTTCGATGTCGACGACGGCCTCGGCATCGCCGTGGATGCGGCGGGCAACGCGTACGTGACCGGCGAGACGGGATCGTTGAATTTCCCGACGACGTCGGCTGCATTCGACAGGACCAGTAATGGCGAATTCGACGCCTTCGTCACAAAATTGAATGCCACTGGCTCAGCCCTCGTCTACTCCACCTATCTGGGAGGAGCGTTCGTAGACTTCGGCTCGCGCATAGCTGTCGATGCGGGTGGCAACGCCTACGTGATGGGCTCGACCAGGTCCGCCGATTTCCCGACGACGCCCGGCGCCTTCGACACCACGGCCAACGGCGCGTTCGACGTCTTCGTGACCAAGCTGAACTCCGCGGGTTCGGCCCTCATCTACTCCACGTATCTGGGGGGAACGGGCTTCGACTCCGGCGGCGGCCTGGCCATCGATGCGGCCGGCAACGCATACGTATCGGGTGGTGCAGGCTCTGTTGATTTCCCGACGACGGCCGGGACTTTCCAGACGACCCCAGACGGCAGCGATGCGTTCGTCACCAAGCTGAATCCCACCGGTTCTGCGCTGGTCTATTCAGCTGTCCTGGGTGGAACGGGGAGCGACGGGGCGAGCTCGGTCGTTGTGGATCCGGCTGGCAACGCCTGGGTGACGGGCGTCACCGGCTCCGTCGACTTCCCTGTCACCGTCGGGGCCTTCGATCGCTTCTTCAATGGCGTGGCGGATGTCTTCGTCGCCGAGTTGAGCGCCGACGGTAAGGCGCTCCTCTACTCCACGTATCTCGGAGGATCGCAGTCGGAGGGCGGCGACGACCTCGCGATCGATTCGACCGGCAGCAACGTCTACGTCGCGGGCCACACCTATTCGATCGACTTCCCGACCACCGCGGGAGCCTTCGACACCGTCTTCAACGGCGACCTGTTGATTTTCTGGGGCGACGGCTTCGTGACGAAGATCGCAACCGGCGCTGGGACCTCGACGCCTCCGTCCACTCCGCCGGTACCGGCCGCGCCGGGTCTTCTGGCGCCCGCCGACAACGATACTCCGCCGCAACCGATTACGTTCCAGTGGAGCGTTGCTTCCGGCGCTGCGTCGTACACGATTCAGATCGACGATTCGAGCGCATTCAGCGCCCCGCTCGTGCGCGAGCAGCAGAACATCACCACGTTGTTGATGTATGCGACCACCGGTCTGGCGACCACACAGCACTTCTGGCGGGTTCGCGGCGTCAATACGGATGGCGTTGCCGGCCCATGGTCCGTGGTGCGGACCTTCACCCCGCTGGCCGCTCCACCCGACGCGACGCTGTCGACGTTTTCGACGAATCCTTCAACGGTTGTGGGCGGGGACGCCTCGAGCGGAACGGTGGTGTTGAGCGTCGGCGCGCCATTCGGCGGCGCGCTGATTGCGCTGTCCAGCAGCAACCCGGCCGTCGCCAGCGTGCCGGCGACCGTACTGGCTCCGGACAACAGCTTCACCGCGACGTTCACGATCACGACTTCACCGGTCGGGGCCAGCACGACTGTTACGATCACTGCCGCTTACAACAGCGCCACGAGAACTGCGACGCTGACGGTCACCCCCAACTCGCCCCTGCCAGTCCTGCAGAGTGTGGTGGTGAACTCACCGGTGGAGAATATTGCGGGCTCGCAAGGGGCCGTCATCTTGTCGAGCAGCGCACCTCCGGGAGGAGCGACGGTGTCGCTCTCGAGCAGTAATCCTGTCGTCGCCAACGTGCCTTCGGCCGTCACGGTGTTCCCCGGAGATCTGAGCGTCTCATTCAGCATTTCGACGACCACCGTCACCACCTCGACGGCGGTCACGATTTCGGCCACTTACAACGGCACGACGCGAACCGCCATCCTCACGGTGAATCCGGCCGCGGCACCGCCGCCACCACCACCGACGACGACCGCGACCCTGACGGTGATCGCGACCGGTCGCAGCGGAGAGCGGATCACATCGAGTCCGGCCGGGATCAGCGTCGCGGTTGGCAGTAGTGGATCGGCGTCATTCGCCACCAATACGCAGATTACGCTCAGCGTTAGACGCTGACCGGCTTCTGCGGATGAGCGGGCTGCGCGCGGCGCAGCCCGCCTCTCGACGACAAGAGACGAACCCCCGTCGGCATCCGCCGCGCAACGCGAACCGAACACGTCCTCGGTGCGGGTGCGTGCGCTTGCGCTATTTCGTTTTGAGCTTATAGGCTGGCTGTCCCGGGCTGCTGCCATCGACCGCGACGACTTTCACCGAATCGTCAACCTCGGATGCCTTGATGAAGCCGACGGCGCCCGGCGTGGTAGCGACCGATTGCCGCACCTGCGGGCCGGTGCCGAACACCTTGGGATGTTCGCCGGAACCGCTGTTGACCGAACCGTCGGCGTTCCGCCATCCGTGGATGAAATGCAGGTTGAAGTCGGTTTCGCTCATGCCGCACACGATCCTGAGGATCCCGCTGCGTTCGGGTTGGCCGGCCGGAGTCATGACGACGGTGATCGTGCCGCCGCCGGTCCACTTCGCCCCTCCACCCAGCAGGATCGACCGCAACTGCACGATCGTCACCGCCATCACCGGATTCGACCTGTTCACGATCACGGCCACGTCGTCCGCGGCAGCCCGCGAGGCGGCGCCGAGGCCGAGAGCCGCGGTGGCGGCCAGGACGGCAAATCTCCTTTTCATCGACGTGATTCCAAGGTCGAACCCTGAACCGTCTCGCGCCGACCGGCCGAGGTCATCCACGTTTGGTGCCGCTTGGCCCCTTCGCCGGCTCCTCTCCTACCCACTATGAGCCGTCGAGACGGAAACACGCTGTCCAATTGAGCACACCCGCCCTCTGTGCGATCCAGTACAGCCCGCTTCTTCGCACTCCCCGTACAGTGAGAGCTGACGATCTGCGATCGGCTGCACCCGTTTTCCACGCCGCGTGAGCGTTCCGGCGCTTTTCGCCGGCGCGCCGTCACCGGCTCGAGAGTGATCGACACAATGAAGAACCTGACGATTCGGCGGAGGATTGTGGTGAGCTTCGCCGTCATTCTCGCGCTGATGATGGTGATGGCCGCGGTCGCATACACCCGGCTCATCCGCATCGAGCAGCTCACAAGCGGCATTGAGCTCGAGACGCTGCCCGCCCTGGATTACACGCACTTGATCGTGGTCGATCGGATGGCGAATTACTCGTTGACGGAGCAGTACGTGCTTCAGACCGACATGGCGATGAAGCAGAAGCTGCGGTCGGCCATTCTCGAGAGCCGTGTCTACGCGGAGACGCTCGCCACACAGTTCAGCGCCACGATGAGCTCGCCCGCCGAAACGGAGCTGTTTGCCGCGTTCAAGAGCGCGCAAGGCCTTTACGAATCCGAGCAGGACAAAGTCCTGACGGCCGGCCTGGACCAGCGGCACCGGGAGGAGGTCATCAAGGAAATAAATGAAGAGCTATCTCCGCCATTCGAGAAGGCGCAGTCCGCCGCCGGGGCCCTGTCGGACTTCAAGAAGACCGAAGCCGGCGCCGCGACGCGAATGATTTCAGAAGCCGTCTGGCGGGCCAAAGCCGGTGTTCTGCTCAGCGTGGGCGGTGGCTTGATCTTCGCCCTGGTGTGCGGCTTCTTTCTGCTTCGAGCGATTACACGGCCGCTCGGCCGGCTGGTGAGCGTCCTGGATGTGATGCGAACCGGTGACTTGTCCTCGCGACTGAATGTCGACCGTCGTGACGAATTCGGCACGCTGGCCGCAGGGTTCAACCGAATGAGCGACGAGTTGGCGGGCCTGGTGGGTCAGGTGCAGCAATCCGGGGTTCAAGTGAACACGTCGGTCACGGAGATTGCGGCCACCGCCAGGGAGCAGCAGGCGACGGCCAGCGAAATCGCCGCCACCACCACGGAGATCGGCGCGACCTCCCGGGAGATTACGGTCACGTCCAGGAAGCTGGTCGAAACGATGCACGAAGTCGCGAGGGTGGCCGACGAGTCGGCCATGCTCGCGGCGCAGGGGCAGGTCGGTCTCACGCACATGGAAGAGACCATGCGCCGCGTGATCGACGCGGCCGGATCCATCAACGCCAGGCTGGTGGTGCTCAGTGAAAAAGCCGGCAACATCAGCCAGGTCGTCACCACGATCACGAAAGTGGCCGATCAAACCAACCTCCTGTCGCTGAATGCGGCGATCGAGGCGGAAAAGGCCGGGGAGTACGGGCGCGGCTTCGCCGTCGTCGCCACCGAAATCCGCAGGCTGGCGGACCAGACCGCCGTGGCGACGTACGACATCGAACAGATGGTCAAGGAGATCCAATCGGCCGTGGCGGCCGGCGTGATGGGCATGGACAAGTTCTCAGAGGAGGTCCGCCGCGGGATGCAGGACGTGCAGCAGGTCGGCGGTCAGCTGTCGCAGGTCATTCAGCAGGTGCAGGCGCTGGCGCCGCGCGTCGAATCGGTCAACGAAGGGATGCAGGCGCAGGCGAGCGGCGCGGAGCAGATCACGCAGGCGCTGACGCAGTTGAGCGAAGCGGCGCAGCAGACCGTGGATTCACTCCGGCAGTCGGGTCTTGCGATCGACGAGTTGAACGCCGTCGCGATCGGCTTGCGCGGCGGCGTGTCGCGCTTCACTCTGCGGGCGGCCTGATCGGTCGGTCATGCTCTTTCTGCTTTTTGAACTGGGCACCGACCGCTACGCCCTGGATGCGCTCCAGATCGCCGAGGTGCTGCCGCTCGTGGCGATCAAGCGCATTCCGCGGGCGCCGCCGGCGGTGAGCGGTGTCTTCAACTACCGCGGCGCGCCGGTGCCGGTCATCGACATGAGCCAGCTGACGCTGGGGCGTCCGGCGGCCCGTCGCTTGAGCACGCGCATCGTCCTCGTCCACTATCCCGGCGGCGACGGCGCCACACATTTGCTCGGCCTGATTGTCGAGAAGGCGACCGAGACGGTGCGGCATGCGCCGGCGGACTTCGTCGCGTCCGGCATCACCACCGCCGATGCGCCGTATCTGGGACCGGTCGCCACCGACGCGCGCGGCCTGCTCCAATGGATCGACGTGCAGACGCTGCTGCCGCCTGCATTTCGCGACACGCTGTTCAAACAGCCGATGGATGATCGATGGGGCTTGCCGACATCGAAAACCTGTTGAAGGAGACGATGGGGCTGAATGTCGCCTCCATCGGCTCGCCGGCGGTCGCGCGCGCGGTGCAGGAGCGGCTGTCCGCGTGCCACCTTCCCGATCTCGGCGCCTATTGGAACCGAATCCGCGCGTCCGAGTCCGAGCTGCAGCAGTTGGTCGAAACGGTCGTGGTGCCCGAGACCTGGTTCTTCCGCGATCGCGAATCGTTCACGGTGCTGGCGCGGCTCGTTCGTGACGAATGGCTGTCGGGCCCCCGCCAGGACCCGGTCCGGCTATTGAGCCTTCCGTGCTCGACCGGCGAAGAGCCGTACTCGATGGCGATGGCGCTGCTCGACGCGGGCGTTCCGGCCGACCGCTTTCACATCGACGCCGTGGACATCAGCGCGCGTGTGCTGTCGCAGGCCGGGCGCGGCATGTACGGCCGGAACTCGTTTCGTGGGCAGGATCTCGCGTTCCGCGATCGGTATTTCCGAGCGGCGGCCGACGGCTATCGTCTGAGCGAGGCGGTCTGCCAGCAGGTCCGATTCCAGCAGGGCAATCTCTTCGACGGCGGTTTTCTGCCCGGCGTGGAACGCTTCGAGGTGATTTTCTGCCGCAACGTCCTCATCTACTTTGATCGTCCGACGCAGGACCGCGCCATCCTCGTGCTGAAGCGGCTGCTGACGATGACCGGTGTGCTGGTCGTCGCGCCCTCGGAGACCGCCTTGCCGTCGAGTCACGGTTTCGTCTCGACGAACCTGCCGCTGGCGTTCGCGTTTCGGAACGCGAACGCCGCGCCGGGCGGGCGGAAACCGAGGGCGGCCTCTCGGATCAAGCAGGCGTCGGCCGTCCGGTCGGCTCCCCATACGCCATCTGCGCCCCACGCCGCACGGGCGACGTCGGCGCCGCGGACCGGCGCGCCTCCCACGCCTCTGCCGGCCGGGAACGCTCCGGATCCGACGGGCAGCATCGGCGAAGCCACGCGGCTCGCCGATCAGGGACATTTCGTGGAAGCCGCCACCTGTTGTGAGGCGTATCTGCGCAAGCACGGGCCGTCGGCGACGGGGTTTTATCTCCTGGGACTGGTGCGCGATGCGACGGGAAACCCGTCCGACGCCATCGCCTATTACCGCAAAGCGCTCTATCTCGATCCGAATCATTGCGATGCGCAGATCCACCTGGCTTTCCTGATGGAGCAGCAGGGCGACGTCGCGGGAGCAGAGGTGTTGCGGAACCGAGCGCGACGAGCGGGACGACACGAGAAGGCGGTCCATGACTGATCGCCCCAACACCGTTCGGCAGCTCCCGCTGGCCGTGGTCCACGATTGCTGGAACAGAATTGGTGTGCGCGGCGACCGGTCGTGCCCGGAGTTGGAGCAGCACATTCACTGCCGCAACTGTCCCGTGTACTCGGCCGGCGCCGCGGAGCTGCTCGATGGCGACCCGCCTCCGGATTATCTCGCCGAGCGGACGACGCACTTCGCTCAGCCGGCGCACATCGTGGGAGTCCAGAGACGGTCGGTCGTCGTCTTTCGTGTCGCCTCGGAGTGGCTCTCGTTGGCGACGTCGGTCGTCGCGGAGGTCGCCAATCTGCTGCCCATTCATTCGCTCCCCCACCGGCAGAATGGCGTCGTGCTCGGCCTCGCGAGCGTACGCGGGGAACTGCTGGTCTGCCTCTCACTCGGTCAGGTCCTCGGCGTGGAATCGCTCCCGCCAGCGCCCCGTGAGCCTCGCAGCACGGTCTATCAACGCCTGCTCGTGATTCGCCGCGACGCCGTACGCGTCGTCTGTCCCGTCGACGAAGTACATGGCATTCACCATTTTCAACAGCGCGACTTGAAAGAGGTGCCCACGACGGTCGCCAGGGCCACGGTGGCCTATTCGACGGCGCTTTTGTCGTGGCGTGGCCGCTCGGTGGGCGTTCTCGACGACGAGCTCGTTTTTTACACGCTGGCGCGGAGCCTCGGATGAGCGGTCAGGATCTGAGCCAATTCTCGATGCTCGATCTGTTCCGCGTGGAAGCCGAGACGCAGGCGCAGGTGCTGACCGCGGGCTTGCTGGCGCTCGAGCGCGATGACGCCGCGGGCAGCCAGCTCGAGGCCTGCATGCGGGCGGCGCATTCCCTCAAGGGTGCCGCGCGCATCGTCGGCCTCGCCGTCGGCGTGCGTGTGGCACATGCGATGGAAGACTGCTTGGTCGCCGCGCAGGAAGGCCGGTTGACGCTGCGGGACACGCACATCGACCTGCTCCTTCGGGGTACGGACCTGCTGGCTCGCATCGCCCATACCGAGGCGGCCGACATCGGCCAGTGGGAAAACGACAGGAAATCCGATGTGGACGGTTGGCTGGCGTCGCTCGCCGGTGTGCCGGCGGTCAAGGAGGCGGTGGCGCCAGGACCCGCAGATCCGCAGACGCGCACCGACGCAGCCTCTACCGCGCCTGTCCGGCCGGAAGACCCGGCCAATCATCGCGACCGGCGAGCCTCGGACCGCGTGTTGCGCGTCACGGCGGACAACCTGAATCGGCTCCTGAGCCTGGCGGGCGAGTCGCTGGTCGAATCGCGTTGGGCCAGGCCATTCGCCGAATCGCTGCTTCGGCTCAAACGCCTGCACCACGAGCTGGGCCTGACGCTCGAAGGCTTGCACGACGTCGCGTCAGAACGGGCACTGGACGACCGGGGACCCGGCCCGCTGGCCGACGCGCGGCGCAGGGTGGAGGAGTGCCAGCAGGTCCTGGTCGCGCGCCTGGCGGACCTGGACATGTTCGACCGGCGCTCCATCAGTCTGGCGCACCGGCTCTACGACGAAGCGCTGGCCTGCCGCATGAGGCCGTTTGCGGACGGCGTCGAGGGGCTGCCGCGCATGGTGCGCGATCTGGCCCGCTCGCTCGGCCGGCAGGTGAGACTGGACATTGTCGGCGGCTCGACGCAGGTGGACCGCGACATTCTGGCGAAGCTCGACGCGCCGCTGGGCCATCTGCTGCGCAACGCCCTCGATCATGGCGTCGAATCGCCCGACGCGCGCCGCGCCGCGGGCAAGTCCCCGGAAGGCGTGGTGCGGATCGAGGCGCGACACAGCGCGGGTGCGCTCCAGATCATCGTCTCCGACGATGGATGCGGCGTCGACCTGGACAAGCTGCGCGACGCGGTCGTCGCGCGCAACCTCACGACCCGTGAAGCCTCCGGCGCCATGAGCGAAGCCGAGCTGCTGGAGTTCCTGTTCCTGCCCGGCTTCAGCATGAAGGGCCTCGTCACCGACGTATCCGGGCGCGGCGTCGGTCTCGATGCGGTCCAGGACATGGTCAAGCAGGTGCGCGGCGCCGTGCGCGTGTCGACGCAGCCGGGCCAAGGCACGCGGTTCCTGTTGCAGTTGCCGGTCACGCTCTCGGTCGTTCGCACGCTGCTGGCGGAGATCGCCGGCGAGCCGTACGCGTTTCCGCTCGCGTCCATCGTGCGAACGCTCATGCTGCCGAAGGACAGGATCGAGCTGCTCGAAGGGCGGCAGCACTTCGAGCTCGACGGCCGGCGCATCGGCCTCGTGACCGCCCGCCAGGTGCTGGCGGCCGAAGCGCTGCCACCGATGGACGATCTGCCGGTGATCGTCGTCGGCGACCACAACCACACCTATGGCCTCGTCGTGGACCGTTTTCTCGGCGAGCGCGAGCTGGTCGTGCAGCCGCTCGACGTGCAACTCGGAAAGATCAAGGACATCGCCGCGGCGGCGCTCATGGAAGACGGATCGCCCGTGCTGATCGTGGACGCGGACGACATCATCCGCTCGATGGACAAGCTGGTGTCCGGCGGCCGTCTGGCCACGGTGTCGCGCGAGTCCGCCACGGCCAGCCCCCGGAAGCGCAAGCGCGTGCTCGTGGTGGACGATTCGCTGACGGTGCGCGAGCTGGAGCGCAAGCTGCTCGGCGCCGGGGGCTACGACGTCGAAGTCGCGGTGGATGGCATGGACGGGTGGAACGCCCTGCGCACCGGGCACTTCAATCTCGTCATCACCGATATCGACATGCCCCGGATGGACGGCATCGAGCTGGTCACGCTCATCAACAAGGACCCGAACTTGAAGTCGGTGCCGGTGATGATTGTGTCCTACAAGGATCGCGACGAAGACCGTCAGCGCGGACTCGAGGCTGGTGCGGCGTACTACCTGACGAAGGGCAGCTTTCACGACGAGACGCTGCTGCAGGCGGTCGTCGATCTCATAGGCGAGTCCGACGCGTGAGAATCGGCATCGTCAACGACCTGGCGCCGATGAACGAGCTCCTGCGACGCTTCGTGGGTCTGAGGCCGGGGCACGAGGTCATCTGGATGGCTGCCAGCGGCGCCGAAGCCATCGAATACTGTTCCACGCAGACGCCGGACCTGATCTTGATGGATCTGGTCATGCCCGTCATGGACGGCGTGGAAACCACCCGCCGCATCATGGCCAGCACACCGTGTGCGATTCTGCTCGTGACCGTGAGCGTGCGCGACAATGTCGGCCTGGTGTTCGAGGCGATCGGTCACGGGGCGCTCGACGCCGTCGACATACCGATGACGGGCGGCGGCAATCTGCCGCACGCGGCCGAGCCGTTCCTGGCCAAAATCGACATCATCTCTCGCCTGGCCTCCGGCAAGTCCGCCATCCGGACGGCAGCCGAGCCCGGCGGTCCCCGCGCGGCCCGCACAAATCGAATCTCGCGGCCGGGGCACTATGATCAGCTCGTCGCCATTGGCGCATCCGCGGGCGGCCCTGCCGTGCTCGCGACCGTGCTGCGTTGCCTGCCGAAAGACGTGCCCGCCGCGATTGTCATCGTTCAGCACGTGGATGAACGGTTCGCCTCCGGCCTGGCCGATTGGCTGGATCATGAGTCGGCGCTGCCGGTGCGGGTGGCCAAAGAAGGAGACCGCCCGTCGGTCGGCCACGTGCTGCTCGCGGGCACGAGGGACCACCTGGAGCTGAAAACGGCCGATCGGGTCGGCTACACGGTCGAACCGAGGGACTATGTGTATCGTCCGTCGGTGGACGTGTTTTTTCAGAGCGTCAGCCGGCTCTGGCGCGGCGACGTGGTGGGCGTCCTGCTGACCGGCATGGGACGGGACGGCGCGCTCGGCCTCAAGGCGCTGCGCACCCGGGGTCACTACACGATCGCGCAGGACGAGGCAACGAGCGCCGTGTACGGGATGCCCAAAGCCGCGGCGATGCTCCAGGCCGCGGTCGACATCCTGCCGGCCGAACGCATCGCGTCGAAGCTGATGGAAGTGCTGACGTGCAAGGCCTGAAAATCGACATGGCTGATGGCTGACGGCCATGGCTGACGGCCACAGCGCCGAACGGAGCGCGAAGGCTTTAGCCGAGCGGAACTTCGTGCCTGAGGGAGCGCTCGTTAATCCGGAACCGCACCACGAAAACCACGAAATTCACGAAGGGCACGAAACGACCATCTTGTTTGGTTTTAGTCTTTTTGTGGCTTTCGTGTTTTCGTGTGTTTCGTGGCT
>QHWJ01000246.1 GCA_003222535.1 Acidobacteriota bacterium | reverse complement strand
ACAACGCTAACGCACGACCGCCGGCGAGAACTCGGCCTGGACGAAAGAGTGCGGCGGCTCGTCCACGTCGGTGCGAAGCTGCCAGATGATGTTGCCGTCCGACGTCGGGCGGAAATAGATCAGCTTCGCCGTGTCCAGCCATTCGACCTGGTCGTCCACGCTCCCGGTGTCGCCGCTCAGCGTGCGCACCGCCCGCGTTGACAGGTCGAACAGCGAGAGCTGCCACCAGCCATGGGATCCGCCCACCCGTTTCTTGAACGCGATGCCCGTGCGATCGGGCGAGAGCGACGGCCACTCCGCCCCCTGCATCAGCACGCGCGCCGCACGGCCGTCGACGTCCCCCTCGATCAGGTACGCGCTGCCCTGGGTCCTCAGCGTGGCGAAGAACGTGTTGCCGTCCGGCGCGAACGTCACGCCCCAGAAATTGAAGTCGCGGTTCGCGAACGGCTTGCCGTCTCGCGTCACCTTCCAGCTCTCGAGATCGCCAATCACGCTGCCGCCGATGGTGTCGATAATCGTCGTGCGCGTGGAGAACACGCCGTCCGCGTAGGAGTGCCCCTCGTCGAAGACCGTGAACGCGGCGCGACGCCCGTCCGGCGACAAGCGGGTGCGGCTCGGCGGTCCGGTCAGCGGCAGCGTGTGGAGCCGCGTGAAGTGCTCGTCGAACACATGCGCGAAGTGGGCCGCGACGCCAGGGCGCTCGGGCCGCGTCTCCAGACACAAGCCGCGCGAGCCCGCGTAGTACACGCGCTCGCAGTTGAGCGCCGTGACGTAGCGCGCGCCGTCGGGCGCATCGAGCGGCGCGAGCACGACACGCTTGAACGTGTCCTCGGACGCCAGGCTGATGAACATGAGGAACGGCCGCTCGGGCGGGCGAGGCAGATGGGGCTTCGCCGCGGCCGGGACGGCGGGCGCCAACCGACGGCGTGACGTGACGACCGTCGCGGTCACGACGGCGATGAGGAGCGCCGTCACGACACACGCCCCGACGCCGATCCAGCGTCTGGACACGTCCGGCATGTGTCTACACGGCAGCGTCACGCGACGATCGAAGCCTGGGCCACGAAACGGTGACCGACGTTGTCGACGAGAACACCGAACCCCCCGATCGTGCGCACGCCCAGGAGGACGAGGTCGCTCGGCTCGGCGAAGACCACTTCGTCAGCGGTCTCGAAGTTCTCGGACGCCAGGATGGCGTAGCCCACGTCACGAGTTACCGTCTGCCTGGTCGCCGTAAAGAAGGTCCGCTTCCGGCGCGGCGCGATTCCGGCCTGTTGGAGGACGTGAGCCGGCAGCCAGGTGAGCTCGGACCCTGTGTCAACCAGCGCCTCGATCGGTGGAGTCTCCTGGCTCTCATCCTTCGGATTGCGGGCCACGACGTTGACGCGAAACAGGCTCATCACGTGAAGTCTACACCGCGTGAGCGGCGGTGACGCGTCGGTCGCGCTACGTCCGGTCCTCTCGGCGCAATAGCTGTTCGAGCACCTCGCGATACGTGGCAAGGAACAAGCGATCCTTGTCGCGGCCGGCGGCGTGCTTCGATTGGACGATGTGTTGCAGCCGCGCGATGGGAACGTCAACACCGTCGAGAGTGAAGACACTGCGCTCGTTCCAGACAGTCTCGAAATCGAACCCCTTCATGACGAGTGTCAGGTCCACCTGCAGGTCCTCTCCAGTTGCGCGCGTGAGGGCCTGTCGCTCCACGACGCCTTCGGCGAGCCACCGATCGCGGGGCGAGTCGAGCGGTTCGTGACCGCTCCAGAGATCAAGTCCGGTCGCCTCACACGCCGACCAGCATCGAACCAGGTTGTCGGGATCGAGAGGCAGAAAGAGATCACGGTCTTCCGTCATGAACACGGTCGATCCGCCGAGCGCGTAGAAGTTGGCGCCTCCGACGCCAATCAGAACGAATCGCGCGGATCGTTCGTGAAGCGCGCGCCCGAGGCGAGCTAGCGGCGACTCCACCTTACTTTCGCGTCGCCTTCCGAATCTCCGCGCGACATGCCGCGTCCATGCGCCAGACCCAGCTCTTGTCTGCGCCGGACTGGTTCTCCGGCAGGGCCTCGACGATCGCGATCGCGCGCAGGTAGTCGTCGTCCAGCTCGATGCGGATCGATCTGGCGAGCTCGGACGATTCAGCGAGCGCCCGGAGACCATCGTCCAGCGTTGTTTTCATGGGTCTCGTTTCATGGGTTCCTGTATGGAGTTCAGCGTTCAGGGGATTCACGTAGACGGCGTTCACGTCGAGGCGGATCCCCAACGGCTCAATCGCGGCCGACTCACCCCCGCGTGCCTCCGACAGCAGCCATCCACCGGCGTCCGCACGGCGATACTCTTCAATGCGCGGCTCGGCCTGCGAAACAAAGACGTACGCCAGCAGCGACGGGATGCGGCGATAGTGCGCCGCCTTCGATCCGCGATCGTAGGCCTCGGTGCCTTCGGACAGGACTTCGACCAGGATCGCAGGATTTGTCATTCGGCGTATGTCATGCGGACCGCTGCGGCTCGGCGAGCCATGAGCTTCCCGCCATTATAGCGGCCCGACTCGAAGACACGCACTGACGCTCGGCTACGTGCGCGACGTTCCTCTCGACGGATGGAGCCGCGTCGGTCTCGGCGCCGACATCACGGTCCACCGGACGTCGGCCGAGTTGATCGAGTTCTACGGCTTGCCGCACTCCTACCACGTGTTCCTGCGGTGGCGGCCGGCCCGGGCTTCTTCGCAACACGTGCATTGAGCGTCCGCTCGCGCGCGAAGGGACTCGTGCGAGACACAGGGCGAGGCCTGCAGCCTCGCCGAATGGCGACCCTGAGAGCGTCGCCCTACGTCGGGTCGCCCTACGTCGTTAGTCCTGGAACCGCGAAGGCGGCGAGCTACAATGGTCCGGCAACCGCAATGGCCCTGTTCGGGGACCTAGGTCCATGTCCGTCGTCGCCCTATCGGAACTGCTCGGCGCCACCGTGCGCGATGCCTCCGGCACCGTGCGTGGACGGGTGCGTGAAATCGCCGTCACACCGCAGGATCATCCCACCCGCATCGCATACCTGATTGTCAAGACGCCGGACGGCGAGCGCATACTGCCGCCCGACACGCTCATGTCCGCCGGCGCATCGGTTCGCACCGCCACGGAGATGTCTCAGTGGGACCGTTTCTCTCCCTCGGACGGCCTGCTGCTCCTCAAGCGCGATCTGCTCGATCAGCAGATCATCGACGTCCACGGACGCAAGGTCGTGCGCGTCAACGACGTCGAGATCGAGTCGACGCCGGTGAACCGCCACCTGCTGCTGAACGTCGTCGCCGTCGACGTCGGCGCCCGCGGCGCCATTCGCCGTCTCTCGAAGGGCCTCGTCCCGTCGTTCACGCTGCGCGCGCTGCTCGAGAAGATCCCGCCGCGCGTGATCCCCTGGCAGTTCGTCGATCTTCTCGAGACCGACCCGGCGCGCCGCGTCAAGCTGAAGATCGCCTACGAAGGCCTCGCGAAGCTTCACCCGGCCGACATCGCCGACATCGTCGAGGACCTCGCGCCCGCCGAGCGCGAGGCGGTCTTCGAGACGATCGACGAGGAGGTCGCCGCGGAGGCGCTCGAGGAAATCGATCCCGGCATCCAGGTCTCGATCGTCGAATCGCTCGACAAGGATCGCGTGGCCGACATCGTCGAGGAGATGGACCCCGACGCGGCGGCCGACCTGCTCGGAGATCTGACGGAGGCGCAATCCGGCGAGATTCTCGAGGAGATGCGGCCCGCGGAGCGCCGCGAGGTGACGCAGCTCCTCGAGTTCGGCGAGCACACCGCCGCGGGACGCATGACGACGGAGTACATCGCCGTCTCCGAGACGGCCGTCGTGGACGACGCCATCGAGGCGCTGAAAGGGTTCGAAGGCAGCCGCGAAGCGCTCGCGACGATCTATCTCACCGGCGCCGGTCAGAAGCTGGTCGGCTCGGTGCCGCTCGTGAAGATTGCGATCTCGTCACCCGCCATCCAGCTTTCGGAGCTGAGCGAGCCGCACATCGCGTGCGCGCCCGATACGCCGCAGGACGAGGTCGCGGCGCTCTTCGACAAATACAACCTGATCACCCTCGCCGTGGTCGACGAGCACGGGCGCCTGGCCGGCATCATCACGGCGGACGACGTGATCACGATGCTGCGGCACCGCTGAGCGACCGCCATGAGCCTCCTCAAGAGTTGGCGGGTCCGGATCGCGCTGGTCCTGGCGGTTGTCGGTCCGGGATTCATCACGGCCAGCGTGGACAACGACGCCGGGGGCATCGCCACGTATTCGGTCGCGGGCGCGCAGTTCGGCTACACGCTGCTGTGGACGATGATCCCCATCACCGTCGCGCTCGTCGTCATCCAGGAAATGTCGTCGCGGATGGGCGCGGTGACCGGCAAGGGGTTGAGCGACCTCATCCGTGAGGAATTCGGCTTTCGGGCGACGTTCCTGCTGATGATTGCGCTCGTCGTCACCAACTTCGGCAACGTCGTGTCGGAGTTCGCCGGCGTGGCGAGCAGCTTCGAGCTGTTCGGCGTCTCGAAATACATCGTCGTGCCGGTGGCCGCCTTCATCGTGTGGGGGATCGTCGTCCACGGGACCTACAGCACCGTGGAAAAAGTGTTCCTGTCAGCATCGGGATTCTACGTCGCGTACATCGTGTCGGGCGTGCTGGCGCATCCCGACTGGAAGGCGGCGGCGCTGTCGACGCTGACCCGGCCCGAGAGCATCGGCTTCAGGAACTACGGCTACCTGTCGATGGTCATCGGCCTCGCCGGCACGACGATCGCGCCGTGGATGCAGTTCTACCTGCAGGCATCGATCGTCGAAAAAGGAGTGACCGCGCGGCAGTACTCGACGTCGCGGCTGGACGTGATCGTCGGGTGCCTCTTCGCGGCGATCGTCGCATGGTTCATCGTCGTCGCGTGCGCGGCGACGCTGCATTCGGCCGGCAAGTTCAACATCGAGACCGGCGCCGATGCGGCGCAGGCGCTCCGTCCGCTCGCGGGCGACTACGCCTACCTCCTGTTTGCCGCGGGGCTCTTCAACGCGTCACTCTTCGCGGCGTCGATCCTGCCGATCTCGACCGCCTACGCTGTGTGCGAGGGCCTGGGTCTCGAGTCGGGACTCGACAAGCGGTTCGAGGAAGCGCCGGCCTTCTACTGGCTGTATACGGCGCTGATTGTCTTCGGCGCCGGGGTCGTGCTCGTGCCGCACTTCCCGCTCTTTCGCGTCATGGTGCTGTCGCAGGTGGCGAACGGCGTGCTGCTGCCGTTCGTGCTGGTTTTCGTGCTGCTGTTGATCAACGACGCCGAACTGATGGGCAAACACATCAACTCCCGCTGGTACAACGTCGTCTCGTGGGTCACCGCAGGGACGATGATTGTGCTCACGATTGCGATGGTGATCGCACAGGCGCGGGAGTAAACGAGGTCCTTGGTCCCTGGTGCCTGGTGCCTGGTCCGTCCCAGGTCCTTCGTCCGTCCCTGGTCCTTAGTCCCTGGTCCGCAGTCCCCCAGTCCTCAGTCCCCAGTCCTCAGTCCCCAGTCCTCAGTCCCCAGTCCCCAGTCCCCAGTCCCCAGTTTCTAGCCCCCAGCCCCTGCTGGATTCGCTTTCACCCAGGCGATCACGTCTTCCGCGTGCTTGTCGGGTGGAAACACCGGATAGAACACGTGCTCGATGCGTCCGTTGGTGACGATCACCGTGAGCCGCTTCATGAGCGTCATGCCCTCGACGGTGAAGGTCGGCAGCCGCAGCGCGTGCGTCAACGCGAAGTGCTCGTCGCTCAGGACCTCGAACGGCACATCGAGGCGCTTCACCATTTCCTGCTGATACTCGGTGGACTGCGTGCTCACGCCGAAGACCTCGGCGTGCAGCTTCGCGAGGTCCTTGTGATGGTCGCGGAAGCCGCAGGTCTCCGGCGTGCAGCCGCGCGCCCCGGGGATGTCGTCCCAGCCGGCCGGCAGTGTCTTGCCCGGCTGTCCGGTCATCGGATAGGCGTAGACCACGATACGCGGCGTACCGATCTTCGAGAGGTTGACGCGCCTGTTCGCCGTCGAGGGCAGCTCGAGGTCGGGCATCGCCATGCCTTTGAGATGTCGAGCGCCGCCATCATCTTTCGGCACCGGCAGGTTCGCGGGCAACTCGGTGAGCCCCGTCGCCTGCTGCGCTGCCTGCGCGATTGGGTGCTTCATCGCCAGCGCCAACGGTAACCCGAGCAGTCCTCGTCGAGATCGGTTCATGTCGTTGTCCTCAGTTGAAAAGGTGTCGGACACCTGACAATGGTTTACATCCGTTTACCGGGTCTCCATTGTAAGACTACGCAGATCGTTTTCGTGGTTCCGTCCATGTTTGGTGTTTTCGTGGCTTTCGTGGTTAAGACGCGGTTTCCCCGGGTTTCAGCTCCAGCACCTGCACGCCGCACGGTTCGACGAGCTCCCGCAAGGCCGCCGGCGTGCCGGTGAGGACCGGGAACGTTCCGTAATGCATCGGCACGACCTGCTTCACGCCGAGCAGCCCGCACGCCTTCGCCGCCTGCGTGGGGCCCATGGTGTAGTGGTCGCCGATCGGCAGGAACGCGATCGCCGGGCTGTACAACTCACCAATCAACCGCATGTCGCCGAACACTGCGGTGTCGCCGGCAAAGTAAATCGTGAGCTCGTTCTCGAACCGGATGACGAACCCGGCTGCCGTGCCGAGCTCGACGCGCCGGCTGTCCTCGGTCGTCGAGCTGCTGTGAAACGCCGGTACCATCGTGATCGCGATGCCGCCGATCGTTTGCGTGCCGCCGTGATTCATCGGGCTGAGGCGCTGCAGCCCCTTCGCGCGGAGCCAGGCGCCAATCTCGACCTGGCTGATGACGGTCGCGCCCGTGGCTCGCGCAACGGGGATCGCATCGCCCATGTGGTCGTCATGGGCATGCGTGACGAGGATCAGATCCAGATCGCCGACGCTCCGCTTGAATGCCTCGGGACACGACGGATTCGCCTCGAGAAACGGATCGACCAGGATCCGTTTCCCCCCCGGCGAGCGAAAGAGAAACGTCCCGTGGCCCAACCACGTAAATGACAGGGTGCCGCTTGGTACTGGGGTCACGTCTGAATTATGAAGCGGCGCACGGCTGGTGGGCCAGGTGGGCGGGGTGGGCCTGCCTGACCGGACCTGCCTGACCTATCCAACCTACCCAACCTACCCGACCTGCCCAACCTACCCAACCTACCCAACCTGCCCGACCTACCCAACCTACGCGACCTACCCAACCTATCCGACCTATCCAACCTACCGGACCCTACCCGACCTATCCAACCTACCCGACCTATCCACCCGACCTACGCATCCGACCTACTGTTCTGTCCGCACGTACTCGAACGCGACCGGCTGCTGATTGACCCCCCGGCGCGGCGGGGCGATGTAGTTCGCGAACGTGCCCGGCTCGTAGACGGGTTCGGCCATGATGCTGAGCAGGTACTCGCTGTCGGCCTCCGACGGCAGCCAGTCGTACTTCCGCTTCTCCCACTGCCCGGCCGTCAGCGGAACGCCGTCGGGATCGAAATGGAAGCCCGAATACATCCCGATCCCGCGATGGAATTTTCGATCCGGCAGCTTCAACCGATCCGACATGCCGTGCGCTTCGAAGATCCGGTTCCAGCGGACGACGCCGGCGGCGCAGTCGCCGACGTACCAGTCGCGCAGCACCTCGTTCATGGCGTTGCGCATCAGCACGTCCTTCGTCACCGGCTTCCCGTCCTCGAAGAACTCCATGTTGTAGTACGCGTTCTTGACGATGTGCTCGTCGAAGGTGTCTTCCTTGGCGCGGCCCTTCAGCCCGTTCGCGAAGTACGACGCCGCGTTGCTCGACACCTCGCTGCCGTGCAGATCGAGGCTCAGGCTGAACCACTGGTTGAGATGCTTCTGAATCGTCGGGATGTCGATGCCGCCGACCTTTCGAACGTCCTCGGAGTATCCGGCCTGCTTCATCAACTGACAGGTGCGCTCGAGAATCCGCGCGATGCCCGTCTCGCCGACGAACATATGGTGCGCTTCCTCTGTGAGCATGAAGCGCGTCGTGCGCGACAACGGGTCGAGCGAGCTCTCCGAGAGAGACATCAACTGCGACTTGCCGTCGCGGTCGGTGAACATCGTGAACATGAAGAAGTCGAGCCAGTTGTCGATCGGCTCGTTGAACGCTTCGAGAATGCGCGGCTTGTCGCGATTGCCGCTCTGGCGCTCGAGCAGCTCCTCCGCTTCGTCCCTGCCGTCGCGGCCGAAGTACGAGTGCAGCAGGTACACCATCGCCCACAGATGGCGGCCTTCCTCGACGTTCACCTGAAACAGGTTGCGCAGGTCGTAGAGGCTCGGGCAGCGCCGGCCGAGCAACCGCTGCTGCTCGACGCTCGCCGGCTCGGTGTCGCCTTGGGTGACGATCAGGCGGCGGAGCTGATTGCGGAATTCGCCCGGCACTTCCTGCCACACCGGCTGGCCGAAGAAATCGCCGAAGCCGATGCGCCGATCCGGCGTCGGATCGGCCAGGAAGATGCCCCAGCGGTACTCGGGCAGCTTCACGTACTCGAAGTGCGCCCACCCTTCCGGGTCGACGCTGATCGCCGTCCGGACATACACCCGGTGGTAGTCCTGGAAGCCCTGCGGCCCCATGTCGCGCCACCACTGGATGTATTTCGGCTGCCAGTGCTCGAGCGCGCGCTGCAGCCGCTTGTTGCTGGAGAGGTTGACGTTATTCGGTATTTTCTCGGCCGAGATCATGGCTGCCTCGCTGTCAAAGACAATGCCTCGCCGTCAAGGACACAAAGGAAAGAAAGGACACAGAGGGAACACGGTAAACGCGCTGGTTTCACCCGTGCAGGCGAGCTTTTGTAGCGGCCTTGGTGTCCTTTGTAACCTTGGTGTCCTTGGCGTTGTCTTACGTGCGCTTCCAGTCGAACTCCGGCCTGCCTTGCTGTCCGTAGACTTTCAGCGCGCCCTTCTCGCCGACGGCGTTCGGCCGCTGGAAGATCCAGTTCTGCCAGGCCGTCAGCCGTCCGAAGATCTTCGTCTCCATCGTCTCGGGCCCGGCGAACCGCAGGTTCGCCTCGAGCCCGGTCATCGCGTCGGGCGAGAAGGCGGCGCGCGCTTCGACCGCCAGCCGCACCTCGTCGTCCCAGTCGATTTCATCGGGCGCGAACGTCACGAGGCCGGCTTCCTCCGCGTCGGCCGCGTTGAACGGTCCGTCGTGCGCGAGCAGCTCCGCCACCGTGCCGGCGTCGGACAGGAACCGCGTCTGCAGGCGCGTGAGACCGTTGCTCATCGGCAGCGGACCGCCGTTCATCGGCGACACCGCAATCGCGTTCTCCTCGTTGTCGTCGTGGAACATGTACGAGCGATCGGCGGCGAGCGCCAGTTCCAGGAGCGATCCCGCAAACGCGGAGCCCGGCTCGATGAAGGCGAAAAAACTGCGCGCGGTGAGGTCGACCCGCTTCAACGTCCGCTTCATGCGGTGGATGATCTCGCCCACGAGCCAGTGCGACTGATGCGCGACCAGCGTCCGGTCGATCGCCAGCACCGCCTCGCGATCGCCTTCCGTGCGGATGACGACGGTGCCGATCTCGGGCTCGTTCACGCGCAGCCGCAGCAGCGCGTCGTCCAGCTCGCGGAACGCGCGCAACGGCCAGAACTGATCGCCGACGGCGAGAATCTCGCCGGGAGTGGAGGGCTGCGGCCCGCCTGGCGCCTGCACGGTGAGATCCGCCGTCCGCCTGCCCCGATTGATCGCCAGCGTGACCGCGGAATACGTGAGCGCGGAGTCGGTGACGGTCGGGTTCAGCGGGCTCAGCGTGATGCCCCGGCCGACCGCGGGGCGATCCGACGCAGCGGCCAGCTCGCGCGCGCGTTTCTGCACCGCCTCCTTGAACTGGCTGGTCGGAGACACGGCGTCCACGAGCCGCCACTCGACCGCGCGCTTCCCCTTCACGCCCTCGGCGAGCGTGCTGAAGAAGTCGGCGCGATCGCGGCGCACGCGTCGTTTGTCGACCAGGCGCGTGAGGCCGCCTGTGCCGGGCAGCACCCCGAGCAGCGGCGCCTCGGGCAGGCTGACCGCTGAGTTGCCGTCGTCCACGAGCAGGATCTCATCGCACGCGAGCGCCAGCTCGTAGCCGCCGCCGGCGCAGATGCCGTTCAACGCCGCGAGAAACTTCAATCCCGAGTGCGCGCTGGCATCCTCGATCGCCAGACGCGTCTCGTTCGTGAACTTGCAGAAGTTCACCTTGGCGCCGTGCGACGACCCGCGCAGCATCATGATGTTCGCGCCCGCGCAGAAGATCCGCTCCTTGAGCGACGTGACGATCACGGCCCGGACGTCGGGATGCTCGAAGCGCAGCCGCTCGACGGCGTCGGCGAGCTCGATGTCGACGCCGAGGTCGTACGAGTTGAGCTTGAGCCTGTAGTCCTGCGAGAGGCCGGCGTCCTCGCGCACGTCCATCGACAGCGTGGCGATCGGGCCGTCCACCGCGAGCTTCCAGTGTTTGTAGCGATCGGGATCGGTCTCGAAGGTGATCATTGAAATTGAACGGTCGTTCAAACTACTTTAGAGCCGTGGCGAGCAGCGAGTCAATACCGGCGGCGCGACCGCCGAGCTTGAAGGGCCCGCGGCGACCGAAGCGGCCGCGAAACGCCGACGCGCTCGCGTCGACCCGCGTCGACATCCTCAAAAGCGCCGCGAAGGCGTTCCGCCGGCTGGGCTACCACGGCGCCACGGTCGAACAGATCGCGGCGGCGCTGCACATGAAGAAAGGCAACCTGTACTACTACTTCAAGAACAAGGAGGAGATCCTCTTTGCCTGCCACCAGTACTCGCTCGATCAGCTGATGCGGCTGCTCGACGAAGTGGAGCGCAGCGGCATCGCCGCCGACGAGAAGCTCCGGCGGCTGATCGTCGCCTTCGTGCACACGATTCTCGACGATCTGCACGGCACGGCGCTGATCCTGGAGCTCGAGGCGCTGTCGCCCGCGCACCTCGAGGCGGTGATCGTGCGGCGCGACCAGTTCGACCACGCCGTTCGGCTCGTGCTCGAGGAAGGGATGGCAACCGGCGTCTTCGCCGCCGGCGATTCAAAGCTGCTGGCGTTCGCGCTGTTCGGCGCGGTGAACTGGATCCCGCGGTGGTTCAATCCGGCGGGAGCAGCGACTTCGCAGACGATCGCCGATCTCTTCGCCGACTTCTTCGTCGCCGGGTTGAAGCGCTCGCCGCTCGGCTAGAGCCTTCGCGCTACTACGACGACCTCAGTGGAGCGCGAAGTACCGCCCCGTGGAGCGCGAAGTACCACGTCAGCGTAGCGCGAAGGCTTTAGCCGAGCGGCGGCAGATCACGACGCGCCGGCATTAGACGGACGCCGGTTTCGATTTGTTGGCCAGCTCGCGCAGGCGGAACCGCTGGATCTTTCCGGTCGCGGTCTTCGGCAGCTCAGGCAGGAATTCGACCCATCGCGGCCGCTTGTACTCGGCCAGCCGCTCGCGCACGAACTGCTGCAGTATGTGGCCCAGCTCGGCCGGGCTCCCAACACCCTCTCGCAGGACGACGAAGGCCATCGGCTTGACGAGGCCATCGTGATCCTCGCGGCCAACGACGCCGCATTCGAGCACCGACGGATGTCCCACCAGCGCGTTTTCGACTTCGACGGGACTGACCCACAACCCACCGACCTTCAGCATGTCGTCGGACCGGCCGGCATACCAGTAGAAGCCGTCCTGATCCTGCGTGTACTTGTCGCCCGTGCGAATCCAGTGGCCTTCGATCGTGGCCTTCGTCTTCTCGTGCTGGTTCCAGTAGCCCGCGCAGACCGAATCGCCGTTGATCCAGAGGTTGCCTATTTCGCCCTGCGGCGTTGCGGCGCCGCTCTCGTCCAGCAGGCGTGCTTCATAGCCTCGGACCAGCAGACCGCTCGAGCCGGGACGAATCGCGTCGGGCCGGTTCGAGATGAACATGTGCAGGACTTCGGTGGAACCGATCCCGTCGATGATGTCCACGCCGAAGCGCTGTTTGAAACGCTCGTACAGCGAGGGCGGAAGCGCCTCGCCCGCCGAGACCGCGAGGCGAACGCTGGAAAGATCGAAATCGCAGACCTGAAGGTCCGCCCTATGATCGCCGTCGTGTCCGCCTTCAGGCGGACCTGTCGGGTCCGGCGGACCGCCGTCGCCTAGGCTATGCCGGTCCGCCGAAGCTTCACGCGAAGGCGGAAGCTGGACACTGCGTGTGCGCGAATTGTTCGCAGGCTCTTCAGGCCTGCGATGCGCGAGCAACATTCCGTACCCGGTCGGTACCGAGAAGAACAACGTCGGCCGGTGCTTCTCGATCACCGCATAGACGTGCTGCGGCGTCGGCGGCCCCGGCCACAGGACCGTGGTTCCGCCAACCGCGAACGGAAAGTACAACCCGTTGCCGAGGCCGTAGGCGAAGAACAGCTTGGCCACGCTGAAGCACCGGTCGGACGCGCGGATGCCGAGCACGCCCTTTCCGAACAGCTCGGCGCAGACGACCATGTCGTGGTGCAGGTGGACGCAGCCCTTGGGCGCGCCGGTGCTGCCCGAGGAGTACAGCCAGAAGGCCGGCGCATCCCGGCTGGTCGGCTCGGCTTCCAGATCGGGGGATCCCTCGGCCAGCAACCGGTCGAACCCGGTGTGCGTGCCGGTCGACTCGGCGCTGCCCACCACATAGATGTGGCGAAGCGAGCGCCGCTCGCCGGTGGGAATCTTCTCGATCTCGGGCAGAAGCGTGGCGCTCACGATCAACACACGCGCACGCGAATCGTGAATGACGTGCTGATAGTCGGCCGGCTTCCACAACGTGTTCAGCGGAATCGGCACCGCGCCCGCCTTGATCGCGCCGAAGAAGCTGTAGACGAAATCGGGGCCGTCGAGGAGAAGCAGCAGGACGCGCTCCTCGGGCCGGACGTCGATAGCGCGCAGCGCACTGCCGAACCGATTCACGCTTCGCAGCACCTCGTCGTAGGTGACACGGGCGTCGCCGCATTCGATCGCGACGTGCGCGCCGCGCCCTTCCTCGACGTTGCGGTCGACGAAATGGGTCGCGACGTTGAACGTCTCGGGGATACCGAGCGCTTCCGCGGTCACGGCGGTGCTGGTCATCTTCGGTCCTTGGTGCTTGGTGCTTGGTGCTTGGTCCGTCCCTGGTCCCCGGTCCGTCCTCGGTCCCTGGTCCTTGGTCCGTCCTCGGTCCCTGATCCGTCCTCGGTCCCTGGTCCGTACATCGTCACGTGAGGACCGCCGGCGCCAGCAGCGAGACAACTTCTCGCGGGAACGGTTGTGGCGCGAACGTGCTCGCGTCGACGCACGCCACTCGGTACGAAGCCTCGCAGATCAGACGATCGGTGACGCGCTCGTGAATGTCGAACGCGAAGCCGATCCGGCGTTCCGTGATCCGTCCGACACCGACGCCGACCGACAGCTCGTCGCCAAGCTTCGCGGGCGATCGAAATCGCGTCTGGAGCGACGTCCGCGGCATGAAGATGTTCAGCCCGCGCAGCAGCGTCGTTCGATCGCTGCCGAGCCGCCGGTACAGCTCCTCTTCGGCGTGCTCGAAGTAGCGGAAGAAGACACCGAACCACACGATGCCCGCCGGATCGGTGTCGGACCACCGCACGCGGAGGTCGATATGATGGTAGAGGGCCACCGACCGATATAATAAGAGAAGTGGCTCGCGTTATTTCCATCACGCCGCTCTCGCCCGCACGGCCGCATCTGCCGAAGCCGGAGTGGCTGAAGGTGCGCGCGCCGGGGTCGCCGAGCTATCTGCGCCTCAAGGGACTGATGCGGGAGCTGAACCTGCACACGGTCTGTGAGGAGGCGCAGTGCCCGAACATCGGCGAGTGCTGGAACCACGGGACCGCGACCTTCATGATCCTCGGCGATGTGTGCACGCGCGCCTGCTCGTACTGCGCGGTGTCGCATGGACGTCCCGCCGCGGTCGACACCGCTGAACCGCTTCGCGTCGCCAACGCCATCCGCACGCTCGACCTCAGCTACGTCGTCATCACCTCGGTCGACCGCGACGATCTGGAGGACGGCGGCGCGTCGATCTTCGCCGACACGATTCGAGAGACGCGCGCGCGGCTGCCCGAGTGTCGCATCGAGGTGCTGATTCCCGACTTTCAGGGCCAGGAGGAGGCGCTGCACGCCGTGCTCGACGCCCGGCCCGACGTCCTGAATCACAACACTGAAACCGTTCCTCGCCTCTACCGGATGGCGCGTTCGGGCGGACGTTACGCGCGCACAATCGAGCTCCTCGATCGATCGCGGCGCCATGCCCCGGACATTCCGACCAAGACCGGGTTGATGGTCGGCCTCGGCGAGGAGCGCGAGGAGCTCGTCGCCACCTTCAAGGATCTGCGCGAGGCAGGCTGCGGGATTCTGACGATTGGTCAGTATCTCAGGCCGTCGGCCGGGCACGCCCCGATGCTCCGCTACTATCACCCTGATGAGTTCAGCGATCTCAAGGAAACCGCGCTCGATCTCGGCTTCGTCCAGGTTGAATCCGGTCCGCTCGTCCGCAGTTCCTACCACGCCCACGAAACCGCGGACGCCTACGCTCTCGGTCGCGCGAGCCGTCAAGAAAGACCTGCGATTCGGCAACAGCCGTCCAGCGCGCCGTGATGGGCCGCAAAGAAATGTTTTTCCTGGCGAGCTTCGCGGTCTTTACGTTCTATTGTTGTTGTGTGCTGAGCTCGCTCGACAACTGGCGAAAGAAATCGTCCGCGAGCTTTCTGGCGGCGGCTTCGACGAGGCGCGAGCCCACGGCGGCAATCAGCCCGCCCACCTGAACGTCCGCGTCGCAGACGATGCGAGTCGAGTCGCCGTCGGCGGACAGCGTGATCGCGGCGGATCCGCGGACGAACCCCGGACCGCCCTTTCCTTCGAAGCCGAGCGTCAGCGAATCGGGCGGCTGTTTGTCGCGAATCGCCGCTTTCCCGCTGTAGGTCCCCTTGAGACCGGCGACGCCGATCTTCAGCGCGGCCTCGTAGGTGTCCGGACCCTTCGCGGTGAACGTCTCGCACCCGGGAATGCAGCGCCGCAGGACGTCGGCGTCGATGAGCGCCGCGAACACGCGGGCGCGGTCCGCCGGCACGACGCTCGTAAGCGTGAGCTTCATTTCACACATTGCAGAATTGCGGGATTGCAGAATTGCAGGAAAGGAAGGTCAAGGGACTTTCTTCCTTCCCATTCTGCAATCCTGAAATCCTGCAATCTTGCAATTTCATGCGCGCGAGAGCGCCCGCTCGATCGCGCGTCGGGTATTGACCTGCGCGAGATGGGCGCGGAACGCCGGCGATGCGTGGATGTCGCCGAGCGGCTGGACGCCGTCGGCCGCATGGGCCGCCGCGCGCGCGATGGCCTCCGCCGTCGGCGTGCGCTGACCTGCGAGCGCCTGCTCGACCCCCGTCGCGCGATACGCTTTGGCCGCGACGCCCGTGATCCCGACCCGGACGCCGTCCGCACCGATCACCACGGCAGCGCCCGCCAGCGCGAAGCCGCTCGCCTTCTGCTCGGTCTTCACGTACGCCGTCGTGCGCGCCGTCGCCGGCACACGAATCTCGGTCAGGATTTCGTCTGGCGCGATGGCCGTCTGCAGCAGGTCGATGAAGAAGGCTCCCGCCTTCACGGTGCGGCGGCCGCGAGGACCGACCAGATCGATCTCCGCGTCGAGCGCCAGGATCGCGGCCGGATAGTCGGCGGCCGGGTCCGCGTGCGCGAGGCTGCCGCCGATCGTCCCCTTGTTCCTGACCTGCGTGTCGCCGATATGTCGGGCGGTCTCGGGCAGCAGCGGACTGCGGTCGTGCAGCACCTTCGACGCGTCAATCTCGTGATGCGTCGTCATCGCGCCGATGGCGATGGTGCCCCCCGTGTCGCGGATGTAGCTCAGGTTCGTGATGCGGCCGATGTCGACGACGACTTTCGGCTGCGCGAGGCGGAGCTTCATCGCCGGGATCAGGCTGTGCCCGCCCGCGAGCAGCTTCGCATCGTCGCCATGACGCACGAGGAGCGCGACCGCTTCGTCGACCGTTGCAGGGCGCTTGTAGTCAAAGGCTGCGGGATACATGTTGTCTCTCCACGGTCCGGCTGAAGCCGGACTCCGCGTACGGGTTAAGCGCCAACCGGCGCCGCGGTCCTGGTCTTGATCGCCTGCCAGACGCGTTCCGGCGTCATCGGCAGATCGAGATGCGTGACGCCGAGCGGCTGCAGCGCATCGAGCACCGCGTTCGCGATGGCCGGCGTCGCGCCGATCGTTCCTGCCTCGCCCACACCCTTGATGCCGAGCGGGTTGACCGGAGAGGGCGTCACCGTGCTCCCGAGGATGTATTCGGGGATATCGGCCGCGCGCGGCAGCGCGTAGTCCATGAGCTCGCCCGTCAGCAGCTGCCCGTTCTCGTCGTAGATGGTCTGCTCGAAGAGCACCTGACCGATGGAGTGCGCGATGCCGCCCTGCACCTGTCCTTCGACGATGAGCGGATTGATCTGCGGTCCGCAGTCGTCGACCGCCACGTACTTGGTGATCGCGACGTGCCCGGTGTCGCGGTCGACCTCCACGGCGACGATGTGCGTGCCGAACGGGAAGGTGAAATTCTGCGGCTCGTAGAAGCTCGACGCCTCGAGCCCGGGCTCCAGCCCGGCCGGCAGGTTCTTCGCGACGTAGGCTTCGCCGGCAAGCTCGGGCCATCCGATTTCGCGGTTGGTCACGCCCGGTGCGCGAAACGTGCCCTTCTCGAACACCACGTGATCAGCGGTCGTCTCGAACAGATGCGCCGCGAGCGTCTTCGCCTTGGCGACGATCTTGTCGATGCACATCACGATCGCCGAGCCGCCGACCGCCGTCCCGCGGCTGCCATACGTGTCGCGTCCGTAATGCGCCACGTTCGTGTCGCCGTGCAGCACGACGATGTCCTCCATCAGCACGCCGAGCCGGTCCGCGACGAACTGCGCGAAGGTCGTCTCCTGACCCTGTCCATGCGGCGACACGCCGGTGATCACGGTGACCTTCGCCGAGATCTCCATCCGCACGCAGCCCCACTCCCAGCCGCCCGCGGGCATCGCCTTCGACGGACCCATCGCGCAGATCTCGACGTAGGTGGAGATGCCGATGCCGGACAGCCTCCCGGCGGCGCGGGCCGCCGCGCGGTCCTTCAGCAACTGATCCCAATTCGCGAGTTGTCGGGCTTTGGTGAGCGCGCCCTGGTAATTGCCGCTGTCGTAGGTGAGGCCGCACGACGTGGCGAAGGGAAACTCGGCTGGCGCCGGGAAATGCTTCAACCGGAGATCGACGCGGTCGATGCCGAGCTCCCGCGCCACCACGTCCATCAGGCGCTCGATCAGATAGGTGGCTTCGGGACGGCCGGCGCCTCGATACGCGTCGGTCGCCATCTTGTTCGTGTAGACGCCGACAATCTCCATCTTGACCGCCGGAATCCGGTAGCAGCCGGTCAGCACGAGGCCGGTGAGGGTCGGGATCGCGGGCGTCAACAGCTGCAGGTACGATCCGAGGTCCGCGACCGTCCTGGTCCTGATGCCGAGAATCGCGCCGTCCTTCTTGACGGCCACCTCGTACTCGCCGATCTGGTCGCGGCCGTGAATCGTCGACGCGGCGTTCTCGCGGCGCGACTCGATCCATTTCACCGGCGCGTTGAGCCGCATCGCGAGGTGCGCGCACAGCGCCTCCTCGGGATAGACGTTCAGCTTCGCGCCGAACCCGCCGCCCACCTCCGGAGCGACGACCCGCAGCTTGTTCTCCGGCACGCCGATCATCCCGGGCAGGAGCGTGCGGAGCAGATGCGGAATCTGCGTCGCCGTCCAGAGCGTCAGCGTGCCCTCGCCGGGGTCATACGACGCGACGACGCCGCGCGGTTCGATCGGCATCGGCGTCAGACGCTGATGGCAGAGCCGGTGTTTGACGACGCGATCGGCGCGCCGGAAGGCCTCGTCTATATCCGAGCCGCCGGCGACCACATGCGTGTAGGCGATGTTGGATCCGAGATCGGGATGCGTCAGCGGTGTCCCGCTCTTGACCGCTTCCTCCGGGTTGGTGACGGCCGGCAGCGGATCGTAGTCGACGTCGATCGCGTCGATGGCGTCGCGCGCGATGTACGGATCGGTCGCGACCGCCACGGCGACGGCGTGACCGACGAAATACACCCGGTCGCCGGCGAGCACGGTGTGCTTCGGCGCCTTGAGGTCCGGAATCGCCGCGGCGCACGGCACCAGACCGCACGCGGCGTTGACGTCGGCGCCCGTCAGGACCGCGACGACGCCGGGAATGGCCCGCGCCGCCGAGACGTCGACGCGGCCGATGCGGGCGTGCGCATGCGGGCTGCGAAGGATGACGGCGTGCAGGAGCCCGGGCAGCCGGATGTCGTCGACATAGGTGGCGAGGCCTTTGATGAGTCTCGGGTCCTCGACGCGCTTCATCGCGCGGCCGACGTAGGGCGTGCCGATCGTGTCAGCCATGGGTCACCTCCGTGCTGTTCGCCGCCTGTGCGACGGCGTCGATGATGTGGGAGTAGCCCGTGCACCGGCACAGGTTCCCGCGCAGGCCGTCGGCGATCTCGGCCCGGCTGGGGGAGGCGTTCCCGGCCAGCAGGTGCACCGAGGCCATGATCATCCCCGGCGTGCAAAAGCCGCACTGCAGGCCATGGCAGTCCCAGAAGCCCTGCTGCACGCGGTGCAGATGGCCGTTGGTCGCAATGCCTTCGATCGTCGTGACGTCGGAGCCGTCGGCCTGAATGGCGAACATCGTGCACGACTTGACGGCCTTGCCGTCGACGAGCACGGTGCACGCACCGCAGATGCTGGTGTCGCAGCCGACATGGGTGCCGGTCAGGCCGCAGACGTCGCGCAGGTAGTGCACCAGCAGGAGGCGTGGCTCGATGTCGTGTTGACGCGGCGCGTTGTTGACGCGCAACCGAACGGGAATGGGCATGAAGACCTCCGCTTCGATGTGGGCGGCCAATCCTGTTTGAAACGCGCAAGTGTATCAAGAAAAAGCGCCGGCCGGCCTTCGCCTGGGCGCGCCCCGTTGCGGCGCAAGGGACGCGTAAACTTCAGAGATGGGCGACCCTGCCAATCGGCGTCGTCCTCCGAACGGTCTGACGCATGAAGCTGCAGTTCGAGGCCAACCAGCAGTTCCAGCTCGACGCCGTGGCCGCCATTGTCGACCTGTTCGACGGCCAGCCGCAGGGCGCGCCGGAGTACTCGATCATCAGGACGGAAGGTGCCGGCCTCGGCGCCCTGTTCGCCGGTCAGGAGCTGACCGAGCTCGGCGTCGGCAACCGGCTCCTCATCGGCACCGAGCGCCTCAGCCACAACCTCCGCGCCGTGCAGGCGCGCAATGAGGTCGGCAGCACCACGGTCCGGCTGAAGCCGGACACTACCGACACCCGGCAGCCGGACACAGCCGGCACACGCGAGCCGGACACCACCGGAGAACCGGTCCCGATCGAAGGATGGGATCTCTTCGACGTGCCAGCGAATGCCGCGCGGCAATGCCCCCACTTCTCGGTCGAAATGGAGACAGGCACCGGCAAGACGTACGTCTATCTGCGGACCATCTTCGAGCTGTCGCGCCGATACGGTTTTCAGAAGTTCGTCGTCGTCGTGCCGAGCGTCGCCGTCCGCGAGGGCGTGCTCAAGAACATCGAGGTGACGCGCGACCACTTCCGCGCCTGCTTCAGCAACCCGCCGTTCGAGCACTTCGTCTACGACGCGCGGTCGGTCAATCGCCTGCGGCAGTTCGCGCAGAGCACGACCCTCCAGATTCTCGTCATCAACATCGACGCGTTCCGGAAGAACTTCAGCGGGACCGAAGCCGAGCTGAAGAGCAACGTCATCTACAAGGAGACCGACAAGCTCTCGGCCCGAAAGCCGATCGAGTTCGTCCAGGCCGCCCGCCCCATCGTCATCATCGACGAGCCGCAAAGCGTGGACAGCACCGGGAAGTCGCGGGAAGCGATCAAGGCGCTCAACCCGCTCTGCACGCTGCGCTACTCCGCCACGCACAGGACGGCCTACAACCTGGTCTACCGGCTCGATCCGGTGCGTGCCTTCGAGCAGCGGCTCGTGAAGCAGATCGTCGTCGGCAGCGCCGCGGCGCAGGCGACGGCGAACGATGCGTTCGTGCGCGTCGAGAAAGTTGACTACAAGAACGGCATCAAAGCGATGCTGCGGATCCATGCGCAGACGGCAAGGGGTCCAGGAGAGAAAGTGCTGAACGTCAAGCAGGGCGACGACCTGTACGCCCGCTCTGGCGAGCGCGTGGCCTATAAGCAGGGCTTCTCGATCGCGGAGATCTGCGCGGAGCCTGGACGGGAATTCGTCCGCTTCGGCAGCGGCCGGGTGCTTCGTCTCGGCGAGGAGATTGGCGGCCTGCGGGACGAGGTGTGGAGGGCCGAGATCCGGCAGACGGTTCAGCACCACCTCGAGAAAGAGCTGGAGCTGCAGGGCCGCGGCATCAAGGTGCTGACGCTGTTCTTCATCGATCGCGTCGCCAACTACCGCGACTACGACGGCGACGCCAAACCCGCGCCCGGCAAGTTCGCCGAGGCCCTCGAAGCCGAGCTTGCAGAACGCGCGAGAGACCCGCGTTTTCAGAGCCTCGACTGGCTGAAGCTGCCGGCCGATCGCGTGCACAACGGCTACTTCGCGCGGGATCGCAAAGGCACGCTCAAGGACACCCGCGGCGACACGCACGCCGATGACGAAGTGTACGACCTGATCATGAAGGACAAGGAGCGGCTGCTCTCGCTCGACGAGCCGCTCCGGTTCATCTTCAGCCACTCGGCCCTGCGCGAAGGCTGGGACAATCCGAACGTCTTCCAGATTTGCAGCCTGCGCGAGATGGCCTCCGAGCGCGAGCGCCGCCAGACGCTCGGCCGCGGCCTGCGCCTGCCGGTGGACCAGAACGGCGTCCGCGTGATGGATGATTCCGTCAACCGCTTGTACGTGATGGCGAACGAAACCTACGAGGACTTCGCCAGGGCGCTGCAGACTGAATACGAGCAGGATTGCGGCGTCACGTTCGGCACGCTGCCGCTCACGGCGTTCGCACGCCTGAGCCGCCTCGTCGGTGACCGCGCCCGGGCGATTGCCGCCGATGAAGCGCGCGCGATCCGGACATCAGGGCACCGGTCATCGACCTCCTCTCGTCGTACCAGATCGAGCGGCACATCCGCCGTGAGCGTGACGGGCGGACGAACAGAGTCGACAGGCAGGCCCGGCTCAGCCCCGAGTTCGCAACATTGTGGGACCGGATCAAGCCGACGACCTGCCGCGTCGAGTTCGAGACCGAAAAGCTGGTCGCGCGCGCGGCGGACGCCGTTCGTGCCATGAGCACGATCGCGGCGCCGAGCATCCGCATCACGTCCGCGCAGGTGTCGGTGCGCAATGGCGGCGTGGCGGCCACGGCCGCGCGGATGCACAACGAGGACGCAGTCTTCACCGGTCCCCTGCCCGATATCGTCGCCTACCTGCAGAACGAGACCGAGCTCACACGATCGACCATCGTCCGGATTCTCAAGGATTCAGGCAGGCTGAAGGAGTTCTTCGTCAACCCGCAACGATACATGGATCAGGTGGCGGCGATTCTGAAAAGCGAGCTCCATCGGCTGCTGATCGACGGCAAGGGCGCGAATGATCGACGGCAAGAGCACGAAGGACTTCCTCGAGCTGCGAACCCCTGAAGCCGACAGGGTCCGCGGCGGCTCGAGCCACTCTGAAGCCATCGGCGTCCCCTTTGACGTCGTCGTCAGCGCGGACGACGCGTACCATTGCCCACCGACCCACGTGACCTACGCGACCTACCCGACCCACGTGACCGACTCGACCCACGTGACCTGCGCGACCCACGCGACCCTCCGACCCACGTGACCTACCCGACCCACGTGCCCTACCCGGCCGTCAAGACCGGAACCGCCTCGCGTCGATTCCGTACTCCCTGACCTTGTAATTGATGATCCGTTCGGTGCTGTCCAGCAGCCGCGCCGCCTTTGCGCGGTTGCCCCGCGTGGTCTTCAACGCATCCTGAATCAGATCCTTTTCGTACGCCGTCACGGCATCGCGCAGCGACACGCGCGTGATCGTGCCCGACGCCTCCGCCGTCTGCAGCGATGGCGGGAGATGATGGCTGTGGACGACCTCGCCGTCGCACATCAGCACGGCGCGCTCGAGCGTGTTCTCCAGCTCCCGCACGTTCCCGGGCCAGTGGTAGCTGGCGAGCATATCGATGGCCGGCGTCGAGATGCGCTTGATGTTCCGCTTGTGCTCGCGCGCGAACTTCTCCAGGAAATGATCGACGAGCAGCAGCATGTCGGCCTTCCGCTCCCGCAGCGGCGGGATGAAGAGCGTGAACACGTTGAGGCGGTAGTACAGGTCCTCGCGGAACGTGCCGGCGGCCATGGCGCGCTCGAGATCCTTGTTGGTGGCGGCGACGAGGCGCACGTTGGCCTTGATGGTTTCGGTGCCGCCGACGCGCTCGAACTCGCGCTCCTGGAGCACGCGCAGCAGCTTCACCTGCGTCGCCGGGTTGATGTCGCCGATCTCGTCGAGGAACAGCGTGCCGCCCTCGGCCAGCTCGAACCGCCCCTTCTTCCGCGTCTCCGCGCCTGTAAAGGCGCCCTTCTCGTAGCCGAAGAGCTCCGACTCGATGAGGCTCTCGGGCAGCGCCGCGCAGCTCACTTTCACGAACGGCTTCCTGGCGCGCAGCGAACTGTAGTGGATCGCGTGCGCGATCAGCTCCTTCCCGGTGCCGGATTCGCCGCGAATCAACGCCGTGGTGTTCGTGCCGGCGACCTGCGTCACCTGCTCGAAGATCTGCCGCATCGGCCCGCTGCTGCCGACCAGATTGGAGAAGTCGTACCGCTCGCGGAGCTCCTGCCGCAGGTGCGTGTTCTCGTCGACGAGGTGCCGCTTGTCCTCCTCGATCAGGCGGTGAATCTTGAGCGCCTGCGCGATCATCGACGCCACGACGCCGAGGAACTTCGTGTTGCGATCGAAGTTGCGCTCGGGCTTGAACCGCAGATCGATCTCGAGCGCGCCGATCGCGCGGCGGCTCAGGACGATCGGCACGCAGACGAAGCTCAGCTCCTGATGCGAGAGCTCCGGACGCCGCGCCGCGCGGTGGAGGAACGCCGGCTCGCGGCTCACGCGGGGCACGACGATCGGCTTCCCGCTCTGGACCACCTTGCCGGTGATGCCCTCGCCCACCCGGTACGTGACGCCACCCGGCGAGTCGGACACGCCGTCGGACGCCTCGACGCGGAGATCGCCGTCGGCGTCGAGCACCGACACGATGCCGCGGACGGCGCCGTGGTGGCGCGCGAGAATCTCGAGAACGCGGTGCAGCGACGCTTTCAGGTTGAGCGTGCCCGACAAGGCCTGGCTCACCTCGAGCAGCGTCGACAGACGGCGGGTTTCGCGCGTTCGCGCGTCCCCATCGGACGCCGCAAGGCGCGCGCGGCTGGGTTTGGGCTCCACGAGGGTTTCTATCATCCTACATTCCTGTCGTCATGAACATCACGCCAGACATTTGTGTCGGTTCAGCGATCCACGCGATGCCCTTGGCGCGCCAGAAATCTACATTTTCGTCCGATCATCGGCACTCTCCTACAGCAATGTCTGATTCGAGCGAACCCATTCGTGCGAATCACTGAAAATAGCCGGGATTTCCATCGGCGACATCCGCGCCGTTGTGGTGTGCATCTTGCTCGCCAGTACGCGCATGACGAGCGTCTGGAACCCCTGGACGGAACCGAAAGGCCGCGTCCTTCGACAGGCTGACTATCGAGCTGGCGTGTGGGCGAAGCGGGTTCACGCAGATGGCGACGCTCGGTCACGAGCTGTTCCACGCGACGGAAATCGCAGCCGAGCCGTCCACGTCGACCGCGCGAACGCTGGCGGCCTTTTACGAGCGAATCGGGACCCAGGCCAGCGACAGCAACCGGACGGCGAACCTTCGACACACTGGCGGCCGCCGACGCGGGCAGGCGCACGCGGCGCGAATTGCTCACTTCCACCACGAGGAACGCTCATGGAACTTGAAATGGCCGTCCGGCGCGTTCGCGAGGAATTCAGGGAGATGCCGGGCCTGCTGCTCACACCCGCGCAAGCCACGAGGCTATGGGGCCTCGAGCACGAGATGTGTCGCGCCGTGATCGAGTCGCTGGTGGCCGCGGCCTTTCTTCGCTGGACCGCCTCCGGCTCGGTAACCCGAGCCGGAAGTTAGAAGTACCGGCCTACCCGGCCCGCCCGCCCTGCCCGCCGCGCTTCGGCCTGTACACGTGAGTCGCCTGGCCGAAGAAGACTTCGGCCGACTCCATCAGCGTTTCGCTCAGGGTCGGATGCGGGTGGATGGTGAGCTTGAGATCGGTCGCGTTCGCGCCCATCTCGATGGCGAGGACCCCTTCGGCAATCAGCTCGCCCGCCCCCGGGCCCACGAGCCCGACGCCGAGCAGGCGCTCGGTTTCCGGATCGAGGATCAGTTTGGTCAGGCCGTCGGTGCGATCGAGCGTCGCCGCGCGGCCTGAAGCGCCCCACGGGAATTTCGCCACCGTCACCGGATTGTTGTCTTGTTTCGCCTGCGCTTCGGTCAACCCCGCCCACGCGAGCTCGGGATCGGTGAAGACGACCGCCGGGATCGCGCGCGGCGCGAAGGCGACGTTCTCGCCCGCCATCACTTCGACGGCGACGCGTCCTTCGTGCGACGCCTTATGCGCGAGCATCGGCTCGCCGACAACGTCGCCGATCGCGAAGATCGACGGCTCGTGCGTCCGCCGCTGCTCGTCGACCACGATGAAGCCGCGCTGATCGACCTGCACGTGGGTGCGCTCGAGCCCGGGAATCTTCGAGTTGGGCCGGCGGCCGACCGAGACGAGCACGCGATCGAAGGCCTGTTCTTTCGGCTCGACGTTGCCATCAAAAGTCACGCGCACGCCGTTCGCTTCCGGTTTCACGTGCACGACCTTTGTCTCGAGGAGCACGCTCTTCATCACCTGCCCCACGTGCTTCGCCAAGACGTCGACCAGGTCGCGGTCCGCGCCCGGCAGGAGCCCCGCCGTCATCTCGACGACGGTCACGTCGCTGCCGAGCGCGGCATAGACCGAACCGAGCTCGAGGCCGATGTAGCCGCCGCCGACAACGAGCAGCGACTTCGGGATGTCGGGCATGTCGAGCGCGGAAGTGGAGTCCATCACGCGCGGGTCGTCGGCCTTCAGCATCGGCGGAATCGCCGGCGTTGATCCGGTCGCCAGAATGGCGTGCTCGAATTGAACGTCTTCCTCGCCGCCCGATACCAGCTTCACGCGCAGGGCGTGTGCGTCGACAATCGCGGCCCACCCCTGACTGTACTGGACCTTGCGAACCTTCACGAGCTGTCCCGTGCCGCTCGTGTTCTTCCTGACGACGCCGTCCTTGAACGCGCGCAGCCTGGCGAGATCGATCGTCGGCTCACCGAAGTCGACGCCCCACGCCTTCGCGTGGCGCGATTCGTCGAGGAGCTTCGCGACATGCAGCAGCGCCTTCGAGGGAATGCATCCACGGTACACACAGACGCCGCCCGGATTCGCTTCGGGATCGACGAGCGCGACGCTGAGACCGAGATCCGCGGCAAGAAACGCGGCGGCGTAGCCCCCGGGGCCGGCGCCCACGACGACGAGTTGGACAGAAGTCATATGAGGTCTAGTAGGTCTAGTAGGTCTAGTAGGTCTAGTAGGTCTAGTAGGTCCAGTAGGTTCAGTAGGTTCAGTAGGTCGGGTAGGTCGGGTACCTGACCCACGCGACCACCGTGTCACCCTTGGAGCGACAGCAAGAAGGGCTGCTCGAGCGCCTCCGCGATCCAGCGCAGAAAGCGGATCCCGTCGGCGCCGTCGATGGCGCGATGATCGTAGGACAGCGAGAGCGGCAGCATCAGACGCGGCTCGAAACCACCGTCCTTGTAGATCGGTTCCGTGCGCGCGCGCGAGAGGCCCAGAATCGCGACTTCGGGCGCGTTGATGATCGGCGTGAAATACGTGCCGCCGATGCCGCCGAGGTTCGAGATGCTGAAGCAGCCACCCTGCAGGTCTTCGAGCGCGATCTTGCGCGTACGGGCCTTCTCGGAGAGCTGCACGAGCTCCACCGACAGCTCCACGATGTTCTTCCGGTCCGCGTCGCGAATCACCGGCACGAGCAGCCCGCGGTCGGTGTCGACGGCGATGCCGATGTTCACGTACTTCTTGACGATGATCTCGTCGGCCGCCATGTCGATCGACGCGTTGAACTGCGGAAACACCCTCAGCGCCGCGGCGGCGACCTTCACCGCGATGGAGGTGACGGTCAAATTGCCGCCCGCCGCCTCCACTTGCTTCGCATGTTTCTTGCGCAGCGCGTCGAGCCCCGTGATGTCGGCGAGATCGAACTGCGTGACGTGCGGAATCGCCGCCCACGCCGCGCTCAGGTGCTCGGCGGTCTTTCGGCGGACCGCCCGCATCGGCTGCCGCTCCACCGCGCCCCAGCGGGCGAAATCGGGAAGAGGGACAGGGCTGCCACCTGCGCTGCCCGTTCTTCCGGCGCGCTCCACCAGCCGCTTGGCGTGCGCCTTGACGTCCTCGACGGAAACACGTCCGCCAGGTCCGCTGCCCGGCACTTCGCCGATCTCGACGCCAAGCTCGCGCGCCATGCGCCGCACGGACGGCGCTGCCGGTACGGGCGGCAATTCCGGTGCCGCCGGTTCCAGGGCCGCCCGCGCACCGCGCGTGATGTCGACGACGTTGGTGGCGCGCGCCGGGGCCTCGTCGGAGGCGGCCTCTGGCCCGATCCTCGGATCCTTGACGCCCACCTTGCCGCCCGTCGCGCGCTTCTCACCGGCGAGGTGCTGCTCCATGTCACTGTCCGGCGGCGTCGAAGACGGGTTGGCGCCCGCCGCTTCGTCTCCGCCCGCACGCGCCCGGGGAGTCTTCCCCGCGGGATTCGGCGCGGCCTCCGCCTTTGCAGGCGGCGCTTTCACCGGGCCGGGTTTCGGTGCGGCTGCGGCGCCATCTTCCTCGACGCTCAGGATCACCTGGCCCACCTTGACCTTGTCGCCCGCCTTGACCTTGATCTCCTTCACCATCCCGGCGAGCGCTGAAGGCACTTCGATCGTCGCTTTGTCGGTCTCGAGCTCGAGGACGGGCTGATCCTTCACGAGCGTGTCTCCCGGCTTGACCAGCACGCGCAGGATGTCACCCGAGGAGATGCTCTCGCCGAGCTCGGGGAGTGTGAGGTCAGTAGGCACAAGAAACCTTACGGCTGGTCGCTACGACACAGCGGGGTTGCTTTTCTCGGGATTGACGTTGTGCGCGTGCATCGCCTGCTCGACGATCGACGTGTCGACCTTGCCGTCGCGCGCGAGCGCGGCCAGCGTGGCGACGATGATGTAGCGGTAGTCGACCTCGAAGAAGTCCCGCAGCGCGGCGCGGCCTTCGCTGCGCCCGTAGCCGTCGGTGCCGAGCGCGACGAGCGGACGAGGCAGCCACCGGTCGATCGAATCGGGCAGCACCTTCACGTAATCGGACGCCGCGATGAGCACGCCGGATGCATCCTTCAGGCACTGCGTCACGTACGGGACGCGCGGAGCCTCGGCCGGATGCAGCATGTTCCAGCGCTCGCACGCGTGGCCTTCTCGATAGAGCTCGGTGTAGCTCGTCACGCTCCAGACGTCGGCCGCCACGTTGTACTTGGACTCGAGAATCTCCTGTGCCTTGATTGTTTCGGGCAGGATCGCCCCGCTCCCGAAGAGCTGCGCACGGAGCGGCCGGTCGGGCTTCGACGCGGCCCGGTAGCGATACAGCCCCTTCAGGATGCCGTCCACAACGCCCGGCGGCATCGCCGGCATGGCGTACTGCTCGTTCATCACCGTCAGGTAGTAGAAGATGCTTTCCTGTTCGACGTACATCCGGCGGATACCGTCCTGGATGATGACGGCGATCTCGTAGGCAAATGCCGGGTCGTAGCTGACGCAGTTGGGATAGACCATCGCGAAGAGCTGGCTGTTTCCGTCCTGGTGTTGCAGCCCTTCGCCGGCGAGCGTGGTGCGGCCGGCGGTCCCCCCGAGGAGGAAGCCGCGCGTGCGCGCATCGCCGGCGGCCCAGATCAGGTCGCCTATCCGCTGGAAGCCGAACATCGAGTAATAGATGAAGAACGGGATCGTGTTGACGCCGTGCGTCGCGTAGGCGGTGCCCGCCGCGATGAACGACGACATCGATCCGGCTTCCGTGATCCCTTCCTCGAGAATCTGGCCGTCGGAGGCTTCCTTGTAATAGAGGAGCGTATCCATGTCGACCGGCTCGTACACCTGCCCGGCGTGCGAGTAGATGCCGACCTGGCGGAACAACGCCTCCATGCCGAACGTCCGGGCTTCGTCCGGCACGATCGGCACGATGAGCCGTCCCAGCTCTTTGTCGCGCAGCATCTTCGACAGCAGCCGCACGAACACCATGGTCGTCGAGGCCTTGCGGCCTTCGGTGCCCTTGTGGAACTCCTCGAAGAGCTCGCTCGAAACGGGCGTGAGCGGTTCGCTGCGGACCTTGCGCGTCGGCACGAAGCCGCCGAGCCCCTTGCGCCGCTCGCGCATGTAGCGAATCTCGATGCTGTCGGCGGCGGGCCGGTAGAACGGCGTTTTGCCGACGTCCGCATCTGAAATCGGAATCCCGAAGCGCGTGCGGAACGCCCGCAGCTCCTCTTCGTTCATCTTCTTCTGCTGATGCGTGATGTTCTTGCCTTCGCCGGCTTCGCCGAGGCCGTAGCCCTTGATCGTGCGCGCGAGGACGACGCTCGGCGCGCCTTTGTGCTCGCACGCGGCTTTGAACGCGTTGTAGACCTTGATCGGATCGTGCCCGCCGAGCGTCATCTTCTTCAATTGGTCGTCCGACAGGTGCTTGACCATGTCGAGCAGCCGCGGGTCCGCGCCCCAGAAATGATCGCGCACGTACGCGCCCGACTCGACGGCGTACTTCTGATACTGCCCGTCGACGATCTCGCCCATGCGCTTCACGAGCAGGCCCTCACGGTCTTTGGCGAGCAACGGATCCCATTCACGGCCCCAGATCGCCTTGATCACGTTCCAGCCGGCGCCGCGGAACGCCGCTTCGAGCTCCTGGATGATCTGGCCGTTGCCGCGCACCGGACCGTCGAGCCGCTGCAGGTTGCAGTTGATGACAAAGATGAGATTGTCGAGTTTCTCGCGCGCCGGCAGCGTGATCGCGCCGAGCGCTTCGGGCTCGTCGGTTTCGCCGTCACCGAGAAACGCCCAGACTTTCGCGGTCGACGGCGGCTTCAGCCCGCGATCCTCGAGATACCGCATGAAGCGCGCCTGGTAGATCGCCATCAGCGGGCCAAGGCCCATCGAGACCGTGGGGTATTCCCAGAAGTCGGGCATCAGCCAGGGGTGCGGGTAGGACGACAGGGCGCCGCCCGGCATCGTCTCGCGGCGGAAATTCTCGAGATGCGTCTCGTCGATGCGTCCTTCGAGGTAGGCGCGCGCGTAGATCCCGGGCGCCGCGTGGCCCTGGAAGTAGATCACGTCGCCGTCGGCATCCTCGTGACCCCTGAAGAAATGGTTGAAGCCGACTTCGTACAGCGTGGCGGCCGACGCAAAGGTCGAAATGTGCCCGCCGATGCCTTCTTCGGCCTTGTTCGCGCGCACAACCATGGCCGCGGCGTTCCAGCGCACGAGGCTCTTGATCCGGCGCTCGAGATCCGGACTGCCCGGCATGAGCACCTGGTCGTCGGCCGAGATGGTGTTGACATACGGGGTGTTCGCGGAGAAGGGAAGCTTGACGCCGCTCTGGCGGGCGTGAATCGTCAACTCGCGGAGCAGGCGCGCCACCTTTGCGGGGCCACCGCTCTGCAGCACATAATCAAGCGAGTCGAGCCACTCTCGGGTTTCGGTCTGGTCCAGTTCCGCCGCGTCTTTAGGAGCGATGTATCTCACGGAAGCGGGATCCTTTCAGCTCTCGGGGATGGACGCCCCTCGGCCAGGCTCGGGGCGAGCGTGAGCTTCTGTCGGACTGTCGGCCAACAGACCCTCAGCCCGTAGGCCAACCACGAATTGTACCTTGGGTTTGGAGGAAGGGGAAAGCGTGCGCCGCCAGCTCTTCGCTTTGACATTCGTCGCGCTGCCACTGGCCGTTGCGCTCGGCGCGGCGCAGAGACCAACGGCGGACCTGAAGGTCCCCACTACTCCCGGTGCGGCCCGCTCGAAGATCCGCACCACGGAGGTCGTGCCGGCCTTCAGGCCTGGCCTCGATGCGCAGGCGTCGGCGTCCGCGGCGTCGGGCGTTGAGCCCGGCGCGATGGATCACCGCACGGATCCGTGCACCGATTTTTACCAGTTCGCCTGCGGCGGCTGGATTGCGAAAAACCCGTTGCCGGCCGATCGCCGCTCGTGGGGCCGGTTCCAGGAGGTGCAGGATCGCAACTTCACGATCCTGCGACGGATCCTCGAAGCGCCGGGCGCCGGGGGCGACCGCAAGAAGGCCGCGGACTATTACGCCGCCTGCATGGACGAGCCGCGCATCGAGTCGAACGGACTCGCGTTCGTCGGCCCGGATCTCGCCACGATCGACGCCCTCACGAACCCGGACGATCTGCCGGTGCTGCTGGCGCACCTCCACGCCTACGGCGTGCCGGCGTTCTTCCGCTTCAGCTCGCGGACCGACCTGCGCGATGCCACGCGGGAGATGGCCGACGTCGATCAGGCCGCGCTCGGCCTGCCCGACCGCGACTATTACCTGAAGACCGACGCGCGCTCGGTGGAGCTGAGGGGCAAATACATGGCGCACGTCGAACGGCTGTCCGGCCTCGCCGGCGCGCCGCCTGACACGGCCGCAGCGGATGCGAAGGCGGTCATGGAGATTGAAACGGCGCTGGCCAACGCCGCGCTCGATCGCGTGAAGCGGCGCGATCCCGCCATGACCGAGCATCCGATGACGCTCACCGATCTGCAGGCGATAACGCCGAACTTCGGCTGGCGGAAGTACGCGGCGGCCGCCGAAGCGCCGCGCTTCCAGGCTGTCAACGTCGCGGTGCCGGACTACCTGAAGGCCCTCGATCAATTGATTGCCGCGACATCGGTGGGCGATCTGAAGGCGTACCTCCGCTGGCAGCTGCTCCACGCCTCGGCGGATCTGCTGCCCAGGGCGTTCGCCGACGCCGACTTCGACTTCTTCAGCCGCACGCTCGCGGGCCAGCAGGATCGGCCGCCGCGCTGGCGGCAGTGCGTTACGGAAACCGATGCCCGGCTCGGCGAGGCGCTCGGCAAGGCGTTCGTCGAAGAAGCGTTCGCCCCGCAGGCAAAAGCGGACATGCTCCAGATGGTTCAGGACATCAAAGGCGCGATGCGGCAGGACATCGACGCGGCACCATGGATGAGCGGCGGGACGAAGAAAGCCGCGATGGCGAAGCTGAACGCCCTCGTCGATCGGATCGGCTACCCCGATACGTGGCGCGACTACGCCGGCATCCGCGTGACGCGCGACGATGCGCTGGGGAACCGGCAGCGGGCGATGGCGTTCGAGCATGCACGCAGCCTGCAGAAGATCGGCCAGCCGGTCGATCGCGGCGAGTGGAGCATGACGCCGCCGACCGTGAACGCGTACTACAGCCCCGACCGCAACAACATCAACTTCCCGGCCGGCATCCTGCAGCCGCCGTTCTACAGAGCCGGCCGCGACGCCGCGGTGAACTACGGCGCCGCGGGCGCCGTCATCGGCCACGAGCTCACGCACGGCTTCGACGATCAGGGCCGCCGCTTCGACGGTCAGGGCAACCTGCGCGACTGGTGGACGCCGGAGGACGCCAGGGCGTTCGACGAGCGTGCGAGCTGCATCGCGGATCAGTACTCCAGCTACGCCGTGGCGGGCGACACGACGATCAACGGACGGCTGACGCTCGGCGAGAACACGGCCGACAACGGCGGCCTGCGCCTCGCGCTCATGGCGTATCTCGCGGGGCCCGGCGCGAAGCTGCGCGACAGGAGGGACAAGGTCGGCGGCTTTTCGCCCGAACAGCGCGTCTTCCTCGGCTGGGCGCAGGTCTGGTGCGAGAACACCCGGCCCGAAGCGGAACGGCTGAAGGCGGCCACCAATCCTCACTCATCGAACAGGTACCGGGTCAACGGATCGATCTCGAACATGCCCGAGTTCCAGAAAGCGTTCTCGTGCAAGGGGGGTGCGCCGATGGTGCGCGCGAACGCGTGCCGCGTGTGGTAGCAACCACAAGACGTTTGAACGCGAAGCCCGCATGGTTCGACAGGCTCACCATGAGCGCTCATCCTGAGCCTGTCGAAGGATGCGCGCTTTGCGGCCTTTGCGTTCCTCGTCCGGAGAAGGACACTCGTAAGGCGACGCTTTCGGCGTCGCCGACACGCGTTGCCAGCCGAGTATGGTGACCATCGAACGAAAAGCCCGCAAAGACCGCCAGGAACATCCGACACGCGTTGGCGAGCCTGAAAGGCTCGCCCTACAAGCAATACAACAGTCGATCGTCTCCTGCGAGCGCTGTCCGAGGCTACGCGAGTACTGCGCCGAGATCGCGCGGACGAAACGGCGGGCGTATCGCAACGAGGTCTACTGGGGCAAGCCGGTGCCGGGGTTCGGCGATCCTCGCGCGCGAATGCTGCTCGTGGCGCTCGCACCGGCCGCGCACGGCGCGAATCGCACCGGGCGCGTCTTCACCGGCGACGGCCCTCATGGCTCCGGCGATTTTCTCATGGCTGCGCTGCACCGAGCCGGCTTCGCGAACATCCCGACGGCCGAGCGCACCGACGACGGACTCGAGCTGACCGACGCGTTCATCGCGGCAGCCGTGCGGTGCGCGCCGCCCGACAACAAGCCGACGCCCGTGGAAATCGCCAACTGCCTTCCCCATCTCGACGCGGAGATCGCCGCGCTGCCACGCGTCCGCGTGGTCGTCGCGCTTGGAAAGATCGGCTTCGACGCCTATCTGCAATTGCTGAAGCGCCGCGGCGTGAACGTCCGCCCGAAACCCGCGTTCGGCCATGGCGTCGCGCACGAGCTGCCGAACGGTCAGACGCTCATCGGCTGTTATCACCCCAGCCGGCAGAACACGAATACAGGCAAGCTCAGCGCGTGCATGATGGACGACGTGTTCCAGCGTGTCGCACGGACTCTGCGTGACACGGATTTGCGCTGACCGTTCTACAGGTTCATGGAGCGCAAGCCTTTCAGGCGAGGCGAGCGTCGTTCGCTCGGCGGAAAGCTCGCGTACGGCGTCTTGCAAACGTCGAGGGCACTGGAACCTCCATCGCGGCATGGTGTCCAACGTGACGTGAGTGCATGAACGCACCACGTCAGGGGGAGCCATGCGGCGCGTCTTCACGCTCTGCTCCGTCGTCGTTCACGCGGTTGTCGTCACGGCGACGCTGATCGCGCAAGTGCTCGCGGTCGGAACGCTTCCCACGCCCAGACGCCCGGTGACGTTCGACGGCGCACAGATCATTCGCGTCATTGACGTTCCGCTCCGGCCTTCGCACACGCGCGCGGCTCGTGGCGGCGGACCGACCCTCGGGATCGAACCAGACGTCGCGCCGGTCGATGCGCCGACCGACATCGCACCGGAAACAGAACGCGAAAGCGGCGGCTCACCCGGGGGCCTTCTGGATGCCGTCGGCGTCGCGCGCGGCCTGGAGTCAGGGCTCAATGTCGGGACGATCGAGCGCATCCCGCCTCCGCCGCCGGCGCCCGCTCAAACACCGATTCATTTGCACTCGGGCATGCAGCCGCCGAGAAAGGTAGTGGACGTTCGTCCGCTGTATCCCGCGCTGGCGCAATCGGCGCGGAAAGAAGGCGTGGTCATTCTCGAAGCGGTCATCGATGCGCGTGGGCACGTCGAATCCGTGCGCGTTCTCCGTTCGATTCCGCTGCTGGATCAGGCCGCCGTCGAGGCCGTGCGGCAATGGGTGTTCACGCCAACGCTGCTCAATGGCGTGCCCGTGCCGGTCGTCATGACCGTCACCGTGAATTTCACGCTGCAGGACCGGTGACCGCGCGCGACTCTTTCAGCAAACGCGGAGCGCGAGCCTTTCCGCAAAACCAGGAGCGCGAGCCTTTCAGGCGAGCGTGTCCGCGAGAATGCGTGCGAGCGTCGCGCGATCGACGTTGCCGCCGCTCATCACGCAGACGACCTTCTTCCCCCGCAGCTCGTCGCGCAGCCTTATCGCCGCCATCAGCGGCGCCGCGCCCGCCCCTTCCGCGAGGTTGTGCGTCGCGCGGAGCGCGAGCCGCACACCCTCTGCGAGCTCGTCCTCAGTGAGCGAGACAACGTCGTCGAGCTCCTTCTTCAGGATGCCGAAGGTCAGATCGAAGGTGACACGCGTCGCCATGCCTTCCGCGAACGTGTCGGCCTTCTCGCCGACGATGCGCGTGTCGCCCTTCCAGGATCGGGCGAAAGCGTCCGCCCGCTCGGCCTGGACGCCGATCACTCTCGCTCGGCTGCCGAGCCCGGTTCGCACGAGCGTGCACCCGCACGCGCCGCTGCCGCCGCCGATCGGGACGAGAATGACGTCCGCGTCCGGCTGCTCCTCGAAGATCTCGAGCGCGTAGGTCGCCACGCCCGCGATCAGGAGCGGTTCGTTGGCGGAATGGACGTAGCGCAGCCCGCGGTCGTGCTGGAGCTGCTCCACCCGTTCGCGCGCTTCGTCGAAGTCGCGGCCGAACTCGATGAGCTCGGCGCCGAAGGCCCGCATCGCAGCGTTCTTCTCCGGATTGTTGCCGATCGGTGTGACGATGGTGCACGGCACGCCGTCGCGCTGGCAGGCGAGCGCAATCGATTGGCCGTGATTCCCGGTCGTGGCGGTGATCACGCCGCGCTTCTCCTTTGGCGAGAGGCTGCCGATCAGGTTCAGCCCGCCGCGCACCTTGAACGCGCCCGTCGGGTTGTGATTCTCGTGCTTGACGAGAAGGTCGAGGCCGGTTTCGGCGGCGAGCAGCGGGTGCCGCATGAGCGGCGTCGGGCGAACGACGCGGTACACCCGTTCGCGCGCGGCGTAGACGTCGGCCAGAGTCGGAGCCTGCATGATCTATCCTCCGCGTAGCACAAGGGGCACGATGCGATCGGGCCGATCCGTGATCAACCCGTCTACACCCCAGCCGATCAGACGGCGCGCGTCCTCTTCGCAGTCGACCGTCCATACCTGCACGCCGAGCCCGGCGCGATGCGCCGCCGCGACGAACGGCGCCGACACCACGCGCGTCCGCCCGGCGGCTTCCGGCACCTGATAGCCGGCGTACGCCGCGCGCGAGACCGGCCATCGGCACCACGACCGGTACAACGCCCATCGCACCTCCTCGCGCGCCGCGCTCGTCGCGATGTCCGGATCGAGCGCCCGCGCGGCCCGAAGGACACGCCGCCCGAACGAGGCGAGACAGACACGCTCGACGGCATCGGCCCGGCGGATCGCGTCGATGGTCGCGTCCGCCAGCGCGGAACGGTCGACCTTCAAGTCGATGATGATTCGCGCCTCGCGATAGCGGGCCAGGACGTCGGCCAGCACCGGGACGCCGGCGCGCCGCAACTCATTCGCGGTCCGGTCCGCAATCGGTCCGCGCAGGGTCGTGGTGCGATCGAGGGTCCGATCGTGATGGACGACAACCGCGCCGTCACGTGAGAGTCGCACGTCCAGCTCGAGGCCGTCGGACCCGAGCGCCAGACCGTTGTCGAACGCGGTGATTGTGTTCTCCGGCGCCAGCGCGGAGCCGCCACGGTGGGCAAACACGAGCGGACGGGACGATGAAAAAAACGGATGCATCGACGTCAGCTGATCGGAGCCGCTCGCGTGGCGAGATCGAGATCGCGTCACGCGGCTCTCGTGGCGAGCCTGTCGAACCGCGAGCGAATCAGCTCATCCTTCGACAGGCTCGGGATGAGCGGAGTACAGAAGCGTCAAACTCACCACACAAGTCGGTAGTCTAGTTCGGTTAGAATCGGTTCATGACGGCCATTGAGACTCTCGGTGACCTGCGTCAGTCGGGCTATCGCTCGCGGCCGGTCAAACAGGAAGTCCGCGACAACCTGGTCTGCAAGCTGAGAGCGGGCCAGACGCTCTTCCCCGGCATCATCGGCTACGACGAGACGGTGATTCCGCAACTCGTCAACGCGATCCTGTCGCGCCACAATTTCATTCTGCTCGGCCTGCGGGGTCAGGCGAAGAGCCGCATTCTGCGGGGCCTCGTCGATCTGCTGGACGAACGGATCCCGGTCGTGCCCGGCTGCGAGATCCACGACGACCCGGTGGCGCCGCTCTGCGCCGCGTGCCGCGCGCGCGCCGCGAAGGAAGGCGACCGCCTCCCGATCGGCTGGCTGCGGCGCGAGGAGCGGTTCGTCGAAAAGCTGGCGACGCCGGATGTGACGATCGCGGACATGGTCGGCGACATCGATCCCATCAAGGCCGCCGAGTCGGGGCTGAACCTCTCCGACGAGCTGACGATGCATTACGGGCTGCTGCCGCGGGCGAACCGGGGCGTCTTCGCGATCAACGAGCTGCCCGATCTCGCCGGCAAGATCCAGGTCGGCCTGTTCAATATCCTGCAGGAAGGCGACGTCCAGATTAAGGGCTATCCGATCCGGCTGAAGCTCGACGTCATGCTCGTCTTCACGGCGAACCCGGAGGACTACACGGCGCGCGGGAAGATCATCACGCCGCTCAAGGACCGCATCGGCTCGGAGATCCGCACGCACTATCCCGTGACGCGCGGCCACGCGATGGCGATTACGAAGCAGGAAGCGTGGACCGAGCGCACCGGCGCGCTGAAGGTCGAGATCCCCGCCTACGTCCGCGAAGTGGTCGAAGAGATCGCGTTCCAGGCGCGGTCCGATCGCAAGATCGACAAGCGATCCGGCGTCAGCCAGCGGCTTCCGATCACCACCCTCGAGCTCGTCGTCTCGAACGCCGAACGCCGCGCGCTGGCGCACGGCGAGCCGCTCGTCGTGCCGCGCGTCACCGACGTCTACGCCGCGCTGCCGTCGATCACCGGCAAGTTCGAGCTCGAGTATGAAGGCGAGCTGCGCGGCGCGGAACAGATCGCGCGCGACCTGATTCGATCCGCCGTCGGCTCCGTGTTCACCGGCATGTTCGACGGCGTGGACACGCGCCCCGTCGTCGAATGGTTCGACGTGGGCGGATCGCTGCCGCTCAGCGACAGCTCCTCCGCCGACGACCTGATCGCCCGGGCGCGCGCCGTCCAGGGGTTGCGCGAGCTGGCGACGCAGGCCGGTCTGTCCGGCGGCGCCGCCGCCCCGGCCGTCGCGTCGGCCCTCGACTTCGTCCTCGAGGGGCTGTACGCCCAGAAAAAGATCAGCCGCAGCGACGATCGCGGTTACTCCGCCGGCGAACCGGCACCACGCCGAAGCGCGCGCCGGGAAGAAGCCACGCACGACGACGAGATCCGGATACCGTCGGGAAAGAAGAAGTATTACAACTAGGGGACCTGGGGACTGGGGACTGGGGGACTTCAACGCTCGGCGTCTCGACCGTAGTCCCTAGTCCCCTAGTCCCCTAGTCCCCAGTCCCAACAACGTTCATGAAATACCGCTACACCAAGTTCACCGGCAGCGAGCTCGACGACCTGGATCTCGAGGATCTGGTGTCGAAGCTCTCCGATTTGCTCCTCTCCAGCGGGTTCGGCAACCCGCACGGCATGGACGACGAGGAGCGGACGATGCAGGCGCTGCACGATGCGATCCTGGACGCGCTGTTCAACGGCGGCGTGCTGCCGGAGGACACGATCGAGCGGCTGCTCGGTGATCCGGCCGACGGCGACCAGGAAGACGCGCGGTCGAAGCTCGAAGAGCTGATTCAGCTGATCATCGAGCGTATGGCGGACCAGGGCTACATCACCACGCCGCCTGACCTGAACGCGGAGCGCGAGCGGCGGCGGGGCGACGGCGGATTCGGACGCGATGCCCCCGCGCAGGTCACGTTCGAGGTGACCGACAAGGCGCTCGATTTCCTCGGCTACCGCGCGCTGCGCGACCTCCTGGGATCGCTCGGCAAGAGCAGTTATGGCCGTCACGACACGCGCGAGCAGGCCACCGGCGTCGAAACCACCGGCGCGCCGAAGCCGTACGAATTCGGCGACACGCTGAACCTCGATCCGGCGAGCACGCTGCTGAACGCCGTGCAGCGCGAAGCGCGGGAACGCGCAGCGCTGGACCCCGCGCTCCAGCCTCCCGCCTCGCGCAAGATTCACGTCAGGCATGACGACCTGATGGTCGTGCAGGGCGAGTACCAGAGCTCCTGCGCGACGGTGCTGATGCTCGACTGCAGCCACAGCATGATCCTGTACGGCGAGGACCGGTTCACGCCGGCCAAGCGCGTGGCGCTGGCGCTCGCGCAGCTGATCAAGGCGCAGTACCCGGGTGACGCGCTGAAAGTCGTGCTCTTTCACGACTCGGCGGAAGAGATTCCGCTGGCCGAGCTCGGACGCGTGCGCGTCGGCCCGTACTATACGAACACGCGCGAGGGGCTGCGCCTCTCCCGCCGGATTCTCGACCGGCAGCGCAAGGACATGCGGCAGATCATCATGATCACCGACGGCAAGCCGTCGGCGCTCACGCAGCCCGACGGCCGCATCTACAAGAACGCCTTCGGCCTCGATCCGTTCATCGTCGCCGAGACGTGCGCCGAGGTCGCGGCGTGCCGGAAGAGCGGGATCATGATCAACACGTTCATGCTCGCGCGCGACTACGATCTGGTGAGCTTCGTCCGCCGCGTCGCCGACATCTGCAAGGGCAAGGCGTACTTCACGACGCCGTACACGCTCGGCCAGTACGTCCTGATGGACTACATGGACAAGAAGACGAAAACGATTCACTGAAAGTCTGAAGTCTGAAGTCTGAACTCTGAAGTCTGAAGTCTGAAATCTGAAATCTGAAATCTGAACTACGAAATACGAACCCTGACCACTCAGAGTTCGAACTTCAGACTTCAGACTTCTGACTTGCACCGTTCGCATGGCCGATCTGCTTCCCCTCTTTCCGCTGCCCAACGTTGTGCTCTTCCCCAACGTGTTCCTGCCGCTGCACATCTTCGAGCCTCGGTACCGCGAGATGATTTCTGACGCGGTGGCCAGCGATCGGATGATCGGGATGGTGCTTTTGCGGCCCGGCTGGGAGCGGGATTACGAAGGGCGGCCGCCGGTCTACACCGTCGGCTGCAGCGGCGTGTTGACGCATGTCGAGCGCATGGCCGACGGCCGGTACAACCTCGTGCTGCGCGGGCTCGAGCGGTTCCGGATTGTCGGCGAGGACCACGAGCGCAGCTACCGCCGCGCGTCCATCGAGCCGCTGCCGGAGCGGCGGCTCAGCGCGGACGATGAGGCGGCGATCCGGAACCAGCGGTCGAAGCTCGAGTCGATGCTGTCGCCGGCCGTCGAACGGGCGGGAGGGGACTACAGGACGCCGTCCGCGATGTCGGACGAGGATCTGGTGAACGCACTGGCGCAGTATCTGGACCTCGAGGCGCTGGAGAAACAGGCGCTGCTCGAACAGCCGTGCCTCCGCACGCGCGCGGCGGCGCTCGTCGAGCTGCTCGAGATGAAGATCATGATGGCGCGGACGCCCGGTCTCTCCCACTTCGCGCACTGAACCGCGCGCTCACCCGTGCGACACATTTGAGGACAACCAACAGGGTTCAGGGTTCAGGGTTGGTTCGGGTCCTGCCTGCCAGGTTCTCGGTCCGCGGTTCAACGTTCAGTGTACGGCGCCAGCCCGCGCAGAACCCGGAACTGCAGAACTTCGAACTCCGAACCTTGAACCCTGAACCCGAACGAACCTTGAACCTTGAACCTTGAATCCTGAACCGGTCAGAGATCTTGTCTTGGGGCAGACTGCTATTTGCCGTCCTTCAAGGCCTCGGCGAGGAACTGCTTCGCCTCGCTCGAGTCCGGCTGCACATTCACCGCCGTTCTCAAGTACGGCACTGCGAGAGGCGCCTCGCCGCGCAGCGTGAGGATCCGGCCGAGCAGCAGGTTCGCGCGGAAATGGCGCGGCTCGAGATCCAGGGCCGCGCGGAGCTCGGCGATCGCGTCGGGGATCCGATCGATGCGCGCGTACACGGATCCGAGCGAATAGCGTGCATCGGCCCACGCCGGCATCGTCGAGGCGACGACCGCGAAGTGGCGGGCGGCCGATGTCACATCGCCCGTCTCGTACAGCGCGGAGGCGAGCTCGTAATGCGCGCGCATATCTTCGGTCTTCAGCGCGACGGCTCGGGTGAGCGGCGGCACGGCCCGCGCATACTGTTTCTGCCGCGCCCGCGCGATGCCCAGGTTGAGCTGGGCGATCGGAATTCCCGGTTCGCGCGCAATCACCTGCTCCAGCAACGGAATCGCTCGCGCGAACCGCGCGTCCTCGACGGCGATCATCGCGTCGTGCAGCGTGTTGGCGACGGCGATGCGGTCCTTGGGGTCGACTCCGCCGGCGGCCGGAGTGCTCCCCGATCCGCCGACGTACCCGAGCGACGCCAGCCGTTCGGCGACCGCCGGATCGATGCGCGCGCCAGCCACCCCACCTGACCCGCCCGCCCCACCCGACCTGTCTGGCCCACCCGACCTACCTGACCCACCCGACCTACCTGACCCACCTGACCTACGCGACCCATCTGCCCCAGTCGACCAAGCAAGGAACTGCTCGAGCTCGGCGGTCAGCCCGGCCACAATGCGTGGACGAGTGGCCGCGAGGTTGCGCGTCGCGCCCGGATCGGCGATCACGTCGTACAACTCGGGCCTTGGTGCGCGCACCAAAAGAAACCGATCGCTTCGCCACGAGGCGAGCATGCTCCAGCCGAACGCCTGCCGCGGATATTCGGTCTCGGCATACGCCGGTCGATCGTCAGTCGTTCCGGCAGTGTCCGGCTCCAGCCGGACCGCGCCCGTTCCGGCCGCAGTCGTTCCAGTAGCTGTTGTTCCCGTGGGGTCCGGCTTCAGCCGGACCAGGGGGATCAGCGACTCGCCCTGCATCGCGGATGGACGGGGGAGGCCGGCCGCATCGAGCAGCGTCGGCGCAAGATCTGCGAGGCGTACCCGCGTCGTGACACGTCGAGCGGTCCGGCTGGAGCCGGGCCCCACGCCGGGCAGCCGAATCACGAGAGGAACGTGCAGCGTCTCGTCATACAGAAACACGCCGTGCGTCGCTTCGCCGTGGCCGCCGAGCGCTTCCCCATGATCGGCGGCGACGGCGACGATCGTGCCAGGGCCGGCGGCCTTCACCAGCCGATCGACGATCCGATCGACCGATGCGATCTCCCCGTCGTACGGCGCCGACCGAAATCGCTGTTCCAGATCCGGCGGCGGATCGTACGGATCGTGCGGATCGAACAGATGCGCCCACAGAAAGTAGGGCTCGCGGCCGGCGGATGTCAGCCACGCGATCGCGCGCGACGCCACCTCGTCGCCCCGCCGCTCGATCGTCCGGTAGCGATCCTCGCCGGGGCTTCTCATCCGGAAGCCGGCGTCGTAGACGTCGAAGCCGCGATCGAAGCCCGACGCCGTTCCGATCTTCGGATCCAGGACGAGCGAGCCGACGAACGCGGCCGTGTGATAACCCTGCCGGCGCAGCAAGTCGGGCAGGTACGGCACGGTGGCCGGGAGCGGCGACCCGAAGTCGGTGACGCGATGGAAGAGTGGATACGTGCCGCTGAGGATCGTCGCATGCGAGACGGTCGTGATCGGTGCCTGCGCGTAGGCCCGCGTGAAGATCGTCGACGTCCGCGCCAGCGCGTCGAGCGCCGGCGTCAGCCCGCGCGTCGATCCGAGGAACCCCATCCGATCCGCGCGGGTCGTGTCGAGCGTGATCAACAGGACGCTCGGCTTCCGTTGGACGAGCCCGTCCGTCGACTGGCTCAGGACGAGCGTGTCGCCGAACGAGATCGCCAACACGGCGAGTGTGACTATCGGACGCATGAAAAAGGGCGGCGCCAGGCTTGTCCAATCGCAATTTGGAATTGGGAATTTGGAATTTGGAATGCGGAATGCGCGCTCGAATTCCAGATTCTGACTTCTTAATTCCAAATCATCAGAATAGTACCTTCAAGGCCCACTGCATCGACCGCGGGCCGCCCTGCGCGATGACCGGGTTGCCCGAGTCGACGTCCGGCGTCGAGCCGATGGTGCCGAACAGGCCGCTCCGCACGTTCGTGCTTTGCGCCGATCCGAGATTGACACGGTTGAGGAGGTTGAAGATCTCCCATCGCGCCTGCAGGCGGGCGCTGCCCGACAGGTGGATGTCCTTGATGATGTTCAGATCCCACTGCGCCAGGCCGGGGAGCCGCGCGCTGTTGCGGCCGCACGTGCCGAGCTGGCCTGTCGCGGGCGTGGCAAACGCCTGCGCAGCGTTCGAAATGAACTTCTCCGGATTGGTGAAGTCGTAGATTGGGCTCGCTGAACAATCCGCGCGGATCGAGCCGGTGTCCTGTCCCGTCCGGTCGCGATTGCTGAGGTTCGGCGTGAAAGGACGGCCGCTCAGCGCGGTGACGACGGTGCCGATCTCCCATCCGCGAGTCACGGCGTGGTTGCCCCCGGGAATGGCATACACGCCGCCCACATTGAAATTGTGACGGCGGTCGAAGCCGCACGGTCCGCGGTTCGCGGCAGGATTGTACGGGTTGTTCGCCTGTGGGAAATCATTCCGGCCGCGGCTGTTGTCGGAGTTGTAGTCCTCGCATTTCGACAGCGTGTAGTTGTACTGCGTGTTGATTCCGTGCCACGACTGCTGGCGGAACGAGAGCTGCAGCGCGTCGTACCACGACTTGCCGTCGTTGGTGAGCTGGATGATGTGCGCGAGCGTCGGATATTGCGTGGCGAACGGCCGCGCGGGCTGCGGATCGCTGAATGACGCGCCCACCGGCGGACCGTTGATGTCGCGGAACCACGACTGATCGCGTCCCCGCGACCCGAGGTACGTCACGGTGACGGCGGTGCCCCTGGACAGCTCGCGCTGCAGCGTCGCATGGAAGTAGTGGTACATCGGCGTCTTGTAGTCGGTCGGAATCGCGAAGGCGTTGAACGGCGGCGCACCGGTCGGGCTCGATCCGAAGATCGCCACGCCCGGCTGGACGCAGACGAAGTCGCCGGTCGGTGCCGCGTTCGGATTGATGCACGTGGCCGTCCGATCGTCGGGCGGCTTGGCCTGCGAGCCATTGAGCGTGACCGAGTACACGCCGAGATCGGGGTTCGTCATCGAGCCGGCGCGCGCGCTGAGTCCGCTCCAGGTCGTGTTCGGCGAGTGGATCGTCTTGAAGTCCGGCAAGTCGTAGGTGAGCGCGTACCCGCTCCGCACGCTCGTTCTGCCATCGCCGGTGACGTCCCACGCGATGCCGACGCGTGGCCCGAAGTTGTTCTTGTCGATGTCGTAGAGGCGATCGAGGCCGGCGCCGAGCCGGACGAGGCCCCGCGACGGATCGAAATTCGACGCGAGGTTGTTCACCTCGCGCAGCGGCAGGTTCAGATCGTAGCGCAGGCCAGTGCTGACGGTCACCTGCGACGAGATCTTCCAGTCGTCGTTGATGAACAGACCGATCGAGTGCTGTGACATGTCCCTCGACGTCGACCCGAACGACCGGCCGACGCTGTCGAACCGGCCGAGCAGGAGCCCGACAAGCGTATCCACGTCGTCGAACGAGCCGCCCCCGCTTGCGGTGATGACCGTGCGGGCGCGGTTGCGAACGCTGTGGTTCCTGCCCGTCTGCCAGTTGCCGCCGATCTTGATCGTGTGCCGCTCGCGCGACTGCGTGAGCGATCCGGACAGGTCCATCGTTTCGGTTGGCGATGTCGTGATCGGGTAGCCGCCGACGCCGCCGATGTACCCGAAGTTTCCGAGATTCACTTGCGGCACGCCGAAGTCCGCGGGATCGAGCGGTCCGGTGTTCAGGCCCAGACTGGCCGGATCGATCTTGTTGTTGACGTCGATCGTCTGCGATATCCGGTTGTAGCCGAACCGGACCTGCAGAAGCGATCGCGACGACAGCGTCGAGTTCCAGACGAACCCGGCCAGCGCGATGCGGGTCGGATCGGTGACCGAGTTGAACATGTCCTGCGGGCCGTTGGCGGGGGTCAGCTCGCCGACGAACGCAGGCGCCGATTGATAGCTGTTCCCGAAGAAGAAGCGGCCGTTCACGAGGTTCCGCGCGTTCACCTGATGGTCGACCTTCACCGAAAAGGTGCTCATGTTGGCGACGTTGGCCGAGTTCACCGTGAGGGTGCCCGCCGGATCGACCGGGTAGAACTTGAGCAGATTCTCGCCAACCGGACTGGCCGTCAGGCCCGCCGCCTGGATGCGGGCGCGGGCGGCCCCGATCTCGGCCGGCGTGGGCACCTGCGCCTGATACGGCGAGGTGACCGCGAGCCGCTGTCCTTCGTAGTACCCGAAGAAGAACGTGCGATCTTTCGCGATCGGTCCGCCGAACGTGCCGCCGTACTGCTGGTTCTTTACCGGCGTCGTCGAACCGCCGCTCTTCTTGACGAAATAGTTCGGCGAATCGGTCCAGTCGTCGTGACGGAAGTAGTACGCCGTGCCGTGCGGCTGGTTCGTACCGCTCTTCATCACGACGTTGATGGCGCCGCCCCCCTTCACGCCGAACTCCGCTGACGGCGTCTGCTGCACCGTGAACTCGGCGATCGCGTCCATCGGCACGAGCGTCGCCGGCACACCGACGACGCCGGTCTGATTGAGGACCGAGTCGCCGTAGTAGCGGTCGTTGTTCGAGATGCCGTCGATCATGTAGTTGTTCGACGTGCGCCGCGCCCCGCTGATGCTGACGGCGAGGAAGCCGCCGCCGGGATCCCGCTGAACGCCCGGCGTGACGCCGAGCAGAGAGTTGAAATCGCGGCCGCTCAACGGAATCGAATCGATCCGATCCTTGTCGACGTTGTTGTTCAGCTTATCGGAGAACTCGACGAGCGGCGAGACGCCCTCGACGGTGATGGTTTCGGATTGTGCGCCGACCTCGAGCCGGAAGTCCGATTTGGCCACCGTGTTCACCGCGACCTGGACCTCGCGCGCCACGGACTTGAAGCCGGCGAGCTCGCTCGTCACGCGATAGACGCACACCGCCAGCTCCGGCAGCGTGAACCCGCCCTGCGCATCCGAAACCGCCGATCGGCTGAAGTTCGTGGCTGTGCACACGGCGGTAATCGTGACGCCGGGCAGCACGCCGCCCGTGGCGTCAGTGACCGTGCCGCTGATGTCGCCGGTCGTGCGCTGCGCGTAAGCCGCATGCGTGAAAGCCAGCGCCATGATGATCCCGTGGCAGAGCCCGCTTCGTGTCTGCGACATGAACTGCGCCCCTTTCGAAGGTGGAGTGGGAGCCGCGCGAAAATTGCCTGCGTTTGTAAGCCTCGCCGGCCCTGTTGTCAAGAACTTGAGCGAGTTCCTTGTGCGGGCAGAATCGTCCGTGTCCGGCAGATTGGATCTGAACGGAGTGACGTGAGTGGCCACGTAAAGAAAAAGAAACAGTCGGGCCCGCGAAGAGCCCGTCCTGTTCTCACCTACCTGACCTACCTCACCTACCTGACCTACCCGACCTACCTGACCTACCCGACCTATCCGACCTACCTGACCTACCCGACCTACCCGACCTATCCGACCTACCTCACCTATCCGACCTACCTGACCTACCTGAACCTACCTGACCTATCCGACCTACCTAACCTACCCGACCTACCTGACCTATCCGACCTACCCGACCTATCCGACCTACCTGACCTAACCATTTCTTTAGAACGCAATCCTGAAGGCGAACTGCGCCGTGCGCGGAAAGTACGAGTTCACGGCGTTCTGGCGCGGCTCCCCGAACGTCGTCGTGTTGATCGTGCCGTTGTAGGCGCCGAAGTTGGCGTGGTTGAACACGTTGAACACTTCTGCGATCCCGGTCAGTTTCAGGGCACCCAGCCTGATGTCTTTCGTCATGCGCACGTCCACTTTATGGAGCGGCTGGCCTTTGAGCGCATCGCGCGGCGCGACCTCGCCCGTCGCGATGACGGTCGGGCCGTCGTACCGATCGGCGACCGCGGCCGGAATCGTGAGCGCGGCGCCGCTGTTGTAGCGGTTGGGGCCGGCGCCCGTGCCGAACGGGTTCAGCCCGATGGTAGTCGCATAGTAGTTCCCCGATCCGAAGAAGTACGCGCCCGACACCGAGAGGTCCCACGGCAAGCGGTAGATGCCGCTCGCGCGAAGCGTGTGCCGCTGGAACTCGGTCGACCGCGCCCAGTCGGCCGTGCGATCGAACTGGTTGTTCGGCTGCGTCTGGAAGCCGGTCGTGTCGTCGTGCGCAAAGAGCATCAGCGTGTACGTGACGTTGGCTTGAAAGTTGTTCCTGAAGCGTCGTGTAAACCCTGACGCGATGCTCGCGAGATCGGCCTGGCCGTGGCTCTCGAGGAACTGGATCTGAGTGAATTTCGGATCGGCGCGCAAGGTGTTGGGATTGACGGGATATCCAGTAGCCGGGTTGAACAGCAGGTTCAGGTCGAGCTGATTGCCCAGGTTATGCGCATTCCAGTACGTCAGGTCGGACTCGACCGACATAACGGCGCCGAGCTGCTTCTGGAACCCCAGGACGCTTTGCCAGGTGTAAGGCATCTTGTAGTCGTGCGCGATCACGCGCGGGTTTTGTGCGGGCAGGGGATATTTGCCCGCCACGAAGTCCGCACCGGTCTTCCCGCGCGTTGGATCGACGATGAATCCGGGCAGCCTGTCGTTCGGGAACGAGTTGACCAGAATGCGCGCGCCGTTGAACGACTGCTGGCTGAACGTGGTGTTCGAGTCGGGTATGGAGTAGTAGAAGCCCGTACCGCCGCGGACCACGAAGTCTTGCTGCTCGGTGACGTTGTAGGTGAAGCCGACGCGCGGTGCCACATTGTTGTGGTCGCGCAAGCCGGTCTGATACAAGGTCCCGCCCGGAGTGATGCCGGCCGAGTCGACCGGCGTACGCCCGGAAGGATTGAACGTGGCCGGCTGGTTGACAAACGGCGGATCGATCGCGCCCAGGTCGTCGTCCCAGCGGACGCCGCCGTTGAGGGTGAGCCGGTCGCTCGCCGACCAGGTGTCGCCGAACCAGATCGCCCAGGTCGGCCGCGGAATGTCGATCGTCCAGTCGCCGAAGTTCTGGTCGAAGCGTTGCACCGAGGCGTCGAGCCCGGACAGATCCCATTTCGTGGGGTCGTCCCAGGCAGCGGCCGGGAACCGGCGCGCCAGGTCGGCTGGAGAGGTGTTGAAGATGAACTCGCCGCGCGAGAGCAGCTGCCATTGGCCCGTGTCGTGCCAGCGGAGAAACTCGCCGCCAAGTTTCATGTCGTGTTTCGACTTGTGGGCGGTGAGGTCGTACCTCAGCGTGAACGTATTTTGAAAGAATTCCTGCGGGTAGTTTCTCGGCTGCCCGACCGTGAGGTTCGGAAACACGTAGTTCGGCGTGCTGGCGAGCGCCGGAACCGACAGCAGGTTCTTCCAGTCGAAGTGGCTGTAGCCGAACTTGAGCTCCCCTAACAGATTGCTGGTGAAGATGCGCGCAAAGCTGCCCACGGTGTTGCTCGCCTTCCGCGTGCGGTGCGCGGCCTGCGACGGGTGCGTCGTGCCGGTCAGGCCGGTGAACGGCGAGCCCCAGTCCCAGTACGACGAACGCACGGTGAGATGGTCCTTGCCGGAGAGGGTGTAGTCCACTCGTCCGAGAAAGCTGTTCTGAATGAGCTTCGTGTCGAACGAGAAGCTCTGTCCCGGCAGCGCCGCCGGCGCGGTCAGAATGGTGCTCGGCTCGCGTTCGTACTCGTACGACGCGAAGTAATGGAGCTTGTCCTTGATGATGGGGCCGCCGAACGTACCTCCGGTCTGCTGGTTTGAATAGGGCAGCACGCGAAGCGCAATCGGGTCTGCGGCGTTGAACTTGTCGTCACGAAAGTACCCGTAATAACTGCCCGCCAGCTTGTTGGTACCCGCCCTCGACACCGCCTGCACCTGAATACCGATCGAGCGTCCCTGCGTGATGTCGAACAGGTTGGTGACGACCTGGAACTCGGCAATCGCTTCCCGGCTGAACTTGGGCTGGCCGAATCCGGAGCCGGCGACCTGCTGCGTGATCTGCTGGCCGTCGAGATTGAGCTGGAACTGCCCGTCCCGCACGCCGGGCCGATCGCTCACGTCGTTGGCGGTGATGCCCTTGACGATCATCGCCAGCTCCATCCAGTTGCGGCCCTGAAGCGGCAGATCCTCCATCTGCCGCCGGTCGACGTTGCCTGCCACTTGCGAGGAATGGGTGTCGACGAGCGGCGACTCGCCGGTGACAGTCACCGTCTCGGTCAGCCGCGCCAGTTTCATCGTGAACGGAATCGTGGCGTGCTGACCGACGAGCAGCTCGACGCGCGCGATGACGACGGTGGCGAATCCGGACAGATCGGCCTGGAATCTGTACGCGCCCGGCTGCATATTCGACAGGCGGTACTCGCCGTTCTCGTTGCTGACGCCGGTGAACTGACGACCGGTTTCGAGATCGACGGCCGTCACCGTGACGCCGGGAATGACCGCCTTCGACTCGTCGGTCACCGCACCAATGACGAGGACTTCCTGCCCCGACGCCGCGGACGCAAGCACGAGCAGCAGACCGACGACGACAATCATGGTGGTGCGCACGGTCGGATCCTCCTTTGAGGCGGGCCCGGCGGCCCGCCGGCCACTGACGGGAGCTCCATTACGGAGAGACGCGCCGACGAAGCCGACTGACTACCGGACGACACCCGACGAGGTTCGCTCGGGACCGGCGTCCGCTTTCACGAGCTGATCGACATCGTAGAGCCGGCCGTTCGCGATCACACGGCGGACCTTGTGCGCGTTCGCGATGTTCGCGAGCGGATCGCCGTCGACCATCACGAGGTCGGCGAGCTTGCCCGCTTCAATCGTGCCGGCGTCCAGCGCGAGGGCCCGGGCGGGATTCACCGTCGCCGCCTTCAGCGCTTCGTAGTTCGTCATGCCGGCCAGCGTGTACGCGGCAATCTCGCCGTGCAGGTTGATCGCGTTCGGCGTGTCGGTGCCGGCGACCACGAGCCCGCCCGCGCGCATGATGTCCATCACCATCTTCCCGCTCCCGGCGGCCGGATCGACCGGCGCGGCGAAGGCGTTCATCTGGCGCGACACGAGCTGCTCTTGAATCCACAGCGGATACAGCTTGAAACGCGGATCGTTGGCCAGGTCGGGCTCGAGATCAAGGAGCCTGCGCGTGCCGGCGGGCGAGATCATCGGGCAGAAGATGCGGCCGCTCCTGCCGAACAGCTGCACGACGTCCTCGTAGCTGCGCTGAAGGGTCGCGATCTTCGGCGAGTAGCCGCGACGGCTGGTCGCGCCGGTATGCTCGGTGTTGTCGACGCCGACGAAAGCGGCGGGATAGATCTCGTGCGTCGCCACCGGCACCCCGATGGAGTGCGCGAACTCGACCATGCGCTTCTGCTGCAGGTCCGGCAGCCGCACGTAGCTCTTGATCAAGTCGTGCTGCAGCACTTTGGCGCGCTGCAGCTCCATTTCGAACTGCGCGACG
>QHWJ01000030.1 GCA_003222535.1 Acidobacteriota bacterium | reverse complement strand
AATTCCAGAACCACAGCTTGTCTTTTCGGAGCGGACCGCCCCAGGACGCATTGTAATCCCAGAATTTTTTGGGCCTGTTGACGTCCTTCAGGCCTCCATCTTTCAAGGCTTGCGTCAAATTGTCCTGTGACAGGCTTTTGCTCGAGTAGGCAGCGATGAAATCGCCATGGTAGGTGTTGCCGCCCTCCTTGGGAACGATGTTCGTGACCATGCCGGAGAGCTGACTCTCGATCCCCAGTCCGCTGGTGTCGACGACGACTTCCTGCGAATTCCCCATGTTGAAGTAGTACTGCGTGGGAAAGCCGCCCCCGGCATTGAGCATCGGGTACTTGGCCCCGTCCAGCGTCTCCACGTTATCGTTTGCGCTCGCGCCACGAATTGAAATTCTTCGGAGGTCCCGGTTGGGCTCACCACTAGTACCCGTAGAGGTGGCCTCATCCTTTACCACCCCTGGGAGGAATACCGCGTAAGCCGCCGGGGCCCTTTGGACCGCTGGGAGGGCTTCCGTGGTCTCCGCCGTGAGCACCCGTCGCTGTTGGAAGGCCCGCGTGTCCACAAGCGGGGCCGCGCTGGAGACCGTAACCGTCTCTTCGAGCCCCCCCACTTTCAACTCGGCGTTCACAGTCGCCGTAAACGCAGCCGGCAACTCGAAGCCTTCACGCTTCAAGGTGCTGAAGCCGGCCAGCGTGAAGGTGACGGTGTACGTGCCCGGACGCAACTCGATGATTCGGTATACGCCCTCGGCATCCGTGACGATGGAGCGAACTTTTTCGATCAGCGCCGGACTGGAGGCTTCCACGGTGACGCCGGGCAGCACGGCGCCGGTGGTGTCTTTCACGATCCCGGCAATGCCGCTCGAGCCCAGTTGGGCGCTCGCTCGTGCGGGCATCAGCAGCACGCACATCACCGCACCTGCGATTCCCGCCTGACTCATGGCTTCCTCCAGCACACTACGGAATGAACCCGTTACGACAGCCTTCCTTCACCCGAAGGCAACAGGCCGCGCCTGGTGTGACACTCCGTCGACCTCGAGACGAATGGCACATTGCCGTGAGCGTCCGACCGTGATACTCCGATGCGAGCGAGCGAATGAACGTGGCTACAGTGGGAGCGCAAACGCCGTAATCGTGCTTCCCGACCCGATGACGAGGTATTGCCGGCCGTCGAGCAGATACGTCATCGGCGCGCCGCCCCAAATCGGATACCCGGTCTGGTAATGCCACACGTGTTCGCCGGTGCGGGCGTCAAACGCCATCACGTTTCCTTCGTTGTCGCCGCCAATGACCACGCCGGAGGCCGTCGAGAGCACGCCGGCAAAGCTTGGTGTGGTGAACTTGAATTCCCAGCGCCGTTCACCTGTCGACGCATCGATGGCGCGTAGTGCACCGTACGCTTTGTCGAGCTCACGCCGCACGGTGCCGCCCATCGAAAAGCGACCGGGCGCAATCACCTGCTTCTCGGGAACGAACGTCGCACACGTTTCGCGCGCGGTCACAAACAACAGGCCAAGCACCGGATCGAATGAAGGCGGCATGAAATTCGTGCTGCCCCAATTATCGGGAATGCAGCCCTTGGTACCCTCGTTCACGACAATGGGATGACCGTCTGGTCCAAGTTCCCGGGCCCAACTGGTGTCGGTAAATGGTTTCCCGAGCAGCAACTTTCCGGTGGAGCGCTCCAGCACATAAAAGAACCCGTTCCGATTCGCGACCATCACGACCTTGCGGCGCCGTCCGCCGATGGTGAGCTCGGCGAGCACCGGGACGTGATTGGAATCCCAATCGTGGAGGTCATGCGGCGTGAACTGGAAATACCACTTGAGCCGTCCGGTGTCCGGATCCATCGCGATCAGCGAACAGGTGTAGAGGTTGTCTCCCTTACGGTCGTCACCGTAGTAGTCGGGATTCGGATTACCCGTGCCCCAGAAGACGGTGTTCGACTCGGCGTCGTACGAGCCGGTCACCCACGTGCCGGCGCCGCCACGGGTGAGAAGCTCAGGCGAGTCGGGCCAGGTTTCACTGCCCGGTTCACCCGGGGCCGGCACCGTGTAAAAGCGCCAGATCCGCTTGCCCGTCGCTGGCTCGTAGGCGTCGAGAAATCCGCGCGTCGGATAATCGCCGCCGGAAATTCCGACGATCACTTTGTCTTTGACAACGAGCGGCGCGACGGTCGCTGAATGACCAATCTTGTAGTCGGCGAGCTCCACGTCCCAGAGCACGGACCCGGTTTTCATGTCGAGCGCCAGCAGATGCGCGTCGAGGGTCGTCATGAACAGGCGATCACCGAGTGCGCCGAAACCGCGATTCACCGGGACCGATGCGCCGTAGGTCAGGTTGTTGGGCAGGTCGCGCCGGTAGCGCCAGAATGGACGGCCGGTTTTCGCGTGGAGGGCCCAGGCGAAGTTGTTCGGCCCGGTCACGTAGAGCACGCCATTGATGAAAAGAGGTGTCGCCTCGAAGCCGCGGCCGCGCGCCATCGTTTCCGTCTGGAACGACCACTGTGCGGTCAGGCGATGTGCATTGTCCGGGGTGATCTGCGTGAGCGGGCTGTGACGTTGACCCGAGTAATCGCCCGAGTACGTCAACCAGGCTGAAGGGTTCTTGAGCCCGTTCAGCAGGTCCTGGTACGTGACGTCGGTGATGCCTTCTTCCTGGGCGTGGCCAAACACCGACGCAGCCGATGCAATGACGCACAACAGTGCTGCGCAACGAACGAGTGACACTTGCAGACGCGACTTCACTTGCCGTCACCAGGCGTGTCAGCGGCTCTGCGAGCCGGCGGGATCCGGAATTTCGCGAGATAGGCCAGCAGATCGTCGAGGCTGGAGTCGGGCAGCCGGTCCGCTCCGAAATCGGGCATCAGCGATTTCCTGTCACGCGTCACTTCGCGGAGGTCGCCTTTCTCGAAACCGCGCAGCCGGCCCTGCAGGTCCATGATCTGGATGGAGAACGCATCTTCCGCTTTTCGAGTGCCGCGGATTTGCCGTCCGTCACGCGTCACGAGCGTGACCGGCTCGTACCCGCTCGCGAAGGACGCGCTGGCATCACGAATCGCCCGCGTGAGCACCTGATTCGACTGGCTGCCGGCGATGCGCGACAGGTCGGGACCGAGGTACCCGCCGCGCCCGTTGATGCGATGACACTGCGCGCAGTTCGCGGCGAACACGGCCTCGCCGCTGGTGGCGTTGCCTGAGATCGCCTCCGTCTTGGCGATGCTGATGCTCCGCAAGTAGGCGACGATCGCGCGGATTTCCTCGTCCGGAGCCGAACTCGGCGGCATGATGCTGCCCGCGACGCCCGTGCGGATCGTTTTCATGGCGCGTTCGTCCGCGCCGTCGTTCATCCACAACCGCGTCACGTCTGGACCGCGGTCGCCTTTGGCGTCCGCGCCATGACAATCCGCACAGCGCTCACGAAACAGGGCAGGGCCGTCCGGCCGTTGCGGGTTCTGGGCGCCGGCGACGAACAGTGTCACACCGACGGCCAGCGCCCATCCGATCACCTGCATGACGGACCTGGACCCCTCACTGGCTGACCTCAATCGTCACGTCGTCGTAGGTGAACAACGATCCGTCGCTCGCCACGGCACGAAGGTCGTACGCGCCGGGTTTCTGGAACGTCACATTCACGGTCCATTTGTTGTCAGGCGGCGGTTCCGGAATCAGGTACGGTGGCGACCACGGTGAGTTCGCGAACGGCCGCGTGTCCATCCACGTCTTCATCTGATCCGGGGTGAAGGTCACCGCCGACGCATTCCCCCGATAGACAATCCACGACAGCCGCAGACCCGGGCCGCTGCGGGCGGCAAGCGACGATGAGGGTGACGGCAGGGAGGATCTCGCCTGCTGTCCTCGCGCCGCCGTTTCCCCCTCGCCCTGTCCGCGCCCACCGCGTCCGCCCGTCGCTGTCTGCGGCCGTGGGAGCCGTCGCTCGGGCAGGTTGTCTGGATCTCGCGCGGTCGCGACGAGTGTCACCGTGGCGCCGACGGCTACATGGCGCTGCTTGTTTCCCTCGACTTTCAGCTCCGGCGGCACGTTCGTCCTCAAGGCGTCCCGGAGACTGCCAAGATCCCCCCCAACCTCCGTCGAAATGACCTGCTTATCGATCGCGTAGTCTTTGTTCAGGGACGCATACGCACGTTCAGTCTTGCCGTTTGCCGTCAATGTCCAGATCAGTTCCTTTTGTCCGAAGTCCTTCGGCACGCGGATCGTGAACAGGAACGGGTTGCGTCGCGGGTAGAAATGCGTGGGCTGCCCCTGATCCGGACCACCGGGCTCGATGTCGTTTTCCGGACCGACGGGAATGTCGAACTCCTGCGACCAGTTCGAATTCATGTATCCGAAAAACAGGGTGAACGACCCGTCGGCGTTCTCCCACCATCCCTCGAACGCCGGTGACATGCTCCGGCCGCTCAGGTAGGAGTATCTCGTCTGAGCTCGCATTCCCGCGAACGCGATGACGAGGAGCAGCATCGTGAGCGCAACGCGATTGATCCGCCGCATCACTCATTCCCCTGCGGCCCGGCCGTGCTCGCAGACTTCTGTGGCGGAGCAGGCGACCAGCAGAGCGGACAGCCGATGTCGTAATCGTTCCGGCTCTTCATGTTCTGGCGCCGCTTTGCCATCTCCGTCTGGAATTGCTCGTCGCTGAGCGCCACCGCGTACCCGAGGTTGCTGAACATTTGAGAAATGGACCGACGCCCGTTGCCCGACCAGTTTCTCGGATCGGCAACGTTGCGGTTCGCCGCGCTGGTGTCGAGCGTGCCAATCAAATGAACAATCGTGCCCTTCGGCAGCAGCGGCGCGCTGTCGTCGGAGAAGACATACTGCTTGACCCAGTTATGGTCGTATCCGACGCAGTTCAGCGTCTGGATGTCGTCACCCCAAATCGCCTCCAGACACATTCGCACCCCCGCCGCGTGCATGTGAGGTTCAAACGTGACGATCTTGGTGTGCTCTTGAAGGACGGTGTACGCGTGCAGTTCCTGATTTGGCTGGTTCGGTTTCGCATCGATGTCGATGCTGTTGCCAAGGCTCATGCTCGCGCGCTTATACAGCGGCTTGTAACCTTTGGGGAAAAACTTGAACGCGAATTCCAGATGCGACTTCGTCAGGCGGCCGTTGGAATGGAGGTGACCAGCGCCGAGCGACAGCGCCGATCCGGCGGCGAGCAGCCTGCCGGATTCCGGCGGGAAGAAGTCGGCATTCCGCCCGACTTCGTGAATCGGCCAACTTGTTGGTCCTTCATCGACGGCGGCTTCTGCACTCCTGTCGCCGGGCACGAGGCTGCTGTACGTCATGTGGTGGAACACGAATCGACCGCCGACGGTATTCGTGCCCCCCGCTTTCGGCAGGTCGTTGACCTCCCTCACCTCGACGGCCGACGCGTAACGATCTTCTGTCAGACCGGTGGGGATCAGCCCGAGATCCGTCCACTTGTCCGGGCCCACCGCGGGTACGGTCACTTCTGGCGAGCGCAACACGAGATCCGCCTCGCCTATCGTCCATTTGTCGCTCGTGTCGAACTGGCGCGGCGCGGGCAGATCGGCTGGGTTGCCTTGCGGCGCGCCGCTGTCCGCCCACCTGGCGATCATCGCCACTTCGTCGTCGCTGAGGGAGACATCGTTCTTGAACTTCTGAATGCCAATGTTTTTTTCGACGAACCACGGCGGCATCGCGCCGCGCAACGACCGGAGGGCAGTACGTGCCTTGATCGAACGCGCCCACGGTCGCGCTTCTTCGTATGTCATCAGCGACATCGGTGCGACTCCGTCCGCGTGGTGGCATTCCTGACAGCTTCGCTGAAGGATGGGCGCGATGTCGCGCGAAAACGTCACGTCGGCAGACGATCGCGGCGGCTGGGCGCGAACAGCCGCTGAGGTGAACAGGCCAGCCGCCAACGCAGCGCAAGCGAACAAACCGACTGCAACCTGACGGCGAACGTTGTGGCGTTTCATCGGACCAACTCCTCGGTTAACGCGGATAGGACACGACTGGACCTGTGGAAGGATACACCTGACGCCGACGATTCCGCGCGACGTTATGGGTCGGCTGAAAAGGGTTCAGCCCACTGAAATGGTGCGAAACGGCCGGAAATGGTCCGAACTGGATTCAGAGGGTAGCGATTGCGCTTCGCACGATGCCGAAAAGCCCCGGCGGCGAACCGGTCTCGACGTCACTGGCCCGTGGGCTCCCGCGACTACGTTGCCTTAGTCGCGGGAGTCAAGGTGCGCTTGACTCCAATCCGTTCGAAGAGTAAGGTTTCGGGCCCTGGTCGCCGACTGGGGTTTACATCGAGAAAGTGGGCGATGACGCTCTCTCGTCTCGGGGTGGGACCCGCCAACCGGGAACATCCGACCATCAGGCTTTCATCCCTCCGCGCGGCGGCGTTCCCGCTCGTCTGTGCGGCGAGTCTCGCGGTCGTCGGGATTCTCGATATCCACCAGCACCAGCCGCTCCGCTGGTCAATCGTCGTGGCGGCAGGAGTGCTTGCCCTGTGGAGCGCCGTTCTCTTTGCGTCGGCGAGACGGTCGGGCCGCATCCTGATCGTCGAGATCGTGGCGCGCAGGCAGCATTACCTCCAGGCGTGCGCTCAAGGATCCGTATTGCTGTATTGGGGGTGGTACTGGCGTGAGGTCTACCACTCGATAGATCTCATTGTCGCCCAGCTCCTTTTCGCCTATGGGTTCGACATGCTGCTCGCGTGGTCGCGGCGCGACACCTGCACTCTGGGCTTCGGTCCATTCCCGGTGGTCTTCAGCATCAACTTGTTTCTCTGGTTCAAGCCTGATTGGTTCTACTTTCAATTCCTGATGGTGGCCACCGGGTTCGCCGCCAAAGACCTGATCCGCTGGGAAAAAGACGGCCGACACGCGCATATCTTCAACCCCTCCTCGTTTCCCCTCGCCATTTTTTCGATCGCCCTCATCTTGACGGGCACGAGCGACCTGACGTGGGGCCAGAACATCGCCAGCACGCAGTTCTATCCGCCTCACATGTACGCGATGCTCTTTCTCGTCGCCCTTCCGGGACAATTCTTCTTCGGCGTCACATCGATGACGCTGTCGGCCGTGGCGGCGACGTATGTGTTCGGTCTCCTGTACTTCGCGGTCACCGGTGTCTATTTCTTCTACGACTCGTACATACCGATCGCGGTCTTCCTCGGGATGCATCTTCTCTTTACAGATCCGTCGACCGCGCCCGGCACCGAGTTGGGACGGGTCATCTTCGGCGCACTGTACGGTTTGAGCACCGTCGCGCTGTACGCCCTGCTCGGTCGCGCTGGCCTCCCCACGTTCTACGACAAGCTCCTGCAGGTTCCGGCCTTGAATCTCTCGATCAAATTGATCGATCGGGCGGCGCGCTCGACGTTCCTTCGTGCGCTGGATCCGGCGGCGTTCGGCCGGCTGCTCGCTCCCAGACGGCGCCACCTCGCCTACATCGCAATTTGGACGATCGTGTTTGCCGGGATGAGCGCGGTAGGAGGCGTCGGCGACGACCATCCCGGTCAATGGCTACCGTTCTGGCGGGAAGCGTGTGAGGCGAACCGTCAGCGGGCGTGCTCGTACCTCGGCAGCGTCGAGGCCGGCTTCTGTGCCCGCGGTTCCGGGTGGGCCTGCAACGAGCTGGGGATCATGCAGGCGCAGCGGGAGGCGGATTACGCCGGCTCGGCGAAGTCGATCCGCCGCGGGTGCGCGCTTGGGTTCTCACTCGCATGCGTCAATGGCGACGCGATTGACGTGGACGGCGCCGTGAAGAGCGCGCCGCCCACGCTTGAGGATCTCCCGATCGTCTTGCGGGGAAGCAAGGGGCCGATCGTCAATCAGTCGCCGTCGGCACTCTATGCCCTCGCGTGTCGACAGGGCTGGCCGAATACCTGCGGGCAGAGTAAGGATTACGGAGTGACGCCTCCCTGATCGCTACTTTTTCGGAGTCTCCGGCCTCAGCTCGTACGGCGCACCCGTTCCCGGCGCGCCGAGAAACATCTTGCGTCCGTCGGCAAACGTCAGGTCTCGCCCATTCGCCCGGTGCGATCCGTCTTTTGCCTGGTATCCGTCGACAGCGACTTCCATTCCGGCCTTCACGGATTCCTTCGTAACGCCGCGCCTGAACAGCACGCTCGGCGTGCCGGCCTCGAAGGACCACGTCTCTATCGAACCGTCCGGCTTTTTGACATCCAGGTGAAGCCACACGTGGGGATTGGTCCATTCCATTTTGCTGATCGTACCCTTGAACGTCAGTGGCTTGTTGGCGTCGAATTCAGCGGAAAATGCGTGATGCGCCCGGAGCGACACCGCAGTTGCCACCAGAACAACGCCCAGGGCCGCGAGCACAGCGACTAGCTTCGTTTTCATCGGATTCAACCTCCTGGTGCGACCACCCTAATTGTTCCACGTCGTGCCGCGCTCATTCGTCGATACCATTCAGAGAACCGATCGCCTGACGCGGCCGAAATCGCCCCGGCGTCGCTGGTGTGACTTTCTACCTTCTGTACCACTCGTAGAGCTTGTCGCCGGGTGGGGTCTTTCGCGTGATGTCGACGATCATCGTCTCCCCTTCCCAGTGCTTCACCAACGGCTGCTTGCGAAGATTCCCGAACAGGAACTCCTCCGCGAATTCCACGCAGCGGTACTCGAGAAGCTGCATGTTCGGCTCCATTCGCCGATAGATCGGCATCGAGATTCGCCATGGCCGCGTGAAAACCTTCGGGTCCTGGATTGTGACTTCGTAACGGATGACGTTTGGCGCGAGAAGCGTAAAACGTTCCACGAGATGCAAGGCGTCGCTATGGAAGTTTCCCGCCCGGTCGAACCAGTTCTTGCCGTTGAAATCGGAGACCTCGACAACGAGTGTGTCCCCCTCCCATCGCCCCACCGAATGCCCCATGTAGGTGTCGTCCGGCGGTCCTGCGGATTTATCGAGATGGATTACCCGCGATGCGTTCGTAAATGCGTAGGCCATCTGTATTTTGTTTCCGCCCTGGACGATCTGAAAAGGGTACGGCATGTACATCGCGCGCGGAATGCCCGGCAGGTAGCACTTGAGCTCGGGATCGCGGTCTATCCAATGCTCTCCGTTCTCCCGCTTCATCGCCGCCGCTTCCGGCTTGTACGGAATCTCGCCGTCACCTTCCACGACGCCAATCGACGCAGGAACGCCGGCGGCGGCGCCGAGCGCCACCACGGGCGCAGCAGCGACCTGCGCATACTCGTACGGGTAAACGCCCCGCTGCGTCACCATTCCTGCTCGCGCGCTGTGGGCCTGCAAATCCCAATATGCTTCGTTATTGGCCTGCCAAATGCCATTGAAATCGGGTTTGCCGCCCACGGTAGGGATCGGCCGTGTGGTTGCACCGGCAGTTCGTGTCCCCCAAAGCCAGCCGATTCCACCCGCGGCAACGATCGCCACGATTACTCCCCCGACCGTCGAGCCTTTGAAGCGGGTTGGCATGACTTCTCCTCTTCTCATCCTACCGGTGACATCGTGACGCCGCTCTCCCATCTTTGGGCGAAACCGATTCGCTTTGCGCCACCTATCGCAACGGATTGGCGTCAGCACCCTCGTCGGCAAAACCTCCGGCGAATCCTCCACAACCGCCGAGACACTGTGTTGCGGGGTTCGGCCCCCGGCCTGCTGCAAACGCGCGCTCCAATTCACGAGCGCCGACAAGCAGTCCCGCCATGCCGTAGTTGCCTTCGTGACATCGCGGCTCGGAATAGATCCGATTGTCTTCGTCCTTCTGCTTCTTCAGCTCGTGCGTGACGGTCCACGGTTTCGTCCAGACTGTCGCGTCCTCTATGGTCACCGTGTACTTGATCGTTTCCGAGTCGAGGCGCTCCCATCGTTCGACGAGATGCAGGTTTTCGTGGGATCCCTGGAAATTCGATTTCGGCGAGAAATTCGTCACGTCGACGACGAGCGTCTTGCCCTCCCAACGGCCACGCGAATCACCCCACCACAGGCGGACATTCTTCGCGACATGCGGCGCCTGGGTGATCGGGATGACGCGGATCCATCCCTGGCCCTGACCGACGTCGTAGAGCATTGACACCTGATCACGAGACTGGACGATGCGGCGGAAACCACCGAAATCCGGAAGGGCAGCGGCCATACACCGCTCGCCGTGGCCACGATCCTCCGGTCCGTCGGAGCGACTGATGGCTCCGCCGCCCGATCCGACCACGGCGTTCATGATGTAATAGGGAGGCGTCTCCGCTCGTCGGGGCGAAGGTGGTCCGTACTTGCCCCCCGCGCATGCGGGCAGCTTGTTCTTGCAGACGTCGGTAGCCTGCAGGAGAGCGAGTGAGTATTCCCGCAACTCATTTCTTTTCTTTTGCTCCTCGGCGGTAATGGCGGGAATTCTTCCATCGGGCGGATCGATGATCATCGATGTCCGGCGGCCCGTGCGCAGGTGTGACGTGAAGACCGCGGCATTGTAGGCGCCGCCGACGTCCTGTTCGGTCCCCCGCTGGCGACGCTCTTCCGACGCCTCTCGACCAACGATTTCCGCGATCTGCTTGTCGAGGGCAGCGCGTTCTTCGTCTGTAAACGTCTCCTTGCTCGCGTATTTTGCGGGCCGCTGCAACGGCTCGTCGGAGTCCCGGGTCCAGATCCCCTGGAGGTCCGGGTCGCCCGATGGAGTGGTCGGCGCCGGCCCCGCCTTCGCGGCCGTTCCCGGCTGCCCGGCCTGGGCGCCAACTGGTGCTCGTGCAGATTTCAGAAGTAGTACCACGGCCATAATCACCGCCGCTACACCGAGCGCCTCGAGAAATCTTCTGCGCATGATGTGTCTCCTGTCTGAGGTCGTGGCCCGAACGGCGGCTTCCACTGTCCGGCCCGGCTATCTCGGCCAGACAGGACAGAAATCGGGGTGGCGCCGTGGCGCATCATACGCCGTTGGACCATCGATCGCCAGTCACTTCAAAGGAGCAACACCTCGCGCATCCCGCCCGCGCCGAGTCTGCCGAGGATGCGGTGCGGCCCGACGTGGAATCTGTCGGACGGACCGCCTTCAGATGATCGTGAAGAGGAATGCGCAGAATAGCGGTTTTAGCGGCCCGTTTCCAGCTGGTTCTTGATCGTCTTCAAGCTCTCTTCGAGTCGTCCGCGCGCGCGCCGTTCGACCACCGAACGCCGCAGCGCGCTCCACCCGCCCTTGAGCGCGTTGGCGCGGAATCGGTTGCCGTACAACAGGTAGAACGCGTTCGACGTCGCGACCGCGTCGCTGGCAATCGTGAGCCCGAGCGACGCGTCGAGATACCGGCTCGAGTAGACGTCCTTCGTCGTCATCACGCACGTCTCGGCCGACGCGCAGACGATGGTCACGTGCGTCACGGTGATGAACGGCGCGGCGCCGAACTTCTCCTTCGACCAGTAGAGGAAATCCTCGGCATCCGACAGGTGAGTCGCTGGAAAATCCCGGAGGTGATCCGGGAGCCCTTGAACCAGTGCACCGATCGACGGCGCGTTCCTGAGGATGCCCTCGAACTCGTCGATGGGCCGGATCGGCCGCGGCCCGTCGTCGTACTGCGGCATGCGGCCGGCGCCACCCGATATGTACATGGTGACGTCGTCCACCAGGAGCTGCTTGAACAGCGCCGCGCCCCGTTCCTGCGCGTCCGGCGTCTTCGGATCGATCTCCTGCTGAAATCGACGAATCGCATCGGCCGGCAACCGCACGGAACAGTCGCCGACGCGGCACGCCCGGACGTCGAAGTCGTCTTTGTCGACCGTGAGCGCCACGATATCGTCGAGCGACGGCGGGTTGCCGAATCGGCCGATCTGCAGGATGTCGGGACCCCGTTTGAAACGCACGATGTCGCGAACGCGATCGAGGAACGCCGCCTTCGACGCGTTCACCCGGACGGCTCCCACCGCGGCGATTTCACCCGGCGCGCTGGTCGCGATGCCATGCTTGACCACCTTGCCGTGCTGGAGATCGGCGAGCTCGGCGGTCGAGAACCGAAGATCGCGCACCAGCACCATCCGGATGTCAGCAGAAATGTCCGACGCCGCCGTCTGCGGCAGGGCGGCACCGGCCATCACGACCGCCACAGCGGCCCACGCGCGTACAGCCATGGAGACAGTCTAGCAGCCAGACTTTCACCACGGGCTGCTGGGGGCATAATCCACCGCGGCCGTGACGCCGGTCGATGACGTCACAGTCAGTGCGAGCGTCGGCGCGCTGCTGAATCTCCGCCGCGGGCTCTTTACTCGTTCGCGCCGAATTGTTTGAGGTCTTCGGGACCTTCCTTCAGTACGACAGGACCCGCTCCCTGAACCTGCCGCCGAATGAGCTCCACGATGTCAGGGTTCGCGAGAGTCGTGACGTCACCAGGGTCCATGGCGTTCGAGATGGCGGCGAGGACACGACGCATGATCTTCCCTGACCGAGTCTTCGGCAGGTCCGGCACGGTGTGGACCGCCTTCGGGCGAGCGATCTTTCCGATCATCGTCTCAATGGTCGAGATGATCTGCTCCGTGACGCGCTCCACGTCCTCGACGCCGGGCTTCAGCGAGATGTACACGACCGGCATCCGGCCCCGAATCTCGTCGATGACAGGAACCACCGCGGCTTCGGCCACTTCCGGGACCGTCAGACAAGCCGACTCGACCTCCTTGGTGCCCAGCCGATGCCCGGCCACATTGATCACGTCGTCGACTCGGCCCAGGATTCGGTAGTAGCCGTCGGCAGCGAGCACCGCCCCGTCCGCCGCAAAGTAGGGCCAGTCCCGCCAATCGGTGCTCTTGGAGTTCTTGCAATACTTCTGATAGTACTGTTTCACGAAGCGGTCGCTGTCTCCCCAGACCGTCTGCATGATGCCCGGCCACGGGTTCCGAATGCAGATGTTGCCCGCTCTGCCGGAGCCGGCCGGGACCTCCTTGCCCTCCTCGTCGTAAATGATCGGGAAGATCCCGAGCGCAGGCGGGCCCGCGCTCCCGGGCTTCATCGGATCGAGCGCGGGTTTGGTGGTGCAGAGAAAGCCGCCATTCTCGGTCTGCCACCATGTGTCCACGATGACGGCCTCCCGCTTGCCGACGACGTCGTAATACCACCGCCACGCCGCGGGCTCGATCGGTTCACCGACCGTGGTCATGTGCTTGAAGTGGTAGTGGTACTTCTTCGGCTCCTCCGGGCCGGCCTTCCTGAGCATGCGGATTGCCGTCGGCGAAGTATGGAAGATATTGACATCGAGCTGCTCGGCGATTCGCCAAGGTCGTCCGGCATCCGGATAGTTGGGAACGCCTTCATACAGGACGCTTGTGCCGGCCAGGGCCAGCGGGCCGTACACGATGTAGGAATGCCCCGTAATCCAACCGATATCCGCCATGCACCAATAGACGTCCTCCGGGTGAATGTCCTGGTAGTACTTGGAGGTCCCCGCGACGTAGGCCAGGTAGCCACCGGTGCGATGCTGGCAGCCCTTTGGCTGTCCGGTCGTCCCGCTGGTGTACATCAGAAAGAGCGGGTCTTCTGCATCCATCGAAACAGCGTCGACTTTCGCGCGCTTGAAATTCAGGAGCACCTCATCCATGAAATAGTCGCGGCCCTGCACCATGGGCTTCTTCGAGAGATCCTGGCCCTGATGGCGCCGCCACACGAGGACCTTTTCAATCTTGGTCCCCGCTTTCGCGGCAGCTTCAAGAGCGATGTCCGCGCTCGATTTGTGATCGATGATTTTGCCGTTTCGATAGTAACCGTCGCTGTAAATCATCACCCGGCTTCCGGAGTCCGACGCCCGCAAACCGGCGGCTTCCCCGCTGAATCCCCCGAATACCACGGAGTGGATGATTCCCAGCCGAGCACAGGCCAGCATGGTGATCGGCAGTTCGGGAATCATGGGCATATGGATGGTGACGCGGTCGCCTTTCTCGAGCCCACAGAACGTGCGCAGAACAGCCGCGACCTCGTTCACCCGGGTGAACAGTTCCTGGTAGGTGATGGTATAAACCGGCTCGTATTCCGGTTCCGGCACAAAGATGAACGCGGCCTTGTTCCCGTACTGGGCCAGGTGCCGGTCCACACAGTTGGAACACACGTTGAGCTTTCCACCCACGAACCATTTCCAGAACGGCGGATTGCTCGTATCCAGCGTGGTGTGCCAGTACCTGTCCCAACTCAACATGTCCGCATATTCGCGGAAGCACTCTGGAAAGTTTTTCTCAGAGAACCGCTCCGTGATAGCGGGGTCGACCAGGTTCGCCTGCCCGATGAATTTTGCGGACGAACGGACGTATTCTTCCTCTTTCCAGTGGACGGCGATCTGCGCCTCGTTTGTTTCAGCCGAGCGCTCAATGGACATTGTTCCCAAGTCTCCTCGTCTCCATCTTTTATTCTTTGCGGCAGCCGGTCGGTCAGCAGTGTATGCGAGATGTGTGTCCGCCTTCAATCGCGAGCGCGAGGATCAGCGACAGAGCTTTTCCGAACACGAGGCTCGACGTGTGGACTCATTGCTATTCATGTCATGAATGATTATCATTCAAGCCATGACTGTGCTGCCACGGCTGGCGGCGGCCGCGTTGGCCCACGCGGCCAGCGTGATGCCCGTGACGGTCGTGACCGGCGCTCGACAGACAGGGAAGAGCACGCTCGTCCGGGATCTCGCGCCGGCGGGCGAACGGCCATATTTTGCGCTCGACGATCTCGACGTGCTCGAGCAGCCTGCTCGCGGTCAAGCGGGCGGTTGACCGGCGCCGGCGCGCTGGCCGGTTCCTGCTGACCGGCTCCGCGAATCTGCTGCTCATGCATCAGGTTTCGGAGACACTCGCTGGCCGTGCAACGTACCTCACTCTCTGGCCCATGACACGCCGTGAGCAGATAGGCATGGGGCGTGGCGGCATCTGGCAGGAGCTGCTCGACGCGAAGGACGACGAATGGCCGGACGTCGTTGCCGCGCAGCGGATCGCGCCCGAGGATTGGCGAGCGCTGGCCCGGCGAGGAGGATACCCGGTGCCCGCGCTCGAATTGCACTCCGATGATTCGCGCACGACATGGTTCGCCGGCTACGCGCAAACCTATCTGGAGCGCGATCTTCGGGACCTGTCGGCGGTCACCTCGCTGCCCGACCTCCGCCGCCTCATGCGAGCGGTATGCCTCCGTCTGGGACAGCTGCTGAATCAGACTGAGCTCGGCCGCGACGTGGCGTTGCCACAACCAACGGTGCATCGATGGCTGAATCTGCTCGAGACCTCCTATCAGCTCGTACGTCTGCCTGCCTATGCCGTGAATCGCACGAAACGCGTCATCAAAACTCCGAAAGTCTATTGGGCCGATACAGGACTCGCGCTCCATCTGGCAGGCCTCGGCGAACCGGCGGGCGCCCATCTCGAGAATCTCGTATTGAACGACCTGCTCGCCTGGCGGGACGTCCGCCTCAATCGCCCGGAGGTGCTCTACTGGCGGACGGCCACCGGGGAGGAAGTCGACTTCGTCATCGAGGCGGGCCGCACGCTGCTGCCGATCGAAGTGAAGGCCACTGCCAGGCCTCGGGTGGACGATGCGAAACACCTTCGCGTGTTCCGCGAGGAGTACGGTCGGCGTTGTCGGCCCGGGCTCGTGCTGCACACCGGTGACGCGACCGAGTGGCTCGCGCCGGGTGTCCTGGCGGCGCCATGGTGGAAGGTACTGTGAAAGGTGACCGTCAAATTGGACACCAAGTCAATGGGCGAGGCGAGTTGATCCGTAAAACGAACGAAGGACGACTGGAGGGACGGTTCTTTGGCCTGCTCCGCCGAGCGGCGGTGATCGGCCTGGGGGCTGGAGCGGCGGGCTCCGTCGGGTTCATGCTCTACGCAGGCCAGCGTGTCGGTGCCCCTCGCTTCCTGCTGGGACTGTTCGCGATGTGGGTGGTTTCGCCGTTCGCGATCCTCGCAGCGGGCCACATCGTGTCGAAGCGCTGGTCGGTTCTCACGCGAGCGACGCTCTACGGCGTGACGTCGGCTGTCACTGTGGCCTCTTTGGCCATCTACGGCGCTGCGGCGTTTGGGCCTTCCAGGCCCAAGACTGCGGTATTCGTCATCGTTGCTCCCGCCTCATGGCTGCTCATGGCGATCGTGGCGATCGTCGTTGCGGCAGTTGGTAGGCGGACACTGCACCGTTCTAGTCGCGCGTAAGCTTGAAATCGCCTTTGGTCGCGCCGTCGTTCCACGTGCCGCCGAGCGTGCGATTGTACGATCCGAGGTTGGCGAGCTTGCCGTCGATCACGTAGCGAACCGCCGCGGTCGCCCCTTTGCCCGGACGCTCGGCTTCGATGTGCACGGTCCACGTGCTCGAGTCGAGCGTCGCGGTCTTGAAGGGCACGGCGTCGGGCCCAGGGTCGATCGTGCCGCCAATCGCTTTGCCGTCCCACGTCATGATGACCGTGACGTCGTGCCGCGCCTGGGGCGTCGGACCCCAGTCGCCGTACCACGTGCCGACCAGCGGATGCCCTTCCTGCGCGGACGCCGCCGCGAGCGAGACGACGAACGCGACGGCGCACAGCCAGCGCGTCCTTCGACTCGCTCGCCCTGAGCGTGTCGAAGGGTGAGCTCGCTCGGGACAGGTCATGGAATGATTCTCCGCTGGCGTGACACTGAATCGTCCGTGCCCACCATCCCCTGCGGCGAGCGATTATTGTCCTGGCAGATGTACTCCCACGGCTCGGTGCCGGGACTCCATCGCATGATGAAGCCGCCGGTCCACACGGCGGTGTACGCGCCGGGATCATCGACCGTCGCTTCGTACTTCAGCGAGTTGAAATCGGTCCGCGTGAAGCGCTCGACGAGGTGCAGCTGCTCGGTGTGCGGCGTTCCCTCGCGGTCCATCCAGAACTTCGTGTTGTAGCCGACCGTGTCGACGACGAGCGATTCGCCGTCCCAGCGGCCCACGGAGTGACCGTAGTAGCTCGGCTCGAGATCTTTGGGATGCTCGCGGCCGTCCATGTAGATCGTCCGGAAGGTGTGCGGACCGCCGACATCGAAGACGTAGATCCGCTTCGTCTCCGGCACGTCCACGAACTCGACGCCGTACGGCGTGATGAACTCGCGCGGGCCGCCCGACGCCTTGCAGCGCGTGTGCGGTTCGTCGCGCTCGAAGTTCGCCTGTCGCGACGCGTGCAGCGCGCGCGCCCACGGCTGAAAGGGCACCGCTTCGAGCGTGATGTTGCCCGGCAGGTGACTATTCGGGCTCGCGCGGTTCACGCTCTTCGGGTTGAGCGACAGCTGCACGATGCCGCCGGGCGTCCACAGTCCCTTTTCACCCGGAGGTGGCCCGAGGTTGACGCGGCCGTCGGGCCAGTGCGGCGTCGGCTTCGACGGCGGCGGCGGTCCTCCGCCTCGCCGCTGCGCGATCGCCGACATCGAGAGCATCGTCGCCGACACGAGCAGCGCGAGAATGAAAGCCGCGATGGCAGGCGCGCGCGTCATTGCTGCGACTATGGCTGGCCGCTGGACGCGGCACCGAGTGTCTTGCCATCGGCGGTCGTCACCGTCCTGGCGTTCGCTCGTCTGGTGCCGTTGCGCGCGAGGCTGCCAACCACCGTGACGACATCGCCGATTTTCATCGTGTCGCGCAGCCACCCGCGCTGCTGCAACTGATGTGGCGCGCCCATCT
>QHWJ01000029.1 GCA_003222535.1 Acidobacteriota bacterium | reverse complement strand
GTCAGTCTCAGCTTCGACACGGCGCCTACTGGCCCGCGAGTCCCTCTCTCAGGAGGTTCTTCATGGCGTGCCCTGAAGTTTAGCAAAGTCGAAGGCAGCCCCTACTTGGCCGACTGTGAAGAACCGCCCGCCCTCGCGCCCGAGCGCGCGAATCCGGTCCAGTTGGCCAGCGCGAACAAATCCCTCCGGCTCCTCGCCCAGTACCGCGGTCGGGCATGTCCGCAAGTACTCGACGCGATTCTCGGCAGACCACGCCTGCATCTCGGCGAGCGTGTGACAGTGTTCCCCGGGATGCTGAGACTGATCACCGAGCCACACCTCCTGCCGCGCCGCTCATTGTTTCGCGCGCGCGCTTTGCGAGGGAACTCGGGAGGACGGCGCGGTGAACGCACTCTGCAAACCATCCGCGCACTGTCGACATCGGCGACGTAGCACTCCCGTGTCCTTGCAGAGCACCCCAGGAGTTGCATATCCTCCAGCAATCCGCTGACGTAAGGGCATCATTAGCCGATGGGAAAATCGGCTCTCGATCTGTGCTGTGGTCCTGGCAGATGTTCCATCGCTCTTGCACAACGGGGCTTCACGGTGACCGGGGTCGATCGAACAAGGTACCTCTTGGACAAGGCTCGGAAGAGGGCCGTTGCCCACGCGCTCGTCATCCCGAATTGGGTGGCAGGTCCGTCGAACGTGGTCGCATTTGCTGTCCTCTTCGCGCTTCGAGTCCGCCCGTAGGAGAGGATGATGCTCGAGCAGTTTGGCGACGAATACACTGCGTACATGGCACGGACGAAACGTCTTGTTCCGGGCGTCTGGTAGACCGAACATGCCGGCTAACGCCTTGATTTTCGAAGACTTTCGCGCAAGACTGCACCGGCGGCAGCCCGCGATGGCTGCGAGCGGGGCCTCGCGGTCCACTCAGTAAGAAGTTGGGCAGACTGCCATTGGAATGCCGAAAAGGCCCCCGATACAACTGTTGTGTTTACTGGTCGGGAATACGGCGTAGAGATTCGTTGCGGTGATCGCCGTCATTGGCGCTTGACGCGTAAACAAGTCCGTTGGACGAGCGAGATAAACTGGACTGAAATGGGTACAATCGCAAGGCTGTTGATTGACAAGGGCTTCGGCTTCATCCGCACAGAAAATGGAGCAGAGTATTTTCTTTCACCGAAGTTCGGTGCGGTGGGCGGTCTTCGAGCTGTGGCGCTCCAACGACGCTGGCGCCACCTTCAGCGCGCCGTCGCTCGTGACCACGGAGGGCCACTTTCATTACGACCAGCGGATGGCCGTTGATGCGAAGGGAACGATCTACATCTCTTACATGGACAATGAGACCGCGCGTCCACGTAGCGTCACGCGGCTTCGTCTGGCTCGATCGCGAGACGAGGGTCGCACGTTTTCCGTCGAGACGGTCACCACGCAACGTGTCAGCGATAAGCCGGAACTGGCGGCGTCAGCAGACGGAGTGCACATTGGCGATCGTCTTCGAATCGAGTCCCGGGCCCACTCTCGTCTCCTCTGATGATGGCGGCGCGATGTGGAACGAACCGCGGGTCGTGGTTCAGGGCGAAGGACGACATTTCTGGCCCGAGGTGATGCCGAAAGCGTTGGGCCGATCAAAGAAGTCGAACGACACGACGTTCAAGCATTGCAACGATTGAGACGTGCAGCCCCAGCGTGCAGGCCGGGGCAAACTCCCGGACGAAGACGACACCGGGGCCAAGACGGGGATGGGCGTAGAATCAGTTCATGAAGATCGAGGAGCTAGAAGCGGCAGCCTTGATGCTCGACCCGAAGGGCCGGGCCCGCTTGGCGGAACGGTTGCTCGAGAGCCTGGACAGCCTGTCTCCCGAGGAGAACGCACAAATCTGGGCCGAGGAGGCGCAGCGGCGAGCCGCCGCCCTGGAGTCCGGGGCGCTCTCAAGCCGCCCGGCAGATGAGGTGTTTCGCGAGGCGCGCCGCCGGATCTGATCGTTGCGTGTCACATTCAACGAACTGGCCGAGCGTGAGCTGAACGACGCGGCCCAGTACTACGAACACGAACAGACTGGCTTGGCGCCGCCTTCATCGCGGAAGTCCGGCGCTGCACCGAAGCGCTCACCGAGCATCCTGAATCAGGTCCGATCGTCCTTGGCGCCATCCGGCGCCGACTATGCCAACGGTTTCCCTATGGTCTGCTCTACACAATTGCAGGCAGCGAGCTGCGCATACTCGCGGTCATGAATCTCAAGCGCCGACCTGGGTATTGGGTCGGCAGGACCTGACGCACGGCCCAACATCGGCTTGCAGCCGACGTGGAATGATCGTCGGCAAGTGCTCGTATGCGGTATGCTCGGCGCGAATGTGCACGTCGAGTGGATCAACCCGCTCACGAATTGAGCCGGCGATTCGGGCCGCGCGATCGCGCCGGCAGCGAAGGCTGCGGCCGGCGCGCTGGCAGGTGATCTCGGAGTGAGGCGATCCGATGTCCCCTTGGATCTATAACCCGCATGTGGGCGGCCGAATCATTCCCCCGCTGGCGCGTATGCGAACCGAGCAGCGGATCCGAAGGTACGCCGAGGCACATTACGGCGGTCAGTTCAGTCGGCTCGATATCCGCTTCCACGGTGCGCTGTGCTACATAGACGCGTGTATCGGATCTCTACCAACGGAACCGATACACCTCTGCCGGCTTCGGTTCTTCGGCGACGAGGAGGCTTGGAGCATGGCGTTCTACACGTACAGTCACGAACGATATGAGCCCAGCATCTTTCCGAATGGAACGTTTCAGGGCACGCCGGAGGAAGCGTTCGAGACGGCCGCCATGTACCTCGTGGCGTAATGACTTGCCGCACGATGTAATGCGAGAGACCGCCGCCACCACTGCGCCGGCTAACATGGCGCTGGAGCCGGCGGCGCGAGTGCTGTCGCATGCGCGCCGCGGCTCATCGCCAGGCCGTCAGCCAGATAGCCGTCGGTCAGAGGTCGTTTGACGTCAAGCCGGTCTTCTTGGCAATCTTGGCGAGCATCTTCGGTCCGATCTCAACGTCATCGTGAAACGCGAAGACAACATCGGGCCAGCCGTCGCGCCTCAACGTGCGGTGTGAACCCGACTGTCGCTTGATTTGCCAGACAATCTTGCTGAGAGCGGCAAGTACGAGCCGAGCTTTCTTGGCGGCCAGTTGCTCACGCGGCGTGGAAGGTGACGCTGAGGAGTTCCGCAGGAGCTTCGTTGTGTTCCAAGCGGTCCGCAATCACGCGGAGCGCCAGGGCTTGGACCTGAGCGACGGCCTGTTCCCTCGTGGCGCCATACGTCAGCACACCAGCCAAATCCGGCACCTCGGCAATCCAGCGGCCATCAACTTCGCGATCGATCTCGATGTTGAACATCATAACAGGTCCTGGATATGGCGCTAATGTACCACCACGTAGCCGGAGTTGCACATGACGTCAGATTCCAGGCACCAGCGAGGTCGGTTGGGCATGATGCTGGCTCGGTACTCGTTCGTGTTGAATCCGAACGCCGCGGCCAGATTCAGCAGGCGTCGGGGCATAACCAGCGCACGCGGATTCGGAGGCTCGCGCTCGTCATCCACGTCGAGCATGTCGAGGGCGCGAGGCTGATGATTCTCAACAAGGCGTGTCGCCTGTGCCTGGTTTGTGAGATGCTCATCGCGCATCAAGATGAAGTCGAGCGACTGATTGCCGCTTCGGGGCTGGCCCTCCTGGGCAGAGGGCGTACTTTGTTCTGGGCACAGTCGAACGGCGTGTCTGGCGCCGCAGTTTGGGCAGCAGATCCGCAAAACGCTGAGATCACCAGGCGTGGAGTCGAGTTGAGTGCCTCGGATCCCGAGCATTCGTGGTCCCTACTGGTTCTTTTTCTACAGTTTCGACTGCAACGAGCCTATGCACGTCCACGTTCGACGTGATCGGCAACACAGCAAGTTCTGGCTGGCGACGGTCGAACTCGCGTGGAATCATGGGTTCAGCCCGCGTGAACTCAACGGGATTCGGCATTTTCTGGAGCACAAGCAGATCAGCATCGAGGCATGGAATGAGCACTGCGGTCAGCGTTGAATCTCGAATCGATCACATCGAAGTGACCGATGAGACCATTACCGCCTTCCTGGTCGATGGTCGTGTTATCAGCGTTCCCCTTGCGTGGTCGTGGCGACTCTCGGTCGCAACACCGGCCCAACGGGCGAACGGCACGTTGATTGGCGACGGTCACGGCGTTCACTGGCCAGACGTTGACGAAGATCTGAGTGCGGACGGCATGCTCAACGGCGTGCCGGCTCGTCGCCCTGGAACTGCCAAGAAAGGTTCCACAGCGCCGGCTAACAGGGCGCTGCAGCCGCCGAGTGGCGCGAAGCGTAAGCCCAAATCGCACAAGTCGTCTCGCGCGACTCGCGGCTGAGCGCCGATCGTTAGCCAAGCCTCCGTTATTCTCAACCTGCCGGCGGAGAACGTATGAGCAGCGGCAATCGAGTACGCACCGTCTCACTTGCAGGATTCGTGGTGTGGGCAGGCGCAGCATCACGAGCGAAACGTGTGTGTCGCGAGAAACGCCGCACCGGGGCTGACCAGCGGCCAGATCCCGGTACGGAATTGGGGACCGCTGACCGTCCGAGACGATCCGGGGAGCCGCGCGTCGCGGCGACGTGTTCAGCACTTGTGATCGGTCGGTGCAGCGACCGACGCCAGTTCGTCAGCGTGGGCCCCAGTACACGTCCAACGCCATGCGCGCGCGTGTCGAAGGCACGGTGACGCTCCACGGCATCGTTGAAGCGGACGGCCACGTCAGCGACGTTCGGGTCGTTCGCACCCTAGGGGAAGGGCTCGAGATGGAGGCGCAGAAAGCGTTCGCGCAATGGCAGTTTCGACCGTCCCTCCGAATGGGCGAACCCGTGGCCGTCGCGGTAACGGCCGAGTTTGCATTCCACATGGCTCCTCCCCGATAGACGATCGGGGAACCGTACTGCATGCACGGTCGCCCTACATGCGCCGGCCGACCGTGAAGAACAACCCGCCCTCGCGTCCGAGCGCGCGAATCCAGCCCAGCTGCGCCAGCCAGCCTTCGGCCCGCCAGTTGTCGGACGCACGCGCGAACAACTCCTCCCGTTCCTCGCCCAGTACCGCGCTCGGGTAGGCCCGCAAGTACTCGACGCGATTCTCGGCAAACCAGCCCTGCACCTCGGCGAGCGTGTGGCAGTGTTCCTCGGGATGTTGATACTGGTCGCGCAGCCACGCCTCCCGCCGCGCCGGCTCGTTCTTCCGGTCTCGCAGCACCGGATCGAACGGGATCAGCCGGAAGCCCGAGAGCCGGGCAACCAGACGCCGGAGCCGGAGCGGGACGCGCGCAAACGCGTTGTATACGCCGAGCACGATGGTCCCGCCCGGTCGCGCGAGCTGTACCAGACGGGCGAACGACGCGCGCGGGTCCGGCGTGTGGTGCAGGACGCCCGCCGAGTAGACGACGTCGAATGAGCCCGCCCTCAAACCGGGCCGCCCGAGATCGGTCTCGACGAACTGCACCCGATCCAGTCCGAAGCGCCGCGCTGCCGCCGCGCCGAGCCGTAGCGCGGCGCGCGCCAGATCGGCGCCGACGACCACGCGATCCGCGCGCGCGAGGTACAAGCACATCTGGCCGGTCCCGCAGCCGATCTCGACGATCCGCGCATCGCCGGCGATCGCCTGATCGACCAGGCATGCGAACACGCTGCGCTCGGCCCGCGCGTGAAGCGCGGGCAGGCTATCGCGCGGCGGGTAACCGGGAAAGGGCGCGCGCTCGTAGAACCGGCGCACGGCGTCGGTGCGCCTGTCGCCTGGCAGTCGCAGGTTGGGGATCCCGTCCGGCGCCTCGAAGCGAGCAGCGCACCCGCGGCACGACCAGTCCGCCGCGAGCGGATTCGCGCACGCCGGGCAGGCGAGCAACTCCCGGAAGTCGTCCTCCGTCAAAAGATCGCGTAAATAAACGGAGCCAGCGCCTCGACCGTCGTCGCCAGGATCAGCACCAGCCCGAATAAGCAGAGAAAGACGGCGAGCGGTATGAGCCAGCGTTTGCCGGAGTCGCTTCGCCACAACCCCCGCATGAGATCCGCAATCGACCCGCCGGTGCTTCCGAGCACGATCAGCTTGCGCCGCATCCCGCCACGCTTCTTCATCATGCAACGTCCTCATTCAGCGGTCCTGCGGCCCGAGACGCTGCGCGCTTCATGACCAGGGTTGGCCCTGCCACGAGCGCGTCGATTCCGCAGCGCCGGAACGTCGAATAGCCCTCGAGCGCACGGTTGACGATGGGTTCTCCAGCCACGTTGAACGACGTGTTGAGCAGCACTGGAATTCCGCTGCGACGCCCGTACGCCTCGATGAGCGCGTACAGCCGCGGCGCCATGTCGCGATCGAGCGTCTGGAGCCGGGCCGAACCGTCAACGTGTGTGACTGCGGCGAGCTTCGCGCGCCACTCGGGCCGCACGGGGAAGACGCCCGACATGAAGCGAGCCAGCCGCGCGCCTCCCGGTGGCAGCTCGAAATAGCGATCGGCGGTCTCGATGGGCGTGACCGGAGCGAACGGCCGGAATTCCTCGCGGTACTTGATGTCGCGATTGAGCCGGTCGCGCATCTCGACCGGGTGCGGCGCGGCCAGAATGCTGCGATGGCCGAGGGCGCGCGGCCCGAACTCGGAGGCGCCGTCCATCCAGCCGACGATGCGGCCGGCGGAGAGCAGGTCCGCGATTCGGTCGATCAGCACAGCCTCGTCGAGCTCTTCTACCTCCTGGCCATCCTCGCGCGCCGCCCGCGCCAGCTCCACCGCGTCCACCGGCGGGCCCCAGAACGGATGGTCGGGCACGTCCCGGTCCGCGTTGCCGAGATAAATGCGATCGGCATAGAGCGCCGCACCGAGCGCGCAGCCGGCATCACCAGGAGCCGGCGGGACGAACACGCGCTCGAACCCCGACTCCGCCAGGATCCGCGCGTTGGCGACGGCGTTGAGCGCCACGCCGCCGCCCAGACACAGGTCCGGTAAGCCGGTCTCCCGATGGAGCGCGCGGGTCATGTCCACCAGCGTGTCCTCGAGAACCCGCTGCACGCTGGCGGCGCAATCGGCGAAGCGCCGGCCGTCTGCCGTCTCGAGGTCGATCGGGTCGTATGAGTTGCGCGGCGGGCCGAACAGCTCGACGAACCGCGGCGAATACGATCGCGCGGCCGTCGTGTGGTACTCGAAGTAATCCAGGTCGAGCGTGAACGCGCCATCCGGCGTGCGGCAGATCAACTTGCGGACCTCGTCGACCTTGGTTGGGCGCCCGTAGGCGGCAAGCCCCATGACCTTGTACTCGTCCTCGTTCACCGCGAAGCCGAGATAGGCCGTGAACGTCGAATACAGCATGCCGAGCGAATGTGGGAATCTGATTTCGCGCAGGAGTGTGATCGCGGTGCCGCCGTCAGCGCGCCGCTCGCCATGGCCGACCGTGAGCGTGGCCCACTCGCCCACGCCGTCGGCGGTCAGGATCGCCGCGCGACGCGTCGGAGCCGTCAGGAAGGTGGCGGCCGCGTGCGACTCGTGGTGCCCGGTGAAGAAGATCTTCCGGCGCGGCACGCCGAGGTACGACGAGATGATTCCGCGCACCCACACCTTTTCCCCGAGCGAGCTCTTGATGGCGTTCGGAAAGGACCGCCAGGAGTAGGGGAAAGCCCGCAGCGCGCAGGTGAGGATCCGCTCGAACTTCAGCATGCTGCGCTCGTAGAAGACGACAGCGTCGAGATCTGCCGGATCGAGTCCGGCGTGATCGAGGCACCATTCGATCGCGTTCAGCGGAAACGCGGCGTCGTTCTTGCGCCTGGACAGACGCTCTTCCTGCACGGCGCAGACCGGTATGCCGTGGACGAGGAGCGCCGCCGCCGCATCGTGGTAGTGCGCGGAGATTCCGAGAATCTTCATCTCAATACTGGCGCGTGGGCGAATCGTTGCGGTCGCGTGGGATTGGCGTCCAACCGGGGCGCTCCCGCCTCTCGGCTCGCTTGGCGAGCCACGCGAAGGGCGGCAGCAGGATGAAATACTGGATCCTGAGGATGAGCGTGCTAATCAGACCGGCAAGCGCGGCCGCCGCACGCAGATACCTCTTCCACAAACGGCTCGCGCGTGCCTGCCACACCTGTCGCCGGTAAGACCTGGGCAAGACGCGGGCGAGCTGCGTGTACGTGTAGTTCATGTGGAACACTTCATCGCGGAGGATCTCTTCGAAGATCGCGCGCGTCGACGGATCGTCGCCGACGACGTCGCGATAAATCGCGAAGCGGCCGGCCGCCGCTTTCTCTGCCACGTGCAGGAAGGCGAGCAGACGATGGTCGGGTTCTCCTTCGATGGACAGGTCGTCGAGCCCGTGGCCGCCGGGAAGGGGGCTCGTGTTGAAAAGCACCCTGGAACGAGTCGAACGCAGCTGGAGGAGCTCGGCGCCGCGCTGGCGGAA
>QHWJ01000028.1 GCA_003222535.1 Acidobacteriota bacterium | reverse complement strand
TCCAGTTGCCGGCGATGATGTAAACCGGCACGCGGTCGGCGTAGGCGTTGTAGATCGCCATCGATGCGTGCTGGATGCCGATGTTGCCATGGAGCAGCGCGAGCATCGGCCTGCCCTCGATCTTCGCGTACCCGTGCGCCATGGCCACGGCCGACTCTTCGTGGCAGCAGGTCAGCAGCTCCGGCAGCTTGTTGCCGCCGTAGTTGATGATCGATTCGTGCAGGCCGTCGAAACTGGAGCCCGGATTCGCGGCGACGTACTCGAACCCGAGCGTCTTGATCACGTCCACCATGAAGTCGGACGCGGGATGCTCGACGATTCGCGATCGGCCGCCCGACGGGGGCGTTTCGGTATCGGCCCCCAACTGGGCATTCGACGGCGCAGCCGCCGCCGGGCGGGCGGGAGGTTCCGGCGGTTGTGGAAGCGCCACGGACGGCTGGGTGACCAGCGCCGCGGCGCCGACAGCCGCACCTCTCAGAAAACCACGACGATCGACGGAACCCTTCGTCGATTCAGCCATCGGTCACTCCTCCTGGAGCATCGGCAGTACGCCATCGGTCCGTCGCGAGGGAGCATACACCAATCGACTACGGACGTTTGGGGCGGGCGAGGTACCTGGACCTCCGCTCGTGGTGAGCCCTTCGACTCACCGCTCATCCTGAGCCTGTCGAAGGATGAGCGGCTCGCTCAGGACAGGCTTGTCGAACCACCAGCCAAACCGCTCGTCCTTCGACAAGCTCAGGACGAGCGAGTGTTGCGGGGATATGCCGAGAGCCGCTGGTGACAATTGGCGACATCGGCGTAGCCGACCCTTCGGGTATGATGTTAGCCGGTAAGGACTTCCTTCGTCCGCTGCGGCGGGCCTGAAAGGCTCGCCCTGCATCCCGAGCCGGAGAGCCCGTCGATGATCAGAAGACTCCTGGCGGTCAGTTGCGTGGCCACTCTGCCTTTCATGGTGGCCGTGCGGGGTCAGACGCGTGGCCAGCTACCGCCAGCCTCGATCGCCGCCCCGGACTCGGCGTCCCAACAGCGTGCGCTTCTCAACCAATATTGCGTCGGGTGCCACAGCCAGCGAGGGAAGGCATCAGGGCAGGAAGCTGCACGGAAAATCACACTTGACGATCTGGATGTGACGCACGTCGGGGAGCACGCGGAAGCGTGGGAACGGGTCGTGCGGAAACTTCGGGCCGGGATGATGCCACCCTTCGGCGCGCGCCGGCCGGACAAGGCGACCTACGACGGTCTCGCCGCATGGCTCGAGAATGAACTCGACCGCAACGCCGTCCCCTACACGCCGCCGCCCGGTCTGCATCGCCTCAATCGTACGGAATATGGCAACGTGGTCCGCGATCTTCTCGACTTGGAGATCGATCCGGCTCAGTACTTGCCGTCCGACGATTCCACGCACGGCTTCGACAACATGGCGGGCACGCTCGGCATTTCCTCGACGCTCGTCGAGGCCTACGTCTCGGCGTCCGCGAAGATCAGCCGCCTGGCGATTGGCGAGCCGGCGGCGCCCACGCTGGTCGTGTACAGGACGCCCGAGGACACGTCGCAGGACTATCACATCGAGGGCCTGCCGTTCGGGACGCGCGGCGGGATGCTGGTGACGCATGTGTTCCCGTCCGATGGCGAGTACACGGTCACCGTCACGCCCATCTTCGGGGACAACATGTCGCCGACCGGGTTCGGATCGGTCCCGTGCGAGAAGCTCGAAGTGCTGCTCGACAACGATCGATTGCAGCTCCTCGATTGGCAAGGCAGCCGGCGCCTGGGCCAGCCCGCAGACACGTGCGGGGCCGCGAGCGGACAGGCCGCAGGTCAGCGCGGACGTGGCGCGGCTCCGGGCCCGGCTGGGGGGCGTGGCGTGAACGTTCCCACTCCGGCCGCGCGTGCCGCGCGAGGCGGGGGCGGCGGTTTCCGCAACGAACCTCCGCCGATGCGTGTGCGGTTCAAGACGACAGCCGGAGCGCATGCCGTTGGCGTCACCTTTCCCGCCACCAATTTCGCGCCGCTGCTCGATCTCGATCAGCATTTCATGCGCGACACGATCCAGACCGGTCCCACTCCGGGCTTCACATTCTTTCCGCACGTCGGCACCGTGCGGATTGAAGGCCCATTCAACGCTGTGGCGCCAAGCGAGTCGTCGAGCCGCCGCAAGATCTTCACCTGCCGTCCGGCTGGCGCCGCCGACGAAACGGCGTGCGCGCGAAAGATCGTCACGAATCTGGCGACGCACGCCTTCAGACGGCCGGCGGCCGCAGCCGACGTCGACGTGCTGATGGCGTTCTACCAATCGGGCCGTAAGGAAAAGGACTTCGATAACGGGATCGAGCTGGTCCTCGCCCGCCTGCTGGCGTCGCCGAAGTTCATCTATCGCATCGAGGCCGAGCCGCCGACCGCCAGGCCTGGCGAAGCCTTCCGCATCAGCGACCTGGATCTGGCGTCGCGCCTCTCGTTTTTTCTCTGGAGCAGCATCCCGGACGATGAGCTGATTGGCCTAGCGAGTCAGGGCCGTCTGAAAGATCCGGTGGTGCTCGAACGGCAGGTGCGGCGCATGCTGAAGGATCCGCGCGCCTCAGCGGTGGCCGTCAACTTTGCCGGACAGTGGCTGAACCTGCGTGGCCTTCAAGCTGTGGGCCCCCTGCCCAACCTCTATCCGGACTTCGACGATCCGCTGCGGCAAGCCATGCGGCGCGAGGTGGAGCTGCTGTTCGACACCATCGTGCGCGAAGACCGCAGTGTGGTGGACCTGTTGACGGCCGACTATACGTTCGTCAACGAGCGCCTGGCCAGGCATTACGGAATCCCGAACATCTACGGCAGCCAGTTCCGGCGCGTCACCCTCGGCCCCGACATGGATCTGCGGCGGGGTCTGCTCGGAAAGGGCGCGATTCTGACGACGACGTCGAAGCCCGAAAGAACCTCTCCGGTGACTCGCGGCAAGTGGGTCATGACCAACATCCTCGGGATGAGCCCGCCGCCGCCTCCCCCCGACGTGCCGCCGCTGCCCGCGAGAACGGGCGATGCCACCGGGAATGCGAAGGAACCGACGATGCGGCAGAAGATGCTGGACCATCGGGTCCGCGCGGACTGCATCCAGTGCCACAGTTTGATGGACCCGATCGGCTTCTCGCTCGAGAACTTCGACGGCGTTGGCCTGTGGCGAACGCACGAGGAGGGAACGCCCGTCGACGCGTCGGCCCAGGTGTACGACGGCACGAAAATCGACAGCCCGGCGGGTCTGCGGAAATGGCTGCTTGGGTACTCCAGTCAGTTCGTGGAGGTCGTGGCCGAAAAACTGCTGACGTATGGCCTGGGCCGCGGCGTCGAGTATCAGGACATGCCGCTGGTCCGCTCCATCGCGCGGGATGCCGCAGGCAACGACAACCGCTTCGCGTCGCTCGTCCTCGGCGTCGTCAAGAGCAAGCCGTTTCAGATGAATACCAGGAGCGCGGAGACCTCTGTTCCGAGTCAGACGGAGCCGCCTCGCGACAGGGAGAGTAAAAAGGGGGGCCGCTAGGATGTTCGTCTCGAAAAAACACATCCCGCGCCGGATGTTTCTCAAAGGCGCGGGCGTCACCGTGGCACTTCCGTTGCTCGAAGCGATGGTGCCGGCAGCGACGGCGCTGGCCGAGACCGTTGCGGGGCCGTCGCCGGGCCGCTTCGTCGGCATGTTCTTTCCGCACGGGATGGCGCCAGGACACTGGGTGCCCGAGCAGGCGGGGGCGCTCCCGGCGAAGCTGCCATACATCCTGGAATCGCTCGAGAAGGTGAAGGATCGGACCGTCGTCTTGAGCGGCATGTGGTCGAAGTCGGCCGAGCCGCCCGAAGGCACGACCGGTTCGGATCACTGGGTCGCAGCCGCGTATCTGACGGGCATCAAGCCGCGCAAGACCGCCGGCTCCGACGCGACGGTGGGGAGTCCCACCATCGATCAAGTCATCGCGCAGAAGATCGGTCAGGGCACGCTGCTGCCGTCGCTGCAACTCTCGGTAGAAGATCCGAATTCGAGCTCGAGTAACTGCGGCGAGGGGTACAGCTGCTCGTACACGAATTCGATCTCGTGGGTCGCACTGCCCACGCCCGCAGGGGAGGAGCAGCGGACGAGCCCGCTGCCGATGGAGTTGAACCCGCAGGTCGTCTTCGAGCGCCTCTTCGGGAGCGGCGGCACGCCCGAAGTGCGCGCCGCGCGCATGAAGCAGAACCAGAGCATTCTCGATTCCCTTCTCAACGAGCTGGCGGGCCTCCGGAAGTCGCTCGGCCCCGACGACCGCAGGACGGTCAACCAATACACGGACGAGATTCGCGAGATCGAGCGGCGCATTCAGCTTGCCGCGAAGGCGTCGGCAACCGTGCCGGAGATCGACCTTCCCCCGGGCGTGCCGGAGCAGTTCGATCAGCACATCAAGCTGCATTGCGATCTGACCGCGCTGGCGTTCCGCGCCGATATCACCCGCGTTGTGACATTGCTCGGCGCCCGCGACCTGACCGCCCGGAGCTATACCTACCCGAAGAGCGAGCTCTTCCCGAACGGGGGCCAGAGCGTCGGGTTCCACGGCGGGTCGCACCACCAGGAAGATCCGGTGCAGGTGCAGCGATACGCCGAGCTCAATCGATACCACGTCTCGACGCTGGCATACTTCGCCGAAAAGCTGAGGTCGATCCCCGAGGGAGACGGAACGCTGCTGGATCATTCGCTGATCATGTATGGCACGAATATGGGGAACTCGAATCAGCATCAGCACTTCGACGTGCCCCACATTCTGGTGGGCGGCGCCAACGGTCGGCTGAAAGGCGGACGCCACGTCGCGTACGAGCGCAAGACCGTGACGACGGGCAATCTTCTGCTGAGCGTCCTGGATATGTACGGGATTCACCAGGATTCACAGGGCGACAGCACTGGCAGACTGACGAACTTATGAATCGAGTAATTGGATAATCGGGTAATCGGGTAATTGAATTGGCCAATTGAATTACCCAATTGAATTACCCGATTACCAGATCACCCGATTACCCGATACAAGACTTCATGGATGGACGGAAAACGATGACGATGCCGCGAATCATCGGAGGTGTCGCGTTGCTGTTGATCGGCGTGGCCGGTGTTGCGCCACGGGCTGCCAGCCGCAGCGAGATCGCGGACGCGGTCATGAAAGGAGACAGAACCGCCGTTCGCACGCTGCTGCAGCGGAAGGCCGACGTGAATGCTCCCCAGGTGGATGGCGCCACGGCGCTTCATTGGGCGGTGTATCGTGACGACCTGGAAACGGCGAACGTGCTCATTCGCGCCGGCGCGAAGCCGGATGTGGCCAATCGCGAGGGCGTGACGCCGCTGGCCATGGCCTCGCTCTACGGCAACGCGGCGATGATCGAGACCCTGCTGAAGGCCGGGGCGGACGCGAAGCAGCGCGGACCGAACGGAGAGACCGTCCTGATGCTCGCGGCGCGCAACGGCAGCCCGCAGGCGATCAAGCTGTTGTTCGCAGCCGGAGCGGACGTGAACGCGAAGGAAAAACTGCGGGGCACGACCGCGCTGATGTGGGCGGTCGATCAGAAGCATCCCGCCGCCGTGAAGGTGCTGGTCGAGCTTGGAGCGGACGTCAGCGCCCGCTCGGGCCCGGCCGGATTGCCCCGCAACTACATGGCACCGCGGGTCAGGACCGATGCTGTCGATTCTGCCGCGCGCCGCTACGCCGCGGCGGCCGCCGCCGGAAGAACCTACCAGGAACAGCTCGAGTGGGAGGCGGCGAACGGCATGAAGGTTTCTCTGGGTTTCCGCGGCACGCTCAACGCCGGTGGCGCGCGCGTCGAGACGAACGCCACGGCTCCGCCGGGAGCGCCTCCTGGTCAGAACGCCGCCGGATCGGCGTCACCTGCGCCGGCCGCCCCCGCGCCTCCGCCAGACGCCCCTGAGCGGGAAAACGCTCCCGCGCTCGAGAACGCAGACGAGGCGGACGTCATCGTCGCAGGCCTCGTCGGCGCCGGCGGTGGTGGTCTGACCGCGATGGTTCTTGCGGCTCGCGAAAACGACGTCGAGTCCGTGGACTATCTCGTCAAGGCGGGAGCCGACGTGAACCAGGTCACGGAGTATGGCTGGACGCCGCTGCTCACAGCAACCAACAACCGGCACTACAAGCTCGGGACGTTTCTGCTGGAGCACGGCGCGGACCCCAACCTCGCGAACAAGGGCCGCTGGACCCCGCTGTATCTCGCGACGGACAACCGCAACATCGAAGGCGGCGACTATCCGGTGCGGAAGCCGGACATGGACTCACTCGAATACATCCGCACGCTGCTGGACTACGGCGCCGACCCGAATGCCCGGATCAAGGACAACACGCTGACGCGCACGATCTTCACGATGCAATGGCTGTTCGAGGACGGCGCGACCGCGTTCGTTCGCGCGTCTCAGTCGAGCGATCTGGAGCTGATGAAGCTCCTGCTGGACTACGGCGCCGACCCGAAAATCCAGACGGCCAACGGGGACACGGCGCTCACGGTTGCCGGAGGGATCGGGTGGGTCGAGGGTGTCACCTACGAGTGGTCGAAACAGGCCAACGTCGACGCCGTGAAGCTGTTGCTGGAGCTCGGCCTGGATCCGAATGCCGCCAACAGGGAAGGGCGCACGGCGATGATGGGGGCCGCGATCAAGGGCAGGAACCCGGTCGTGCAGATGCTCGCGGACCACGGCGCCTGGCTCGAGACGCGCGACGGCGGAAGCCGGGACACCGACGGTCTCGTCCGCACCGGCGTGCAATCGGCGATCGCTCATCCCGAGACCGCCGCGCTGATCCGCAAGCTGATGACCGACCGGGGGCTCACCGTCCCACCGCCCAATCGCGTCATCGAATCGATTTGCGTCGTGTCGATCTGCCAGGAACGCGTCTGGAAATAACGCGAAAATCGACGTCTGAAGTCTGAAGTCTGAAGTCTGAAGTCTGAAGTCCAAGTACGTAGTGTCCGGCTTCAGCCGGACCGTCTGAATCCACAAATCCATCCAAACGATAACGACGAAATGCGACCGCAGTACGATTTTTCGCAAGGAGTTCGTGGGAAGCATTACCGGGCCTATTTGGACGACTGAACGCGGAACCGTGGACCTTAACGAACTGGTTGGCATCGCTGGGCCAATTCTCGGAGTGGTGTGGTTGGCATGGCAGCCACGTCTGCGTCTCCTGTCATTAGCGGCGACGCTGGTAGCAACGGCCGCTGGTGAAGTGACGCTCGTTCTGGCTTCTCGCAATCCAGGCGAGACGATTTCTTGGGTTTCTCTCGTCGCCTATTATCCTCTGGCGGTGTGATAGAGCAGGAGTTTCATGGTGTTACCCTTCGGGTCTGAAGTTCCGCGCAAGATATCGCAGGACCACCGGGAAATCCTCCGCCGACAGCGGAGCGCCTTCGTTGAGCATCGTGTCGAGGATCTCGGCCCACCCCTCGGCGCTCGATCGCTGCCGCCTGACCCGCTGCAGATCGTGACACTGTGTGCAGATGTTCAAGACGATTTCCTTCCCAGGGCCGTCGGGCAACGGTCCGTGGTTCTTGACCAGATACGCGACCAGCACCGGCACGTCGTCCTTCTCGACCTTGGCGCCCTTCTCGATCTCCGACGCCATCACTTTCATCCAGCCAGCCTCGTCCAGCGCCTGTCTGTCGATCGGCCTGCGATCGTGACACGTCGTGCAGCTCGCGTTCTGGATCTGCTCTCCTCGTTCGGCTTTTGGAGCCTCCTGGCCCGCAGCAGGCTTGCCGGAGGCGGCCAGCGCCAGCGGTACTGTCGCGACGATCGCTCTGAACCACGACCGGAGACCAAAATGTAATGCGGGCACGCGCGTTCTCTAGCGAGCTCAAAATCGCTTATGCATCGCTCGTGGTGAGCTTGTCGAACCACGAGCAAACCGCTCATCCTTCGACAGGCTCAGGATAAGCGGTGTCCAGAACCGTCAGGCCCGCCACGCGGCCACGGTCTGGATCGCCACTGGCTCAAGGTTGCCATGTTCAGCGCCTGGCTGGTTGCGGTGCCGGCGATGCTACAGCGTGAACCGTCGCACCGGGAATGTGGCGGCGGATCGCCGACAACGCGGCGAACGCCATCACCATCGTCGCGGCAATGAGGCCGAAATACCGCGACGAACCGCCCGATTCGAGCGCCCACGATCCGACGGATGGACTGAGCACGCCGCCAATGCGGCCGAACGCCACCGCCGTTCCGACACCCGTGGCGCGCACGGCCGTGGGATAGACATGCGCGGCGAGGGCGTACATCGTCGTTTGAACGGCGTTGATGAGACCGCCGGTCCACGCCAGCATGACGAGGACCGCGCCCGCCGACTGCGTGCCGATCGGCATGAACGCCAGCACGGCGGCGCCCGCGATGGCGCCGGCCGCCATCACGAGCATGGTGAGACGCGACCCCAGGCGCATGATCACGACGGCGCCGAGAATGGCGCCGACGACGCCGCCGAGGTTGAACGCGGTGAGCCCGTAGCTGGCCGTGCCCACGTCGAACCCGGCGCCCACCAGCAAGGACGGCACCCAGCTGACCCCGACGTACACGGACAACAGGCAAAAGAAGAATGACGCGCAGAGCGCCGCCGTGTCGCGGCGGTATTCCGGAACAAGCAGCTCGCGCGCGGACACGTGCGTGATCGCCTTCTCGGTGGCATCCACGAACACCGCTTCGTCCGGCACGTGGTGGCCGAGTCGACCTAGCAGCGTGCGAAGCTGAGGCCAGCGTTCGGGCAGCCGGGCCAGATAACGCGGCGACTCCGGCAGCACCTTCAGCAGGATCGCCGTCATCAGGAGCGGCAGGATGCCGCCGACGAGAAAGAGCCCTCGCCAGCCGAACCGCGGAAGGATTTGCCCGCCGACAAAGCCGGCCAGCGATCCGCCGAGTGGAATGCACACGATCGTCAGCGTCACGGCGAACGGCCGCTGCCGCCTCGGCACGTACTCGGACGAGAGCGCCGCCGCATTCGGCATCGCGCCGCCGAGACCGAGCCCGGCAAAAAACCGCAGCGCCGTGAGCATGGCGACGCCGCCGGCGAACGACACCAGGATCGTCAGGATGCCGAACGAGACGACGCTGCCAAGCAGCGCGATACGGCGTCCGAACCGGTCGCCGATGAACCCGCCGATGGCGCCGCCAACCATCATCCCGATCATCCCGCTCGTCTGGACTGGCACGAACGCCGGACGCGGCAGGCTCCACTCGCGCATCAACGCCGGCACCGCTGCGTTCAGCAACTGGTTGTCGAGGCCGTCGAGAATGATCGTCGTCGCCGTCGCGAACACGAGGAGCTTCTGATACCCGCTCCAGTGCGCGTCGTCGAGCGCCGAGCCGACGTCGATCGTGTTCATGCCGCGATGTCCTCACGTGCCGACCGCACGTCTCTATGAGCACGTGCGAAATTGACTCGTATGGCGACCCTCTAAGATTCCCAGCCGCTCCCGGCACGCCTGAAGGCGTGCCCTACGGAAGGCGGGCGGGAAATTCGCACCTCGCTCGTCCTGAGCTTGTCGAAGGACGAGCCACCAAGATGCTCGTGGCTCGACAAGCCTGTCCTGAGCGAGCCGCTCATCCTTCGACAGGCTCAGGATGAGCGGTGAGTCGAAGGGCTCACCACGAGCGTGCATAGGCACATCGCGCGCACACTGCTAGGCCCGGGTCGTGGTGCTTGCGATGACGTCGAGCACTTCCCGGTAGGTGGCCGGGCCCTCCGGACCGAAGTGCGAACGCAGATCACGGTGCGCGCTCCAGTCCTGGCGGCGCGCCGCGGCCTCCGCCATGATCGGCTCGACGCCGATCGCGCGGAGCGTGTCGGCCACCTCCTCCATCTCGCGTGCCCGGCGTTCTCCGTGCAGCACGACGCGGCCGACCATGTAATCGGCGAGCGTCTTCCAGTCGATGCCCGGGAAGCTCTCGTTCAGCGACGCGAAAACGTGGGCGTCGGCATCGAACCGGCTCGCGGCGAGGACGCATTCGCACATCAGCGCCTCCAGTCCCTTGACGACGATGCTGCGGCACATCTTGACGGCGGCCGCCGCACCAACCGGCGCCCCTGCGAGCGTCTGCATCCTCAGGCCGAACGGCGCCATCGCGTCCAGGAACAGCGGCGCATCCGGCCCGCCGAGCAGCATCGGGACGCGGTGCCCATACGGCAGAACCGGCGCCATCACCGCCACTTCAACGAACCGCGCGCCGGACGCGCCGACGACCCGCGCAATGTCCTGCTTGAGCGCGGGCGACACGGAATTGAGGTCCGCATAGATGTGACGGGGCTCGAGAAACGGGACCGTCTGCCTGGCCGCGTCGAGCGCCGAGCTCGACGTCACCGTCGAGAACACGATGTCGCTGCTGCTGGCCAGATCGGCAGACGATTCGACCACGTCTGTTTCGCTTCGCCCGGCGCGCTCCTGGATCGCGGGGCCCAGATGCGGGTCGTGCGTCGCGATGTCGAACGCGACGATATGCTCGACGCCCGCTGATCGCAATCCGCCCGCGATGCTGGATCCGGCTTCGCCGAACCCGATGAACCCGATCGTCACGAGTCTTTCCACACGTTGCGCGCAGTGTCGACGACCAGCTGCAGCTTGCGCCACTGTTCCTGCTCGGTCAGGAGATTGCCTTCCATGGTCGAGGCGAACCCGCACTGCGGGCTCACCGCGAGGTTCTCCAGCGGCACGTAGCGGCTCGCCTCCTCGATGCGGCGAATCAGCTGATCCTGAGGCTCGAGCGCCGGGAGCTTGCTGCTCACCAGACCGAGAACGACCGCCTTGCTGCGGGGCACGAACCGCAGCGCCTCGAAGGTGCCGGCGCGCTCGGACTCGTATTCCAGCAGAAACACGTCCACGTTGATTTGATCGAAGAGCCGTTCGGCGATGGGGTCGTACCCGCCTTCGGCGTACCACTGGCTCCGGTTGTTGCCGCGGCACAGGTGCATCGCCAGAATCACGCCCTCGCGCTTCGCGCCCTCGAGGCAGGCGTTGTCGACGCGAATCGCTTCGTCCAGCGCCAGCTCCGGATCGACGCCCATCTCCTCCTGAATATGCCGCCGCCACTTCGGATCGATGTAGTAGCTGTACCGCGGCGCATCGATCTGGATGTACTTGATCCCCTCGTCGACGAGCGCGTGGATCTCGGCCTTGATGATCGGGACGATGTCCCAGAGAAACTCGGAATAGGTCGGATAGGCGCGCTCGCTCACGCCTTTCTTGTACGCGAGGGCGGGAAACTGGTTCGCGGTCGGCAGCGTCATCTTGATGTCGCCGGGCGCGTGCTGTTTGAGGAAATCGACCTCGTGCTTGGTAAGGCGCTTGGTCTGGCGGAGTTTCGCGACGACGGCACCGCCCGGCGTGCCGATGCCCGAGGCCGCGGCAACGCCGGACGGGGCGCCCTTCCAGGTCCGGGGGATCTCATACTGTTGATTGAGACCGTCGACCGATTCGTAGAAATCGCCCATGAAGCTGGTGCGGCGCAGCTCGCCATCGGTGAAGATCTTGAGGCCGGCCTCTTGCTGGCGTGTCAGGACATCAAGGATGTGCGTGTCCTCGATGGTCTTGAGCTGTTCGCGCGTGAGAGAGTCGTTGCGCGCGTCGAGCAGCGCGCGCGGGCGCAGCAGGCTGCCGACGTGGTCGGCACGATAGGGAAATGCCATAAGGTATGCTCCCTGGGAGCGTGTTCGAGAAAATCATCTCGCCAACGGATTCGGTCGCAGCTGGAAGTGCACTATTTTGCCTTTGGTGCCCTTGCCGCCTTCGATGTGCCAGACGAAGTGCGTGCCGTAGTTCGCCCACAATCCGCGGCCCTTCCATCCGCCGTTCGGATCGTCGATGCGCCCATCCATGCCGCGCGAGTAGAAACCGAGCGGATAGGGCACGCGTAAGGTGATCCACTCTTTGGTCTGGGGATTCAGCGCAAGCAGCGAATCGGAGTTCGATCCGGTCGCCAACGGCGTGTTGGCCCCGAGGCCCAGTATGTTGTGCTGATCCACCCAGTTGTAATAGTGAAAATCGGCCGGAATCCCGGTACCCTTCAGCTTTGGACCATTGGTCTGATACAACGTCCACCCTTCGCGGCACTGGCTTCCGTCGATCTTTGCCGGACCGTTCACGTCCTTGCACTTGCGAAAGTCGAAGCTCGCAAGGTCGCTGCTCGCGGCGAGCGCCGTCCACACGACGCCGTCGCTGTCGATGTCGACGCCGCGCGGATCGAAACCCGGTTCCGGCACCTTGAAGATCAGGCTCTTGCAGCTGGATGGCGCATCAGTGCCGCGCTCCATCCGGACGAGATAGCCTGGATACCGCTCCGAAACTCCCCAGACCGCGGTGTCGACGGGGCTCGGGATGACGCTGTACAGGCTGTAACTGACCTGCGTATCGAGCGCGGGATCAATCGGGCCGCCACGTCCACGTCCGGCCGCCCGTCCGCCTGCCGTGTCGCCGGCGTACAGGAGTGAATCGGCCCCTCGACCACCCGCCACCTGATTGAACGGCTTCGTGATCTTTCCGTCGCCGTTCGTATCGAGCACCTGACCGCACCAGCCGACCGCCTTCTGTTCATCGTGCGTCTCGTCGTACACCTTCGTGTCGATCCAGCCGACAATGGGACCGCTGAGCTCGTTGAAATACACCGTCTCGTCGGCATCGTTGTCGAACTGAAGGTGGTGGGTGGCGTAGCACGTATCGATCAGCGTGAACTTCTGCGTTTTGGGATCGTAGAAGGACGCCTGGCGGCCGCTCGAACGAAGCGGGAACCATTCGGCAAACCTGTTCGACGCGTCGTTGCACCATGAGGGGTCCTGGTTGGGACGTATCTTCGACGTCATCCACACCCGGCCCTTGCTGTCGATCATCGGATTGTGTGGATCGGCAGGATCGTAGGGAGGGTTGCCCCACAGATGTTCTTCTCCCCACCACAGCGACGGCCGATTGGGTTTCGGGAAGCGCGAGGGGACATCGGCCCTGGGCGCCCGGGTCGGGATGTCCAGCGAGACGGTGCTGTGCTCCTTCGGATCCATCATCACGAGCTGACCGTGCCCGGCCGACACCGCATAGACCTTGCCGTTGGCATTCACGGTCGGATGGTGTTTGTCCGTCGAGATCTCGTCGTGCATGAAGGAGTGGTCGTCACCGACGTCCCACAAGGTCACCACGAGATTGCGCTCGATGCCTTTCGGCCGGGGCGGCGCCGGCGGCACTTCGCCCTTGTCGATGCGCTCGGTCCAATCGGCAAGGGCCCTCGTTGTCCGGGGCAATCCCATATTGACGAGCGCACCGTACATCGAATTGCCACGCACTCCGGTACCGAGGCGCCACTCCCAGGCCTGCTGGTGCGTCGTGATGTCGCCCTTCGCCTTGAAGACGTGATCGACGCTGCGAGAGAGCCTGTTTCCGAGCTGATGACAGAAATTGCAGTCCGATTTCAGCGCGTTGATCCAGTGGTTCTGGGTCTGCATGTTCGTGCCCAGGCCGTTGCCGTCAGGCCCGGTGCCCGGAAACTCCTTCTGCGCCGGCGGCTCGAGCAGCGACAGCCAGTAATTGCCCGGATACACCTTTGCCGCTTCCTGTGGAGTCTTCGCCGTCGTCGCCTTGAGCGCGACCGGCGCCGCGCCCGGCTTCACCTGAATCGGCGTCGAATCCGCGAGGCCGTAGCCTCTCACCCACACGCCGTAACTGGCGGCTGGCAAGTCCGGCAGCGTGAACCGCCCCTGGTCATCAGTGACGACGATCTTGATGAAGTTCGTGGGCAGCCCTTTCGTCTCGGCGATCACCCACACGCCGGCTTCGGGTCCCGCGCCGCCCTGAACGACACCAGTGATGAAGCCGTTTGTCGGTGGTGCATCTGGTGCGCTCCGCTGTCCCTGCAGCGCACTGAGGGGAAACGAGGCGAGCGCGGCGATCATCGCCGCGAGTCCGACGCCACATCTGACCGTCATGCGACCCTCCGTTAGCATGCTGACCATTGCGGATCTCGGATTGCGGATTGCGGAATTGGATTGCGGGTTAAATCTTCCAATCCGAAATCAATCCGTATTCCGCAATCCTCAATCCGCAATCCGGGCCTCTCGTGCCGGCGCCCGATGGGACATCGAGAAGATCACGTGCAGCGACATCAGCGCCTGCAGCGGATGCGCTCCCGCTTCGACGAGCGGGCCCACATGTTCGCTGACCAGCCCGCCTTTGCCGACATTGATCAGCTCTTCCGACGCCGCTCGCTGCTGCGGGCTGAGCTCGTACTCCTTCGCGACCGTGTCGAGGTTCTTGATGATTCGATCGCGCAGGTCCGCGCTGTGACGGACTTCGAACAGCAGCCGGTTGAGGCCGTACGCCTCGGCGGGCGGATGCTTGTAGAACTGGAAGCCCTGGTTCTTGAATTTGAAGCCGCCGTACTGCTCGATCCCCTTCGTCGACGCCGTCTTCCTGGCCCGATGCGGGAGGAAGCGCATCATGCTGAGCCCGTGGTGCCAGGTCGGGATGTAGTCGATCAGCTCGCCTTCCTCGGGACCGATCGCGCCGAACATGGTGGCCCAGTTGAGCATTTCGGTGTTCCCCACTTCGTCGAGCTGCGTGCCGGTCATATTCAGGAGCGCGTCGGTATTGCCCGCCTCGAACTGCGCCACCAGCCAGCGATCGAAGTCGAACTCCGGCGTGAGGTATTTGCTCGTGCCGGGGAAATGCGACATGCCGCCGCTCGCAATCAGCGCGACGCGTTCCTTGCGGCCTTTGATGATCCCGGCGATCGCCTTTCCCAGCGCGGCGCAGCGCTTCGGCGTCGGCAGCGGCGGAACGTAGACATTCGTAAAAAGTGGAATGATGGGAATGTCACGCTTGCCGATCACGTACTCGAACGGGACGGCGAAGGCGTGCCCCAGCTCCGCATCT
>QHWJ01000027.1 GCA_003222535.1 Acidobacteriota bacterium | reverse complement strand
GCTGTTTGTGCAGGGTCTCAATGAACCCAAGCTTCCGCTGCTGGTGCAATCGGAGACGAAATTCATGTCGACCGCGACCCCGACCGGCTTCGAGTTCGTCAAGGATGCCGGGGGCACGGTCACGCATCTGATAGTGCGCGGCGACTCCGGAGATCAAAAGGCGGTCCGCAAAGGCGCCTCCGTCCCGGCCCAGCGAAAGTGACGAGCGTGCGGAGACGAGTTGGACAGGAGTTCACAACAGCCGCAGCGAATCACGCCGCAAAGAGATAGTCGGGGCAGCGGCAGTCCGCGAGGTCACTAACCGCGAAGATCACGAAAACACGAAAACACGAAAAGAAAACGTTTTAACGCAGAGCCCGCAGAGCACGCAGAGGTACCGCGTGCGACCGGCCCGCGAAGCGGGCCTCGCTGACTGAAAAAGCCGGCGCAATCACAAACTCTGGCCTCGAATGTTTGTGTTGCGGCGGCTTTTTCCGTCAGCGCGACGGCCGGCTATGCCGGCCGCTGGTCGCACGCGTTGTTTTCGTGTGTTTCGTGGCCTTCGTGTTTTCGTGGTGAAGGTTTGACTGCTGCGAGCACGTCAGCTTCACGCGCGGCGGCGCCGGCCGACAGCCCGCGGTGCACCACGAGCAGGAATCCAATCACGGTCCAGATCACGATGCGTGTCTTTCTGACCAGGGCGAGGCTGATGCCTGCCGCCGGTCCCAGATTGACCGCACTCGTCACGGCGGCCGTACCTGCCTCGTCGACGCCGAGCCACATCGGCACGAACTGAAACGCAATCGTAATCGTCCGATTGACGGCCTCGAGCACGAACGCCGTCAGCACACGCGTCTGAACGCCGGTAATCAGACCAAGAACGAACCAGATCTCTCCGACGGCTGCGACGTGGTAGGTCGCTTCGAGCAGGATCACGGGTATGACCTTGCCGGGGTGGCGTGCCACAAAGCCGAAGATGCGATCGCCGGCCTGCCGGATGTGGGGCAGTCGTTCGCTGAGGTAGCTCGCAGCTATTCGATGGCGCACCAGCCACTCGATGGAGCCGCTCACAACTCGCCGGCGCGTCGCGATGATCCAGACCGCGGCAAGGCCCACGAGCGGTGCCACCAACAGCACCGCCAGGCATATGATTTCGAGGGGACGCGGCAGGGCGAAGGACAGCAGCAGGGCGGCAGTGCCAGTCACCAGCATCACAAGGACGGTAGCGCTGTAGAACAGGTTCTCCACCGTCAGCGAGGCCACCGAGGCCGGCAGCGCGATCTGCCTGCGAACCATGGCTATCTTGAACGGCTCACTGGCGATGAGTCCAAAGGGCGTGACGTTGCCGATGGCATCGCCCGCGAGGTACGCGCTGAACATCGATCGGAGCGCCAGACGGTCTTCAGGGTCGAGGCACAAGCGCCACGCTGCTGTTCGGACGAGGGCGCGTACCCCGCCAAACACGACGACAATGACGATTCCGCCACCGACGCGCCTGAAGCCGTCGACGACTGCCGTTGTTCCCGCATGCCGCATGGACCAGGCGAACAGGATGGCGCCACACAGCGCGGCGAGCAGACTCGCCCCTCGAAGACGACGCAGCGTCCGCCACGCCTGCAACCGGCCCATACCGGCGAAACCTTGCTCCATTCGCTGCGACATTGGCTTTGGAAGATGTCTAGACCTCGTCAGGGACGACAAACGGCGCCCGATATCCGCGGTCCCGGCCGGACAACAGACGATCGGCCTCTTCGTCGCCGACCACCCGTTCCCCGTCAGGATCCACGCGCAACGCCCTGCCCAGACGATAGGAAGCATTCGCCAGATGGACCAGCGCGCAGGAGATGTGTCCTTCCTCGATGGGGGCGTTCAACTCCTCCTTCTTTCGGCTGCGCACGCACTTGATGAAATTCGCGAAATGATCGTTGTCCGAATGGCCGCGGGGACCCGGCCTCCGGTCGCGGCCGATCCAGCTCTCGTAGCTGAAGGCGTCTTCGTTGCCCGCGGCGAGGTATCCGTTCGATCCGTAAAAAATGTTGCCGATGGAGTTGTGGCGATTGAACAGACCGCCGCGGATGCCGGCCTCGTTGTTCGTGATCCAATGCCGGACTTCGACCTCCATCATCTTGCGACGGCCGTCCGGCCGGTCGAATTCGAAGACGCAGTTGAGCGTGTTGGGCGTTTCCTGGTCGTCGTCGAACATGAAGTGGCCTCCGACGGCGGACACGCGGTTCGGGAACGCGACACCGAGCCCCCATCGTGCGGCATCCACCTGGTGGATCGCCTGGTTGCCCAGGTCCCCGTTTCCCGTCTCCCAGATCCAGTGCCAGTTGTAATGAAAGCGATTGCGTGTAAACGGTTTCAACGGCGCGGGCCCGGTCCAGAGGTCGTAGTCGACCCCGGCGGGAACGGGTTCGGACGGCGCCCGGCCAATCGTGTCGCGCCATTTGAAACACAGCCCCCGCGCCAGATAGATCTCGCCAAAGGTGCCCCCGTGCAGCTGCTGGATCGCGTCGATCAGGGCCCGTGCCGAGCGGCTCTGCGTGCCGTGCTGGACGATGCGGCGGTACTTCTCGGCCGCACGAACGAGCTGGCGTCCCTCCCACAGGTTGTGTGAACACGGCTTTTCGAGGTACACGTCCTTGCCCGCCTGGCACGCCCAGATCGCCATCAGCGCGTGCCAATGGTTGGGCGTGGCGATCGAAATCGCATCGATCGACTGATCCTCGAGCAGCCGGCGGACATCGGTGAAGGTTCGCGGGCTGCCTCCGACTTCCCCGCGGCGCTTGTCGAGCACCGTGCCGTCGACATCACAGAGGGCGGCAATCTCGACGTTCGGGACGCGCGAAAACGCGTCCAGGTGATCCTTCCCGCGACTCTTGAGGCCACAGACGGCGACGCGTACGCGATCGTTGGCGCCGAAGACGCGCTCCGGCCGGGTGAGGAACGTGATGCCGCCGATCGCGCTCGCGCTCGCCGTCGTCCTTGCCGCGGTCTTGAGAAAGTCGCGTCGCGTCACATCTGATTCGGATGACATCGGTCGCACCTATTTCTGCGCCGCGAATTGCCGGTATGCCTCGGCGACCTGGGCCTGCAACGGATCTCCGTGATGGATGAACACGCGGTAGCGGAACACGAGCGCCTCACCGGCGGGAATCGCATACTTCCCGTTCTGATTGCGGTCGCCGGTAAACTGCCTGACGCCGAACGGATTCGCCGCGAGCAGACCGTACGCGCGGGCGTGCCAATACGTGGGAGCGCGCGGGTTGTGCGGGTGGTCGAAGACGGCTATGCCGACCTCCTCATCTCCCACGCGTCCGTAATAGTCCACCCATTCGGACCGCTTGCCCCAGATGCCCTTTTCTCCCCTGGCGCCGCTTGCATTCACCATGCGGCCCGGGGGCGAGTCCAGCGCCTTCACGACGCGGATGGCAAACGTGCCCTCCTTGGTGTCACCCATCGTAACCGGACCCTGACTGGCATGAATCGCAAACTCGGCGTCGATGATCCTCGACTGCTCGTCCCCGCTGAAGTCGTACGTCTGGGTCTCACGGGCGATGGTGCCGGCAGGCGTGACGAGGTCGAAGGTGGCCCGAAGACGGCCGCCTTCTGAGCCGCCGCGGACCTCGTCGAGGGCTCGGAACACGGTGCGACCGAACGTCGTGGCCGGGTGATCGCTCCACCGTGCAAACGCGGCTTCTCCCCAGAAGTCGAACCCGTTGACGTCGCCGTGCGCGAAGTACATGGCACGCTGATGCGGCTCGTCGTGGTCTTCGCCCGGGATGGCGGGCGTCATCGGGAACCCGCGCGTCACGACCGTGCCGTGCGCGCTGCGAAGGGGAAAGAAATACGGTTTCGCGACCGCCGGATCAAAGTAATACGAGGTAAAGGGGTGCCCCCCGATCAGCACGTCAACGTGGCTCCCGTCGCGCATCAGCTCCACCGGCTCCCGGGGGCGACTGGCTGACGGGCCGGTGGCGGCCGCGAGCGACAAGGAGATCGATGCGGTTGTGATGCCCTCCCAAATCGACATCGCGTTCTCCTCCTCAAAACTCGAACACCCATTTCCCACGATACGTTCGCCCGACGCTGTTGGCAAAACCGCCGTAGTTCGCGCTCGCCAGGTTGCCCTGGTAGTCGCGCGGATTGAAATGGTTTGTGGCGTTGAACACTTTAACCCCGACTGTCGCGTTATGGCCGAACAGCCGCAGGCGCTTGCTGACCTGCATGTCGAGCGACATGAAGGCGGGATAGCGCCCGGCCTCGTTGCGCGCCCCGACGAAGTTCCGCTCCTCGTCGATCGTCGACAGCGGAAATCCGGTGCGCAGGTCGAACAGCGGGAACACGGTGAAGCCTCGCGGCAGGCTGACGTTGCTCCAGAACAAGTACCGGTTCGGCACATCCCACGGCAATGGGCCTCGTGCATCGGACCGGATCACGGGACTCTCGATGTTCCCCAAGTACGTGTTGAAGTCGTTGAGATTGCCGATCGCCGACGACCGCGTGTACGAGCCGACGATCTGATCGGTGCCGTGGAACTGATAGCGCGCGGTGATCTGCGCTTCGCGGTACCGGGACTGCCCGTCCGTTCGAAGCAGCAGGATCTCTTCCCCGCCGGCCAGCGTGGTGGGATCGAGCACCGGCTCGAATCGGTTTTCACGCCGCTGATACCCGGCGCGGACGAAGACGTTCCGGATCCATTCGCGATCGATCTCGACGTTCCAGTTGAGGCTGCGGGGCGTGTGGATGGCTGACGCCACGACGTTTCGTACGAGACGCGCCGGTCCGTCCGGCGTGATGCCATCGGCAGCAAACCCTGTGACGGAACGCTCCTGGAGCTGATCGAAGCTCGCCACGTTCAGCGGGATCGGGTCGTAGAACATGCCGGCCCCGCCGCGAACGATCGTGCGCCGGTCGCCCGTGACCGCCGCCGTGAACGAGCCGCGCGGTGCGACGTTGACGTCGCCCGTGAACGAGTCGGCGTCGAAGCGCGCGCCGTACTGAACGCTGAGGCGCGGCGATACAGGCCAGGAGTCCTGCGCGTAGCCTTGAATGCCCCACTTGCCGCGGCTCAAGCGTCCGCTCCCGACGAACGCGATTTCCTGGCGGAGCGTGCCGTTCGCCCGTACGATGTCCACCGGACGGCTGGTGCTGGTGCCGTCGAAAGCCTCGTAGGTGACGCCGGCGCCGACTTTCACCAGATGCGCGGGCCCGATCGGCGTGAAGCCATAGGTGGTCAGCCACTCGGTGCGCCGGCTGGTGCGGTCCTGATCGTTGAAGTAACTGCCCGTATTGACGTCCGGCGCGAGCACCATCGGTCCGCGACCCTGGCTGGGATAGATGGTCGCGTCGAACTGCTTCACGCTGACCCGCGTATCGAGGACGCCGCTCTGGCCGACGACGAGCTGATCCGAGACGCTGCCGAGCGCATTGTCGTTCCTGATGTTCGGCGTGACCGCCTGCGGGTTGAACGTGTTCAAGCCGGCGTAGGTCGTCTTGCGCGGCGAGATCATCGCCGCCACGGTGAAGCGTTGGGCCGCGCCGATCGACCAGTCCACGCGCGTGTACGACTCGAAGCTTTGCAGTTTCGTGTCGCTCTCGAACGCCGGCAGCCCGAAGACGCGCGTCTGGCTATGCTCGTACTGCGCGGACTCGAGCAGGCTGACCTCGCCCTTCACGAGCGGTCCGCCGGCCGTGACGCGCGGCGTCCACGACTCGATGCCCCTGAATTCACCCGCCCGACGCCTGAGGCGCGGCTCCAAATCATTCAACATCAGGTGCCAGGCATCGCCGGCACGCTCCGTCTCGACCGTGGTCATCGCGCCCGCAGACAGGCCGAATTCCGGCGCGAACGCCGCACCGCGCACCTGGACGGAGCTCACGGCATCGATCGGCAGCTCGATCGCGTCTTCGCCGGTCACCGGGTCGGTACCGTCCGCGCTGTTGAACCGCAGCGCGCTTTGATTGCTGCGCGTGCCGTTGATGTTCAGCAGGCCGTCGGGCCCGCGCACCACACCGGGAATGAGCGGGAGCGCATCCTGAAAACGCTCGCTCGCAAGGGGAGCGCTTCGCATGACCTGCGCGGTCATGCGCTCGACGTGCGCCTCGATCGGACTGGCTTCGCCGGCGTCAAGCGGGGCGTGGACCGTGACTTCCTCGTGAAGCGTCTCGATGCCAAGCTGAATGACGATGGCCACGGTCTCGCCGGCGATTACCACGACGCTCGTCGTCGCCGATTTGAAGCCCTGGAGCTCGGCCGCGAGAGCACAAACGCCGGCCGGCGCATCGGCGAATCGGAACTCGCCGCGTTCGTTCGAGACCTCGATCCTCGGTTCGCCGCTGCCGCACGTCAGCGTGAGCGTCACGCCCGGCACGACGAACGGCTGGCCGCCGGGAACCGGCACGGACACGGCACCGGCGATGCCGGATGTGGCGGATTGCGCGGCGACCGCGGATCCGCCAAGTGTGGACGCGACGAACAGGCCGAGGAAAGCACGATATACAGGAGCCATAGCCACCTTCTGGGAACCCGCCGGCGCGAGGCCGGCGTGCGGGTCGTCATGACGTGAGAGGGCGCGCCTTCTCATCGATCGACTCCGTCGCCGAGCCCCGCGGCGTCCATCTCGTCGTCGAGCGTCAGATTCACTTCCATCCACCAGCGCGGTCGAAACGACACCGTCAGCGGAACCTGCGCGAAACGCCCCTCCGTGCCGTACGTCATCGAGAAACGGGTTTGTTCCCCGTCATGCGTGGACGTGATGGTGAAGTCGGCCGCGATCGCGCGGCCGTACGAGGCGCTGGCGATCCGCAGGTCTGGAATCTGCCGGGCCTCCGTCCGGCGGAGCTCGTAGATCCGGCCATGATAGACGTACCCGATGGGACCCGCCGGCAAGCGCATCGCGTCGGCAAGGGCCGCGAGAAATCCTGGACGGGTGCCAGGTGGCAGGCGGATGGTGCGAGCCTTTCCTTCCGGCGATTCGCGAAGCACCAGGTCGAGCACCGTCTGCAGCTGCCGGTAGTTGTAGTCGTGAGGGGCGCCAATCGACGTGACGAAGGATTGGGCCTGCTCGCCGTTGACGGTCGCCCGGATGATCTTGAACGGATGATTGCCGTGGGCCTGCGCCTTGAGGTTCGCCTCCGCCTGCTCGATCGAGTCTTCGTCGGACTCCGTCATCAACCCGACCAGCCGTGCGTCGGCCCCACGAATCTCTTCTTTGATATATCCCCAGCGGTTGATGCGCCTCGGAGCTCGATCCGGATCCGATCCGATGAGGAGTGCGTAGGTCGCCTCGCCCGGAGAGAGCCGCTCGGTGACGATCGCATCGCCGACGCCGCTTCGACCGATCCAGAAGACCAGCAGCGGCCGAACGCGCGCCGAGATCGAATAGTGATGCCGCTCGAAGGTGCCGCTCGCGACCGCGCCACCCGCCGGCGCCCCGCCGGGCGCGACCCCCGGATCGGCGCCCAGATCCACGCCCGCCGCGCTCAGGCCGACCACAAGCGCCGCGGCAATTCGACGCCGGGTCATTGCCTCACCGCGGGGCGAAACGGAACGGGCACGGGCCGCGGGCGATCCCACGCCTGCGGCTTTCGCACCGCCGCCACCGTGTAGATGCGGCGGTGCCTCCCGTCCATGTAGATGCGCGTGACGAGCTCCGCAAGCAGCCCGAGGCCGATCAGCATGATGCCGGTCTGAATCAACACCGCGCTCAGGAGCAGCAGCGGCCCATGCTCGAGGAACACCGGCGCGCCCGTGACGAGCTTCGTCCCCATTACCCAGGCGCCGGCGGTCGCGCCGGCCGCGACGCTGGTGAAGCCGATCGGACCGAAGAAGTGCAGCGGACGCGTCACGTAGCGCAGCAGGAAGCGGACGGTGATGAGATCCGCGGCGACGCGCCAGGTGCGCGAGAGGCCATAGTGCGACTGGTTCTGCGGACGCGGGATGTTCGCGATGGGCACTTCGGCGATCCGCGCGCCGCCCCAGCTCGCCAGGGCTGGAATGAACCGGTGCAGATCGCCGTGGAGCCGGATCCGTTTGATCACCGGCGCGCGATACGCCTTGAACGTCGTCCCGAAATCGTGCAGCGAGACGCCCGACAGCTTCGCCATCAGCCAGTTCGCGATTCTCGACGGCAGGCGGCGCGTCCACAGGTTGTCCACGCGCTGCTCCCGCCAGCCGCTGACGATGTCGTACCCTTCGCTCAGCTTCGCGAGCAGCTTGGGAATCTCTTCCGGCGCGTGCTGCAGGTCGCCGTCCATCGCCACGATCACGTCGCCGGAGGCCCGGTCGAAGCCCGCCGCGAGAGCCGCCGTCTGACCGTAGTTCCTCGCGAGCGGCGTGAGCCGCACGCGCGGGTCGCGCCTGGCAATCGCCGTCAGCGCTTCGGTGGTGCCGTCGCTGCTGCCGTCGTCCACATACACGATTTCCGACGGCAGACCGATCAGGAGGAGCACCTCCGTCAGGCGTTTGTGCAGCTCGTGGACCGTCGCCACCTCGTTGAAGAGCGGCACCACGATCGACAGCTGCGGCGCGCCGTGCGCATTACGAGACATGACGAAAGCTCCTTTTGATGACGTGTGTCAGATCGTGGCGCACGAGATCGACGCGCTCGCCGACAAGGAGGGCGCGCGCCTCGAGGCTGCAGAGCAGATCGAGCTCCTGCTGACGGGACTCGACGAGCCGCGTACCGGTCCGCTCGAGCTCGTCGTCGGCGTAACCGGGATGCACCATCAGTTCGGTGACGCCGGGCTGCAGCGCGCGCACGACGCCGGCGAGCGCATCCACGCTCAGAATGCCTGTGTGAATGCGGCCGGCGAAGTGCGGCGTGCGCAGATCGTGCGATGCGGCGATTCGATAGTCGCGCTGCGCCCACGGCCGCATCGCCGCGTTGAGCAGCGCCTGAAGTCGCCTGGTTCCGCGCGCGCTGCCGTCGCCGATCGGCGACCATCGTTCGTACGGCACGCGGACGACGGGAATGCCAAAGCGCCCGGCCAGGCGCGCAACGATGGCGAACACGGGCGGATAGGCGTGCACGTGCTTGTGCGCGTCGAGATGCGTCAGCCTGACGCCCGCGCTCCGCAGCCGGTCGACCTGCGCGGTCAGCTCGAGCTCCACCTCGGCGAGCGACACCCTGCCGCGCAGGCAGGCGACGATGAACGGCTTCCACGAACGGCGGAACCGTCCATCGTCTGCGACGAGCGTGGGGACCCGGCGGGGCGGGAGCGTGGGCGTGCCGTCCACGAGCGCGAGATGGACGCCCACGCCGAGCGATGGGCGGCCGCGCGCGCGACGGATTGCGTCGAGTGTCGCCGGAGCGCCCGCGAACAGGCTGGCGCTCGTCAGGATCCCATGATCGTGCGCATCGAAGATGCCGTCGTTGACGCCAACGGTCAGCCCGAGGTCGTCGGCATTGACGACGAGGCGGCGTACCACGTTATCTCCCTCCGATTCGGAACACCTGCGCCGCGAGCACGTCGCCGGCGTGGAACTCGCGCCACGGTGACGCGTGCTGCCGCAGGTGCCAGACAACCAGCTGGTTCTCGAACGTCGTATGTTCGCTCTGCACGATCACCCAGACCTCGCGAGGCCCATAGGGAATGCCGTCCGCCGACAGCGAGCGGACGCTGAGATCCGATCGGCTGCTGCCGTTCAGGTAATGTGCTGCGACGGCCGGCGCATCCGTGACGATGACCGCGGACGGTCCGGCCGCCTTCACGATGGCGCCGACCGCCTCACGAACGCCGAAGTCGTAGGTCTCTTCCGGGAACGTCGCGGCCGGCGCGGCGCGTCCTGCGCCGATCCCGTTCTGGAACAGGGAGTAGTAAGGCGCGGCGAGGAGCGGTGCCGCGACGAGGCCCAGGATCGAAATGGCGAGCGCGAGCGTCGCCACGGCAACGCGCGTGACCGGAGACAACCAGCTTTTTCGAAGCAGCCATCCGATGCCCGCGACCAGGCCGACGGCGGCCACCAGATCGAGCGTCGCAAGCATCGGCAGCGAGTAGCGGATGAACTTCGCCGCCATCAGCGAGTACGGCACGAGCAAAAACACGAGGAGCACCCGCAGCAGCACAAAACCGCGCTCGTGCCGGCGGCGCACGATCTCGATGAGGCCCGGCACCGCCGACGCCAGCACGACGAGCGGCACCTTGGTCGCGAGGAGTCGGAGGTAGTAGCCGGCCGGGACGCCGAGCGGCGACACGGGAATGTTCGTGATGTAGAGCTGGCCCGCGTACAGGTAGCCGTGATGCGCGAGCATGCCGCCCTGCACGTAACTGATGCAGTAGCGCCACGTGTCGGGCGACAGGACCGCGACGTTGGCGGCCAGAAACGCCGCCGCCATCGCTCCGTAGTACCTGAGTGGATTTGGTTTGTTCGCGCCGGGATTCTTGTCCGTCAGCGTATTGAAGAGCGCATACATGCCAAGGTAGTGCGGCATGTACTTCGACGCCATCATCAGGCCGAACGACGCGCCGCTGGCGGCGTACCAGCGCCGGGCGCCCCCCGCATCGACCATCCCCTGTCGCTTGGCGCGCTCGTACAACCAGACGGCGAGCAGGAAGAAGAGCAAAAGAAACGTGTCTTCCTTGCCGAGGCGGTTGATCGCGATCGCATTGACGTCGAACGCCCAGAAGAGCGATGCGACAAGCGCCACGGCGCCGCCAAAAAGGAGGTCCGCCACACCGAACAGCACCAGCGTGATGGCGGCGCCGGCAATGGCATTCGGCAGCCGGACGGCGGTCTCGAGCGACACGTGGTCGAACGGCACGTGCCGGTTCCACCGATCGGCGGCCGCGACGCTGCCCCACATCGCGAGCTTCATCAGCATCGGATGCTCGGCGTTCTCGACAAAATGCCCGGCGCGATACTGCTGGATCGCGTGGACCTTGTTGATTTCGTCTTCGCTGAACCCGTAGGTCGACAACCCGGCGGTCCGGAACGCGAGCCCCAAGACGAGGGCCACCGCGAGAGCGAAAGCACGGGCCCGCGCCTGCGAAACGGCCAGGCCGCCGGTATTCGCGATCGGCCACGCGCTGAGGTCTGGCGCAGGTCCCGGAAAGACGGTGGACTCCACGCCGGTGACGGGAGGCAAGGCAGGCGCCAGATCGTCGCCGCTCGCTTTGCGACGCTGCTATCGCACGGCCGTTCAGCGAGTTATCGCGGGGAACCGACTGCGTCGATGCGACGGAGCTGTACACGCCGGTTGTGCGGCGCATGCGCAATATGCTCATGAATACGCACCCGCCCGGGTCGACACGCGATAAAATCAACGTTTTTCTGGGGCGTCGGCGCTGGCGCGCACATTGCCCTGGTGTGGCAGGAGGAGCCGGGAGAGATGTCTCAAAAGACTGTGCAACTGGTCATCGGCCGTCTGGTGACGGATGAAGAGCTGCGCGCTCATTTCGTGGAGCGGCCGCTGGAGACGCTCACCGAGCTGCGCGAGCAGGGATTCGAGCTGACGGAGGATGAGATCGACGCGCTGGCGCGAAGCGATGCGAAGATGTGGCCGGCGATGGCCAGGCGCATTCACCCGCGGCTGCAGCGCTGCAGCCTTCGGTCGAGCTGACCGCGGGGGCGAAGGCTAATTACAGCATTTCGTAATTACGCCGACGTCTTGATTTGGACAAGCCACGGAGACACTGAGACACAGAGGCGCTCGACGCGGGCAGCCTGCGCCGCAGGCCGCGCCGTGAGGCGCGCCGACCGGAAGCGTTTCTTCTCTGTGTCTTTGTGTTCTCTGTGGCCAAGTATGTCGTCGTATTTCTGAAATGGGGGCACCGATCGCCGTCACGAAATACGTCGCCGTAATTGTGAAATCGAGTACTAAGCGGACATCTGCTCGAGGTCGTACTTCCGCAAGCGGACATACAACTGCGTGCGCGACAGACCGAGGCGCTTGGCCGCCTTCGACTTGTTCCAGCGGCACTCACGCATCACCTGCGCGATGGTGTCGCGCTCGACCGCGGACAGCTGGCTCGTTGTCGACTGATCCGGACGCCGGGGGGCGTACAGCGACAGGTGTTGCGGGCTGATCAGCCCTCCCTCGCACAGAATCGCGGCGCGCTCGAGCGCGTTGCGCAGCTCGCGGACATTGCCCGGCCAGTCGTGCACGAGCAGCGCTTCTCTCGCGTCGCGCGTCAGGCCAGCCGGCGGTCGCCCGAACGACCGTCCGATCTCCTGGAGGAAGGCTTCGCTGAGCGGGAGGATGTCGGGTTTGCGTTCGCGCAGCGGCGCAATGTGGATGTCGAACACCTGCAGCCGGTAGTACAGATCCTCGCGAAAATCGCCGCGCTCGACCGCTTTCCGCAGATCGCGGTTGGTCGCGGCCACCACCCGTACGTTCGCCTTCTGCAACCGCGTCCCCCCGAGCCGCTGGAACTCCCGTTCCTGGAGCACGCGCAGAAACTTCGCCTGCGCCGATTGGCTCATCTCGCTGACTTCATCGAGGAACAGCACGCCGCCGGCGGCGAGCTCGATCTGTCCCGGCTTGGACTGCTGCGCGCCCGTGAAGGCGCCCCGCTCGTAGCCGAAGAGCTCCGACTCGAGCAGCTGCTCCGGCAAGGCGGCGCAGTTGAGCGCGATGAAGGGGCCGCCTTTTCTCGCCGACGCCCGATGGATGAACCGCGCCACGACCTCTTTCCCGGTTCCCGACTCCCCGCTGAGCAGCACGGTTGTGTCGGTGGTCGCGACCTGCGTCGCCTTCTTCAGCACGTCGAGCCACTCGGCGGATTGACCCACGACGCGGCCATGCCCGGTCTTCAATTCGAGCTCTTCGGCGAGGGTCTGCACCCGCGACTCGAACCGCTCCGCGCGGGCACGCGCCTCGGCGACCTGACGCGCCGCCTCGGCCAGCTGCTCGTGAGACACCGCCAGCGCCACGTGATCGGCGATCCGCCGCGCCACCGCGACATCGCGCCGGTCGAACGCCTGTGGACGCTTCGACCAGAACCCGAGCCCCATCGCCTGCTCGCGCGCCCGCGTCAGCACGGTGAGGAGCGAGCGATAACCGGCACCCACGAGGCGCTCCCGTAAATCGGCCGGTTCGGCAATCGGCAGCGTCGCGGTTCTGAAATCATCGATGATGATGAAGCCTTCGTCCGGCGGAGGCGAGGTGGTGGCCTTGACCAGCCGGGTCACGTCGGGAAACTCGTCGGTCGACGCCGCCTCGAACACGATGTGGCCGTTCTGATCGTGAAACATCATGGTCAGGCGGTCGTGCGGCAGCACCTTGTTCGCGATCTCCGACACGCGCGGGAACACAGTGCGGATGTCGAGGACGTCGGAAATGGCACGCAGCAGCTCCACCGAGGCTTCTATGTTCGCCGAGCGCTCCCGCTCCACGGCCGCATGACGGGCCTCCTCCGCGAGCCGCTGGTGCGCCAGCGCGACGGCGACGTAGCCGGAGAGGCGCTCGGCAAGGATCAGGTCGTGGGGCGAGTACGCCCGCGGACGCCGCGAGAAGAGCGCGAAGACACCGACCAACCGGCCGTCGAAGCCAACCGGCACGCTCAGGCCCGACCGCAGACCGCGCTCGGGTCCTGGCACCTGATCGAACAACTGTGGCTCGTCGGCGTCACCGATCGGGCACCCCTTTCCGCGGCAGACCACCTCGGGTGCGCCGTCGCGCGTGCTCGCATAGAGACGGAATTGGGAGCCGTCCTCGGTCAGCAGCGCGAGATTCGCTTCGTCGTGCGGCACGATGCGTGACGCAACGGCGCTGAGATGCTTGAAAATGTCGCGCACGTCGAGCCCGCGCGCGAGCGCCGGCAGCAGGTCGTGAAAGGCGTTCAGCTGTTCGACGTCGTAACCCGTCAATTCGGCGTTGATCATCATGAGCGGCTAATGCTTTCGGACAGTGCCCACACGCGTGGGCAGCATATCGGTGGTTTCGTGAGTACCACAGGCATTAGACGCTGCTCGTCCGGAATAGGTCCCGCAAAAGGGGCCGTACCTTTTCCGGGATCGCCAACAGGAAAAAGGGGGTACGGCCCCTTTTTTGCGCTGCACGGTTGTGGTTCGCGGAACTCAACCGATTCGGCAACCGCTTTCCTGTTGAGCCGCGCTGTCACCGGGCGCAGGAACGGTCTCGCGCCCTAATTGCAGCGAATCCTGATTCCCCATCGAATGGTCACGAGGCACGGCACGGGCTTCGGACCCGCGCCGCCCTCACAGTGTCCTCGGTGTAACCGCGTCAAGGAATGGCGAGCCTCTTGATCAACTGAACCTGGCCCGCGTGGTAGACAGCGTGGCAGGTGATCCCGAGCACCAGGTCGAACCGCTCGGATTCGGACAGCGGCGATTGCGTGCGGCCCGTGTTGATGTCGCCGACACAATCCGCGAGTCGTTCCTGTTCGAGCTCGACGACTTCGAGAATCTTCGACCACGGCAGCGTGGACGGATCCGGCAGCGCGAACCAGTCGTCCCCCTCCAGGACGAACCGCTCCGCGTCGATGCCGGTCAACCTCGCACGCACTCCGCGCGCGCAGTACGCGTGGTGCAGCGCGATCTCGGCAATGTTGTGGCGCCCGGGCGCGGGTCGCCGGAACGCGGCGTCCGACGTCACGCCGGCGAGCGCCGCCTTCAAATCCGGGCCGTGCCACGCGCCCTCGCCGTAGCCCTCACGCAGAATCCGTTGCTCCACGCCGCCGGTCCTGGTCCTGCCGGTTGTGATCGTGCTCATCATCGCCTCCTTTTCGCGAGAAACCCGCCCTCGAGCGCCCATGTCTGTTTGTCCGGAAAATCGATCCTCCGTTCCGTCTTCACAGTGATCATGGTCGAGCTCCCTTCGTGATAAGAGTTGGTTGTACGTTCGAGCAAGGATTGCAGTCTTGGCAAAAATTGCGGTCGATGTAGACCGGGCGGTGGCCCGGCGGCGGACCCGCGGCGGGCCCGGCCGGGTTGATGCGCGGCTGCTCGCGAAAGGTGACGGCTGGACCGTCGAGGACGTCGTCTGCTCGTGCGGCCCCCGGGACCGTCCCTACGACGAGCAACACGATCACGTCGCCATCGCGATCGTAACGTCCGGCACGTTTCAGTACCGCGGGTCGGGCTCCAACGGTCGCGAGATGATGACCCCGGGGTCGCTGCTGCTCGGCAGCCCCGGCCAGTGCTTCGAGTGCGGCCACGAGCACGGTACCGGCGATCGCTGCCTGTCGTTTCGCTTCACCCCGGAATATTTCGAGGCGATCACCGCAGGCAGCGGCGCGCGCGCGGCCGGGTGCGCGTTCCGTTCGTTGCGGCTGCCCCCGGTGCGAATTCTGTCGCCGGTGATTGCCGACGCGTGCGCGGCGCTCGCAGGATCGACGGACGTCGCGTGGGAGGAGCTGGGAATTCGGCTGGCGGCGCGAGCCGTGCAGGCGGACCACGACGTCGAGCCGGATCGGAGCGCGATCTCACCGGCCGCCGTCGCTCGCGTCACGCCGACGGTACGAATGATCGAAGCGCAGCCTGCCACGGACCTGACGCTGATCCGCCTTGCACGAGAGGCCAGACTCAGCCCGTTCCACTATCTGCGGACCTTCGAGAGCCTGACCGGCGCGACGCCGCATCAGTACCTGTTGCGGGCGCGGCTGCGTGCGGCCGCCACGCGGCTGGCAACCGAGCCGGCCAGGATCCTCGACGTCGCACTCGACGCCGGCTTCGGCGACGTCTCGAACTTCAACCGCGCCTTCCGCGCTGAATTCGGCGTCAGCCCACGCGTGTACCGCCAACGCCGTCGCCGGTAGGGTCGGCGCCAGCGAACTCATCCTTCAAGATCGTCCAGATCCCGCAGGCGAGGATCCCGGTAGCGAAGAGCCCGG
>QHWJ01000245.1 GCA_003222535.1 Acidobacteriota bacterium | reverse complement strand
GCGATGGTCGCCCATCGACTCGTCCACGACCGCCCGCATCGTGGCGCCCGACGTCAACGCGAGGTCGCGGTCGACGGCCTTGATTTCTGTGAAGAGGTTGCCGGTGACGCCGAGTGCTTTCAGCCCTGGGGTTCTCCCGGCCCGGTCAGGAACACCTCGCTCGCGCCGCTGCCGTTGAAGTTGAACTGCTCGTAGGCGGCGACGTCCGTGAAGACGGTGTTCTGACGTGTCCAGTCCGCGTAGTTGGCCGGCGACGCGATGTTCCGTGTCCAGTTCTTCAGCGGGTTCGTCTCGAAGATGCGCACGAGGCGCGCCGGATCCGCGTGCGGCAGCGGGCGCAGCAGCACCGCGCTTGCGATGCTGAAGACCGCCGTGCCGGCGCCGATGCCGATGGCCAGGGTCGCGATGATCACGGGCAATCATCGGGTAATCGGGTAATCTGGTCATCGGGTAATTGATTGGCCGGTTGAGCCGATTGGCCAATCCAATTACCGGATTACCCAATTACCCGATTACCAGACTCTTCCCGTGTCCACAGACGACGACATCCTCGGGAAAGCTTACGACGCGCGGCTGATGCGCCGGCTGCTGGAGTACCTGCGGCCCTACTGGCGGCAGGTTGCGATCGCGCTCGTCACCATCGTCGTCGGGGGCATCGCGTCGCTCATGCAGCCGTATCTGATCAAGGTCGCCATCGATCGCTTCATCGCCGCACGGCGCATGGCCGGCCTGGACAGCCTCGCCGCGTTGTACCTGGCGGTCCTCGTCGTCTCGTTCGCGGCCGAATACGTCCAGACCTGGACGATGCAGCTCACCGGGCAGCGGATCATGTTCGACCTGCGGATGGCGATTTACCGCCACCTCCAGCGCCTCGACCTGCGCTACTACGACCGCCACCCCGTGGGGCGCCTGATGACGCGCGTGACGTCGGACGTCGACGTCCTCAACGACCTGTTCACGGCCGGCGTCGTCACGGTCTTCGGGGACGTGTTCACGCTCGTCGGCATCATGGCGATGATGCTGTGGATGAACTGGCGGCTGGCGCTGGTCGCGTTCTCGGTCCTGCCCATCATCTTCCTGGTGACACAGTGGTTCCGCAGGAACGTCCGCGATTCGTACCGCGTCGTGCGCGGCTGGATCGCGCGCATCAATGCCTTCCTGCAGGAAAACATCACCGGGATGTCGACGGTGCAGCTCTTCCGGCGGGAGGCGCTGAACTTCGCGCGGTTCGACGAGATCGACCGCAAGCACCGGGACGCGAACATCGAATCGATTTTCTACTACGCCGTCTTCTACCCGGCGATCGAAGCGGTGGCCACGCTCGCCTCGGCGCTGATCATCTGGTACGGCGGCGGCGGCGTGATGAGCCGTACGCTCACGCTCGGCGCCCTCGTCGCGTTTCTCCAATACTCGCAGCGGTTCTTCCGGCCGATCAGCGACATGTCGGAGAAGTTCAACGTGCTGCAAGCGGCGATGGCCTCGTCCGAGCGCATTTTCAAGCTCCTCGACGAGCCGGTTGCGATTGAGTCGCCCGCCCTGCCCGCCCGTCGCCCCGCTCCGGCCCAGGGCCATATCGTCTTCGATGGCGTGTGGTTCACGTACAACGAGGGGTCGGACGAAACCTGGGTGCTGAAGGGGATCAGCTTCGACGTCCGTCCCGGCGAGCGGGTCGGCATCGTCGGCGCCACGGGATCGGGAAAGACGACGCTGATCAACCTGCTGCTGCGGTTCTACGACGTGAAGCGCGGGCGGATCACCATCGATGGCGTGGACATCCGCCGCCTCGATCTGGCGGACGTCCGCGGATTGTTCAGTCTGGTGCTGCAGGATGTGCACCTCTTCTCGGGCACGATCGCGGACAACATCCGCCTCGGCCATCCGGCCATCGACGACGAGCGCGTGCGGCGCGCCGCCGGCGCGGTCCACGCCGAACCGTTCATCGAGCGGCTGCCGGACGGTTACGCGAGCGCCGTCGCCGAGCGCGGATCCACGCTCTCGGTGGGGCAGAAGCAGCTGCTGTCGTTTGCCCGCGCGCTGGCCTTCGATCCGCGCGTGCTGATTCTCGACGAGGCGACCTCGAGCGTCGACACCGAGACGGAGCTCATCATCCGCGACGCGCTGCGGGTGCTCATGGCGGGACGGACGACGATCGCCATTGCGCATCGGCTGTCGACCATTCAAGACATGGACAAGATCCTCGTTCTGCACAAGGGACAGCTCCGCGAATCGGGCACGCATCAGGAGCTGCTCGCGCACCGCGGGATCTACTTCAAGCTGTTCGAGCTGCAGTACAAAGGGGACGAAAGGGTAGAAGTGAGAAGTCAGAGTCAGAAGTGAAAGGCTGGAACTGCCGAGATTTTTCACACGCTCCAAGACCCGCTCGGCGTGGCCGTGCGTGCAGGAGCGCCCAAGCCGGACTATCAACGCGTCGAATCCCTCAAACGCGAGCTGAGGAAACAGTCGGTGAAAACCGAGCGGCCTGTCACAATCCTCCGCGTGAACTTCGCAGGCGCCCTGGATCGTGTGGATGCGGTGCTCGGCGCCGGAGGCTGGCGATCCGCCGTCGCCGGAGGCGTGGCGCTTACGGCTTATGGCCACCCTCGATTGACCCTGGACCTGGACATCGTCACCGAGTCCGGCGCGCAGGACTCGCTCGTATCATCTCTGGCGTCGGCAGGGTATGTCACGCTCTACCGTTCGTCGGGATTCTCGAACCACCGCCATCCGGATCGTGAATGGGGCCGGGTTGACTTCATCTACGTGCAGGGCGACACCGCCGAGCGGCTCTTTGCCGGGGTGCGGATCCTGCCCGGTCCATCCGGACGGTCCGTGCGCGTGCCACGACCCGAACATCTGATCGCCATGAAAGTGCAGGCCATGAAGAACGCACCCGAACGGACATGGCAGGAAATGGCGGACATCGGCTACCTTCTGAAGCTGGCCGGCACCGATCGCCGTGAGGCCCGGGAGTATTTCGTGAAAGCGAATCTGCTGGAACGATGGGATGAGCTCGCGCGTGGACTTTGAAGGCCTGCTGAACCTTGATCGCGATCTTCCGGTGACACAGGAGGACGTGGAGGCGCTGCGTCGCCTTCGCGAGGACGTACCATCGTGGTTCTCGCTGCACTGGCGGGTCCTCCACGAGTTGATCGGTCCCGACGCCCTGGATCGCCGGCCGATTGCCCGCGACACGTGGACGGCGTTCTCGCTGGAGTAGCACCACCTCGCGGTTGTGCCCTTGCCACGCCAGCGTCCAGGTAGAACAAGATTCAGGAAGGCGGGATCGCGAGCGGCAGCGGGCGCGACGGGAGCGGCTCCAGCCGGTCCGCGCGCTTGAAGAACCGCTGGAGGAAGCTCGGCGTGGTCGCGCGCGGGTTCCATCCGAGACGCAGCACGGTCACGTGAATCGGCCGCCGGCCGAAGCGCAGCGCATCGTTGCAGCTCCACATGTAGACGTCGACCTCACGACCGTGCACCGACGGCCCGGTGTCCATGACGGTGTAGATGCCGTTGTAGCGCTCGGGAAGCGACTCGATGTCCACGACGGAGCCGACCGGCAGCATCTCGGGATCCGCCGCCACGACACCGGTTTGCGCCGCGACGCCCGACGCCGTGATGATGCCTTTGCAGTAGGCCGTCGCGCTGAACGCGAGGCGCGCGCCCGGCACGGGCCGCTCGGACGTCTCCCGCAGCGTCGCCAGGCGGGCGACGTAATTCGAGTCGAGCGCCGTGACCTCGTAGAGCGACACGAAGCCGATCGCCGCAATCGCCGTCACGGTGGCCTTCCGCCAGAAGCGGCCCGAGATGATCATCGCTTTTGAAGGTGAATGATCTCACGAAGGCGGCGGCGACTTGTCACGAATGCCAGGGCGAGCGGATACGCGATCGCGGCGATCAGCACGGCGCCGATCGTGGACCCCACGAGGTAGGGCCACAGCAGAGGTTTCAACAACGTGATCAGTCGCCCCCAGAATTCGCCGTGATACAGCGACAGCTCGAACAACGCCATGATCTGCGACTTGAACCCCGGCGGGATCTTGTAGCGGGTAACGGGCGCGCCGATCGCCATCGTGACGAAAGCGTAATAGGGCGCGATCACCCACGGCAGGTTCGCGTACACGCCGAGGAGCACGGCGACACGATTCAGATTCAGCAGGAACGCGAAAACGATCCCGAGGAACGTGTGGAGGCCGAGGAACGGCGAGAACCCGAAGAACACGCCGAGCGCGAACGCCGCCGCCGTACGTTCCGGCGTGTCGGCGATGTGGAGGAGCGTGTCCAGCCAGCGGCGGATGTGCGCGCGCGTGGGCATCATCGAAAGTGGCTGTACCCCTGGGGCAGGGGGACCGCGTCGATCGACCCCTTCGCCGTGCGATGCAGCGTCACCAGTCGATCCTCGGTGCAGCGGCCGATGCGCGTCAACGGCACGTCGCCATGGCGGACGGCCGCCGTCAGGCCGCGCCGCGTCCGCGGCCGGGACGCCAGCAGCAGCTCGTAATCGTCGCCGGCGCTCAGCGCTTCGGTGACCGCGTCCAGGCCGCGCGCGTCGAAGAGCTCGCGCGCGCAGGGGTCGATCGGCAGCGCCGCGGCGTCGATTGACACGCCCACGCCGCTCGCTTCCGCCATCTGGTGCACGGCGTCGGCCAGCCCGTCGCTCAGATCCATGCAGGCTCCTGCCGCGCGGTTTCGCGCGAGGAGCATGCCCATCCGCAGGCGCGGCTCGGGGCGGAGATAGCGCTGAATGCAGCGCTCCATCTCCGAGCCTGCCGCGACGCGGGACACCGGAGAGGCGGAGGTGAGGGTGTCCTCCGTGACGGCGTGAGTGCGGCGCTCCTGCAGCAGTCTCAATCCGGCCGCCGCCGCGCCGATCGTTCCGCTGACGTACAGGTCGTCGCCGGGACGCGCGCCGCGGCGTGTCAGCGCCTGGCGTCGCTTGACCGTGCCCATGACGGTGACGTCAATCATCAGGGGCCCCGGCGATCTTGTGAGGTTGCCGCCGGCCACGTGCAGCTGATGACGCGTGGCGAGCGCGGCAAACCCGGAGGCGATGGCGTCGAAGTCGGGGAGCGGGAGCGCGGGCGGCAGGGCCAGCGAGAGCAGCGCCAGCCGCGGGGCGGCGCCCATCGCGGCGAGATCGCTGAGGTTGACGGCGAGCGCGCGGTGACCGATCGCGTCGGGCGGTACGAAGGCCCGATCGAAATGCACGCCCTCGACGATCGCGTCGACGCTCAGCACCTCGACGCGATTGCGCTCCGGCTCGACGACCGCGGCATCGTCGCCGATGCCGACGAGCACCCAGTCGGGCGCGGGGGGCAGGTGCCGCCGGATGCGCGCGACGAGCTCGCGCTCGGAGAAGTCGCCGACCGTGCCGGGGCCGGGCACGCTCGGCCCCTACTTCGCGTAGTCGACGGCGCGGGTTTCGCGAATCACCGTCACTTTGATCTGGCCGGGGTATTCGAGCTCGTTCTCGATGCGGCGGGCGATGTCCTTCGACAGCCACACCGCTTCTTCGTCGGAAATCTTCTCGCTCTCGACCATGATCCGGATTTCGCGGCCGGCCTGCAGCGCGAAGGATTTCGACACGCCTTTGAACGAGTCGGCGATGCCTTCGAGCTTCTCGAGCCGCTTGACATAGGACTCGAGGATGTCGCGGCGCGCGCCGGGCCGCGCGGCGGAGATGGCGTCGGCCGCCTGGACGATCATCGCCTCGAGCGACGGCCAGTCGATATCCATGTGGTGCGCGGCCATCGCCATCACGACCGCTTCGCTCTCGCCGTGCTTGCGCAGGAAGTCGATGCCGATCTGGAGGTGCGTGCCCTCCATTTCGCGATCGATCGCCTTGCCGATGTCGTGCACGAACGCCGCGCGGACCGCGACGTGCGCGTCCAGTCCGACCTCCTTCGCCATGATGCCCGCCAGCCGCGCCACCTCGGCCGAATGCGCGAGCACGTTCTGGCCGTAGCTGGTGCGGTACTTGAGGCGTCCCATCAGGCGGTGTATTTCCGGATGGAGGTCGTGCAATCCGAGCTCGAAGGCCACGGCGGCGCCTTCCTTGCGCATCGATTCGTCCGTCTCTTCCTTCACCTTCTGGACGACTTCCTCGATGCGCGCGGGATGAATGCGGCCGTCGGCAATCAGCCGCTCGATGGCCTGCTTCGCAATCTCGCGGCGATACGGATCGAAGCCGGAGAGGATGATCGCGCCCGGCGTGTCGTCGACGATCAGATCGACGCCCGTGGCGAGCTCGAGCGCGCGGATATTGCGTCCCTCACGGCCGATGATGCGCCCTTTGAGATCGTCGCTCGGCAGGTCGACGACCGAGACGGTCGTTTCGATGGCGTGCTCCGCGCCGCAGCGCTGGATGGCCTCGGTGATGTAGTGCTTCGCGCGCTCAACGGCCGTTTCGCGCGCTTCGGCGTCGAGACGCTTCAGGAGATTCGCCGAATCGTGGCGCGCCTCGCCCTCGATCTGCTTGATCAGGAGCTCTTTGGCCTCGTCGCCGGTCAGCCCCGCGACGCGTTCGAGTTCGTGCTTCTGCTGCGCGACGAGCTGCTCGTACTTCGAGGCGGCGGCTGCCGAGCTCTTCTCGCGATCGCTCACGGCGCGGTCGCGGCCCGCCAGATCCTTCTCGATCCGATCGATTGCCGCCTGCCGCGCGGCCACCGCGGCTTCCCGCCGGCTCAGCGCCTGTTCGAGCGTCGCCGCCTGCTGCCGATCCTGGCGCGCCTGGCGCTCGGCCTCCATCAGGATCTCGTGGGCCTTCTCCTTGGCGTCGAGGAGCGCCTCCTTTTTCCGCGTCTCGGCGTCGCGCTCTGCGTCCCTGGCGAGGCGCAGCGCCTGCTCCTCGGCGCGGCCGATGGTTTCGGCGGCGATCCGCTTCCGGTTGGCCAGCCACACGGCGAACAGCAGGGTGCCCACCACCGCCGTGACCAGCGCCGGGACGATGACGTTGACGAGGTCTGATAACACGCGTGACGTCCTTTCCCTCGTTCGGGGTCAGACCCTTTGTGGGTCAGACAAGGGGGCTGCCCCCGGTCTGCCTGGGCCGGCGCCGCGCGCGGGGAAGCCCCGCTGACTGACGAAAAACCAAAGGAAAATGGAGGGATGCGAGAGAGAAAAGCCCCGCTTTGCCGTGTGGAGGAGGTCGATGAACCTGCTAAAGCAGGTGGAACCGCTCAAACAAGCCGCGCTTCAGGCTTCCTCGCTACAGAGGCATGCACACCACGCGGCGTCGCGACTCACTTGGGTAAACATTGGCTCAACGAGCCTACCGCCATCACGCACAAAGCAGGGAACTCAAACTCCGAGAGCGATCTTAGTCTTGGCGCGCGGTGCGGTCAAGATTTGTCACTCCAGCAGCCCGTGGTGAAAGTCCCGGCGTCGCACCGAGGCCGGCGAGGCGCCCCGATGGCAAGGCGCGACCCGCCTCCGCCAAGGCTTCGGCGAGGTCTCGCCGAAGTTCGCGGCTGCGAGAGTGTCCCGCGAACGAAGGCGGACGATCGAGAACCGGGGCCCCCACCGCGCGTAGTTTGCGCGGTGGGGTGGCAATATCGGGCAATATTTGAGGGAGGAGCAACGCAGCCAGCCCGGGGTCCCCAACGCGGCAGCCGCGTTGGGGTGGAGCGGGGATGCATCGCCGGCCGAACGGGGTCCCCAGCGCGGCAGCCGCGCTGGGGGCCCCGAATGCAGCCGGACTTTCACCACGGGCTGCTACGAGGCCGTCAGGACCCGGTCGAGCAGGCGTTCGAGCTCCCCGGCGCGCTCCGCCAGTTCGCCGTCGCGCGCGCGGGTGACGTCGCGGCACCGGAACAGCTCGTCCGCGACGTTGAGCGCCGCCAACACCGCCAGCCGCAACGAGTCGCCGGTGGGCGTCGACTCGGCGGCCGCGCGCATTTTTTCATCGACGTAGCTCGCGAGCCGCGCGACGTACTCCTGATCCAGCGCGCTGCGGATCGGGTAGCGCTGCCCGTGGATCTCCACCGAGATGGCGTCGCCGTCAGGCATTCCCTGGAAACTTTCAGCTCCCGGCCCCGGGCGCTTCGCGATCACAGACTGAGCGCTTCGAGTTGCTCGAGCATATCGGTGACGCGCGCGCGGATGACATCGCGCTCGTCCTTCATCGCCGACAGCTCGGCAGCGATCCCGTCGTGCGTCGCGACGCGCGCCCGCATCGACTCGATCTCGCGCAACAGGCGTTGATTGTCTTCTGCGGCGCGCGCCTGCTCCGACTTCAGGCGCTCCACCACGCCGACCAGAAGCTTCACCTTCTCCTCCAGCCGATCGAGAGGCTCGAGGTCCACGCTGCGGGTCGCTGTTTTCGCCATAGCTCACCACGTCACCAAATCGCCCACACACCGCATCTCAGCGCTGGACAGCGTTGTGCTCGCGGACGAGCGCCGCCAGAATCGTCTCGACGCTCCGCTGCACTTCGGCGTCGGTCAACGTACGGTCGGCCGCCTGGAACGTCAACCTGATCGACAGGCTCACCGCGCCGTCCGGCACGCCCTTGCCCTGATACCGATCGAAGAAGCTGAACGCGGCCAGCGGGGCCGGCAGACTGCGGCCGGCGGCCAGAATGGTGCCACGAATGATTTCCGCGGGCAAGGCGCCTGGGACGACGATCGAGAGATCGCGGACGACGAACGGCTGGCGGGGGAGCGGGCGCGCGGCGTCGCTGACGGCGACGCGCGCGCGCGCAAGCAGGTCGAGATTCAGCTCGGCGACCAGCACGCGATCCTGACCCGGCAGTCCGCGCGCGTCGGCGACGGCCGGCGTCACCTGGCCGACGAGGCCGATCGTCGCGTCACGTTCGGCACCGTCGGCGACGACGACTGACGCCGCCTGACCGGTCACGAGGAACGGTGCCCGCACCCCTTCGAAGCGGGCCGGCACCTCGAGCACGTCGCACAGATGCTCGACGGCGCCTTTGACGTCGAAGAAGTCGACTTCGCGCGCGCCACCGGACCAGTGGTCGCCCGCGGCGCCGCCGGTCCAGGCCAGGGCCACGCTCCGCGTCTCACCCTCCGGCGCGAAGCGCGTGCCGATTTCGAAGAGCCGCACGTCGCGCCGGCCATGCCGCCGGTTATGCGCGACGGCGTCGACGAGCCCCGGCAGGAGCGATGGCCGCAGCGTGTCGAACTTCGCGGAGAGCGGATTCGCGATACGAACAAGCCGATCGAACGCGAAGCCCGCATGGTTCGACGGGCTCACCATGAGCGCTCGTCCTGAGCTTGTCGAAGGATGCGTGCTTTGCGGGCTTTGCGTTCTTTCGGTCGCGGCGGGGATAAACAACTCCGCGGCGTTGGCCTCGATGAAGCCGAACGTCACCGCTTCCGACAAGCCCGCCGCGGTCAACAGACGCCGCACCAGCTGATCGCGCGGGATCCGCGGATCCGGCGGCGGCGCCGGCTGGGTCATGACCGGGAACGTCGCCTCCAGCTTGTCGAAGCCGTAATGGCGGCCGACTTCTTCGATCAAGTCCGCTTCGCGCAGCAGGTCCACGCGGAAGGTCGGCGCGGTGGCGTCCCAACCGTCGGCGCTCGGGGCGACCTCGAGCCCGAGACGGCACAGGATCCGCACCACGTCACTGTTGGGGACCGGCACGCCGAGCACGAGGGCCAATCTCTCGCGCCGCAGGTGAATGGACTTCGGCTCGCGCGGCCGCGGATAGCAGTCGACGATCGGACCGGACGGCCGGCCGGCGCCGATCTGTTCCATCAAGGCGACTGCGCGTTGAATCGCCATCGCCTGCGCGCCGATGTCGGCGCCGCGCTCGAACCGCGTCGATGCCTCGGTCTTGAGGCCAAGGCGCCTGCTCGTGCGGCGGACGGACGCCGGCTTGAAATACGCGCTCTCGAACACCACCGTCCCCGTCCTCGCGGACACCTCTGATGCCGCGCCGCCCATGATGCCGGCCACCGCCTGCGCTCTGTCGCGGTCGGCGATGACGAGCATCTCGGGGTCGAGCGTGCGCGCCACGCCGTCGAGCGTCGTGATCGTCTCGCCCTTCCTGGCGCGGCGCACGTGAATCTCGGCGCCGGCCAGCGCGGCGTGGTCGAACGCGTGCATCGGCTGGCCGATCTCGAGGTTCACGTAGTTCGTGATGTCGACGATCGGGCTGATCGGACGCACGTCCGCCGCCACCAGCCGCGAGGCCATCCACGCCGGCGAGGACGCCGCCATGACGTCGGCCACCGCCGCCGCATATCGCGGGCACAGATCGTCGTCGTGGACCGACACGGCGATCCGATCCGACGCTCCGGCGGGGAGTGTCGCGAGCCGGACGCGCGCGCCCGGATCGGTCGAGGGCGGCGCGATCGGCAGGTCGTAGGCCGTCGCCACCTCGCGCGCCAGGCCGAGGACGCTCAAGCAGTCCGGCCGGTTCGCGGTGATCTCGAAGTCGATCACCGCATCGCCGCCGTCCAGCGGTTCGATCGACGCGACCTCGAATCCGCGGAGGCCTATCTTCTCGGCGATTTCCCCGGCTGACGCCTTGACGTCGACGAACTCGCGTAACCACGAAAGGACTAGTCGCATCGCTCTTCAACGTCCGATCACCACGAAGATCACGAAGATCAGACAAACCACGGAGTCACAGAGGCACGGAGACGAATCAGGAAATCAGTGAACGATCATTGCGCTCGACGCGCGCGGCCTGCGGAGCAGGCCGCCGCGCAGGGATCGCCAATCGTCCAGACGAGCGACCGGTTCTTTCCGCCGACGGTCGTTCGTCTGGACGATTGGCGATCCCTGGCCGCCGCTTTGCGGCAGCGCGTCGAGCGTCGTTGTGTCTCGGCGGTGAATTCTTCTTCGTGTCCTTCGAGTCCTTCGTGTTTTCGTGGTTCGTCTTCGTCAGTACGGAAACTGCTCCAAAAACCTGAGATCGTTCTCGTAGAACAGCCGGATGTCCTCGACCTGGTACCGCAGGATCGCGACACGCTCGATGCCGATGCCCCACGCGAAGCCGGTGTATTTCTCGGCGTCGTAGCCCACCGCCTCGAACACCGCCGGATGCACCATGCCGCAGCCGCCGATCTCGATCCAGCCGGTCTTCTTGCACATCCCACAGCCGGCGCCGCTGCACCGCCAGCAGCTCAGATCAATCTCCGCGCTCGGCTCCGTGTACGGGAAGAAGCTCGGCCGGAACCGCACGCGCACGGTCGGCGAGAACATCTGCCGCGCGAACGCCAGCAGCGTGCCTTTCAGATCGGCGAGCGAGATGCCTTCGCCGACGACCAGCGCTTCGATCTGGCCGAAGGCCGGGGTGTGCGTCAGATCGAGATCGTCACGGCGATACACCCGGCCCGGTGCGACGATACGGATCGGCGGCTGGTGCGCCTGCATGTGCCGGATCTGGATCGACGAGGTGTGCGTGCGCAGCAGCGTCCGCAGATCGTCCACGCGGCCGGATTCGCCTTTGATCGGCGTCGCGAGGTACAGCGTGTCCTGCATGTCGCGCGCGGGATGCTCGGGCGGCATATTCAGCGCGTCGAAGCAGTGCCAGTCGTCTTCGGCCTCGGGTCCTTCGACGACAGTGAACCCCATGCGGGTGAAAGTCGCTTCCAGGTCATCGCGAACAATCGTCAATGGGTGCCGGTGGCCGAGGGCCGGCCGCCGCCCCGGCAGCGTGATGTCGATACCGCCGGCCGGCGCGGCGTACCGCGCGGGTTCCGCGTGCTGCGCCCAGCGGGCCTCGATGGCTTGCTTCAGATCGTTGGCGAAGCGGCCGATGCTTTTCTTCTGGTCGGGCGGAGCCGCGCTGATCATCTGCATCCATGACGAGACCACGCTGCTCTTCCGGCCGAGGTACCGGTCGCGGACCGACTGCGCGTCGCGGGCAGACGTCGCCGCCGCGAGCTCGGTCTCGAACTGCGCCACGAGCGCGGCGACGGATTCGGAGCTTGGGAGGAGGTCGGACATCGCAGGAAGGGTGCTGGGAACTTGGGGGCTTGGGGACCTGGGGACTCGGGAACTCGATTCCCGCCGCGAGCCCTTAGTCCCCTAGTCCCCAGTCCCAAGTCCCCGCGTGCCTATGCTCGAGCAGCGGTCTTTGCGGCGTTCTTGGCCGACTTGACGGCGATCCTGGCGGCGCCTTTCGCCTGGCTGGCCAGCGTCGCAAACGCGGCCGGGCTCGACACGGCCAGCTCCGAAAGGCTCTTCCGATCGAGCGTGACGCCGGCGTTCTTCAGGCCGTTGATCAACTGCCCGTAGGTGAGGCCGTGCTCGCGGGCGGCGGCGTTGATCCTGACGACCCAGAGCCGCCGGAAATCGCGTTTCTTGCGGCGCCGGCCGACGAACGCATACTTCAACGCGGTGTCGACCGACTCTTTCGCGGCGCGGTACAATTTGCTCTTGTTGGCGTAATAGCCCTTCGCCAGGCCAAGCAGCTTCTTCCGTTTGGCGCGCCGGACGGTTCCTCTTTTTACACGCGGCATCTGTCTGTCTCCACGGTCCGGCCGGAGCCGGACACCACGCACTACGTTGGCCGGCCCCTGGCGAGGCCCCTAGCCTCCAGTCCCCAGTCCCCAGTCCCTATTTGTAAGGTAGCATGCGCGCGAGCTTCGGCGTATCCACATGCGCGACGAGGGCCGTGCCGCGGAGACGGCGCTTCCGCTTCCGGGTCTTGCTGTTCAGGATGTGCTGCTTGAACGCCTTGCCCCGCAGAAACTTCCCGTTCTTGGTCCGCTTGAAGCGCTTGGCTGCGCCGCGGTGTGTCTTCAGCTTGATCTTTTTCGCCATCTGCCTCTCACGTTGAACATGAGCGCTCCTGGACATCTTCTAAAGCCAAGGTCGCGGCGAATGAAGCGAGTTCATCCGTTCCGCATCCTCCGCGGTCGCTCTATCTCGTTGCCGTTGCCGCGGCGGCCTTGGCTTTGCCGCCGCCGCTCTGCGGCCGGCGCGTGAGGATGGTGTGCATCTGGTTGCCCTCCATCCGCGGCGTCGTTTCGGGCATGGCCACGTCGGTCAGCTCCTGGATCAGACGCTCGAGAATGCGCCGCCCGATCTCGGGATGCGCCATCTCGCGGCCGCGGAAGAAGATCGTCGCCTTGACCTTGTCGCCGTCTTCGAGGAAGCGCTCGATGTGCTTCTTCTTGAACTGGTAGTCGTGCTCGTCGACTTTCGGGCGGAATTTGATCTCCTTGACCTCGATCACCTTCTGGTGCTTGCGGGCCTCGCGCGCGCGCTTCTGCTCCTGGTATTGGTACTTCCCGAAATCCATGATGCGGCAGACCGGCGGCACGGCCGTCGGCGAGATCTCGACCAGGTCGAGCCCCTTCTGCTTGGCGATCGCGAGGGCCTGTGGCGGCGGCATGATGCCGAGCTGCGAGCCGGTGTCGTCGATCACCCGGATTTCGCGGACCCGGATGCGTTCGTTCACTCTGGTGCGGTCGTCGCGGCGTGGACTTCTGTCGAAAGCGATAAGGCCTCCTTACGTGGTTACCCTGTGCGCTCAGCTGGCCGCCGGGAGCTCCGAGGCGCCGTCTGAGCGCTTTCCCTTGCGCGCGATTTCGTCGCGGGCCGACGCGATGAAGGCGTCGATCGAGCTCGCCCCTTTGTCGCCGCCGGATCGTTCACGCACCGAGACGGTGCGCGTTTCCGCCTCGCGGTCGCCCACCACCAGCATGAAGGGCACTTTGTGCAGCTGGGCTTCGCGGATCTTATATCCGATCTTTTCCTGCCGCCGGTCCAGGTCCGCCCGCAGTCCGGCCCCCTCGAGCTGGTCCCGAACCGCCCCGGCGTACGGCAGGTGCCGATCGGCGATCGGCAGCACGACGGCCTGGACGGGCGCCAGCCAGAGCGGGAACGCCCCGGCGTAATGCTCGATCAGGATCGCGATGAAGCGCTCGAAGCTGCCGATGATGGCCCGGTGGATGACCACGGGCCGGTGCTCGGTGTTGTCGGCGCCGATGTATTTCAGGTCGAAATTCTCCGGCTGCATGTAATCGAGCTGAATCGTCGCGCACTGCCACTTCCGGCCGATCGCGTCGGTGACGTCGAAGTCGATCTTCGGTCCGTAGAACGCACCGTCTTTCTCGTTGAGATCGTAGGCCATCCCGGAGCGGTCGAGCGCCGCCTTGAGCTGCGCTTCGGCGTGGTCCCACGTGGCCACCTCGCCGAGGAACTCGTCGGGCCGGGTCGAGAGCTTCGCCGTGTACGGCAGGCCGAAGTCGCCGTAGACGCGCTGCACGAGGCGAATCAACCGTTCCACTTCCTCGCCGATCTGATCCTGCGTGACGAAGCAGTGTGCATCGTCCTGCGAGAACTGCCGGACACGCGTCAGGCCGGAGAGCACGCCGGACGCTTCGTTGCGGTGCAGCGGCGTCTGCTCGTGAAACCGGATCGGCAGCTCGCGATAGCTGCGCACGTCGCTGGCGTACAGCAGGAAGTGCCCCGGGCAGTTCATCGGCTTCAGGCTCATGATCTCGCCTTCCGACTCGACGAGGAACATGTTCGGCCGGTAGAAACTCCAGTGCCCGGACCGTTCCCACAACGCCTTGTTGTAGATGAGGGGCGTTTTCACCTCGACATAGCCGGCGGGAAAGAGCACCTCGCGCATGTAGTTTGCGAGCGTGTTGTAGAGCGCGGTTCCCTTGTCCATCCAGAACGCCGCGCCGGGCGCCCATTGATGAAACGTGAACAGGCCGAGCTCGCGCCCCAGCTTACGGTGGTCGCGCTTCTTCGCTTCCTCGATCTGGGTGAGGTGCGCCTTCAGATCCTTGTCGGACAGGAACGCGGTGCCGTAGACGCGCTGCATCGGCTGATTGCGCGCGTCGCCCTTCCAGTATGCGCTCGACGCGGTGAGCACCTTGAACGCCTTCAGCTTGCCGGTGGTCGGCACGTGCGGACCGACGCAGAAGTCGATGAACGTCTCCTTGTCCTTGATGGTGTAGCAGGAGACTTCCGTCTCCCCTTCGGTCTTCTCGTCGATCAGCTGCACCTTGAGCGGCTCGCCGCGCTCGGCGAAGAACGCCTTCGCCTCGTCGCGCGGCCACATCTGTCGCTCGTAGACCAGATCCTGCGAGGCGAGCTCCTTCATCTTCTGCTCGATCGCCTCCAGGTCCTCGGGCTTGAACGGGCGCTCGACGACGAAGTCGTAGAAGAAGCCCTCGTCGGTGGCCGGCCCGATGCCGCACTGTGTGCCGGGAAACAGGCTCGTGACGGCGGCGGCCATCAGGTGCGCGGCGCTATGACGGTGAAGGCGCAGCGCTTCCGGACTCTTGTCCGTCACGATACGGACCGAGGCGTCGCGTTCGAGCGGGTAGGACAGATCCACAAGCTTGCCGTCCACGACGCCGGCGAGCGCGGCCTGGGCGAGGCGCGGAGAGATCTCTTCCGCAACGTCGCTGACCAGCGTGCCGGCTGGCAGCTTGCGACTCGAGCCATCCGGCAGCCTGACTGTGACCTGACTCATTCGGGGATTGCGGAGAGCGTGGTAGGCACGGGTGGACTCGAACCACCGACCTCCTGCGTGTCAAGCAGGCGCTCTAACCTCTGAGCTACGCGCCTACATCGGCAAAAACTGACATTAGAAGAACGATCAGTATAACAGAATCGGGTAATCTGATGATTTGGTAATCGAGTAATTGAATTGGCCAATTGCACAATACGATTACCCGATTATCCAATCACCCGATTCACGCGTATCCAATTACCCGATTCACGCGGCTTTTTTCTCGCCGAGTCGTTCCAGTGCCTTGTCGAGGATGGGGTCAGTCGTCGGCGCGGGCTGCCCGAACTCGATGTCCGGATCGTCCACCGGGACGGTGGGCTCGAGCCCCTTTTCGTGCAGCGGCGCTCCGGCGGGCGTGAGGTAGCGCGTGGTCGACAGCCAGATGCCTGCGCCGTCGGGCAACCTGACGAGCTTTTGCGACGCCGCGCGGCCGATCGTGTGCTCGCCAATCAACTCGGCGCGCTGGTTGCCGACGAGCGCCGCCGCGAAAACCTCCGCGGCGCCGGACGTGCCCGTATCCACGAGCAACACCGTCGAAAGCGCGATGGATCCGTCGCCGGCTCCGGCGGCGATCGGCTCTCGCAGGCCGCCTTTCGTTTCCCGGATCGTCAGCGTGCCTTTGGCCACGAACAACCGCGCCAGCGCGAGACCGTCGTCGATCGATCCGTTCGCGGCGCGGCGGACGTCGACCACCAGCTTCGAGGCACCGCTTTTGGTCAGCTCGGCGACCTGGGACTTTACCTGGCCGGCGGTCGCCGACCCGATCGCCGCCACGCGGACGTAGCCGATTCCCGCCCCCGCCATCCGGCCGTTGACCACGGAGGCCGGCTCGTTTTCGCGCGTCAGCTCGATGACGTGCGGATCGGCGGCGTTGCCGCGGATGATGGCCATGCTGACTTTCGTCCCCGGAGTGCCGCGCAGGGCACGAATGCCTTCCCACACCGACATCTCGCGGGTCGGAATGTCGTTGATGGCGCGGATGTAGTCGCCGGTGCGCAGCCCGGCCTTCGCCGCCGGTGAGTTGTCGCGAGCCGCGATGACGCGCAGATAGTACTGGCGCGTCAGCTCGAGCCCCACGCCTCCGGGCGGCAGCGCCACGCCGCTTTCCACCTGCTTCACTTCGGCGACGGTGAGGTACGCGCTATCCGGATCGAGGCCGTCTGCGAGGCCTCGCATCGCTCCGCGCATCACCTTGTCGATGTCCGCCTCTTCCACGTAGTTGCTCGAAATCAAGCTCACCACGTCGTCGAAGATCTTGAGGTGCTGATACGTGTCCTCGCGCGCCATCACCTTGCCGAGGAACCCTCCGACGATTGCGAACGCGATCACCGGCGCCGAGATGGACATCACGATCAGTCGAGTGCGAGAGCTCATATCACCTCGAGAGTGAAGTTACGACGTCCGTACGAGGTGCGACTCGCACCTTCGCCTCTAACGCTTCCGCAACCATTGTACGGGATCGACCGGCTGACCGTCGACGCGCAGTTCGAAATAGAGGCCGTCGGAGCCCGACGGGATCGGCCCCACGGTCCCGACGGGTTGGCCGTGCTCCGCGCGGGCGCCCTTCTTGACCGTTATTTCCAGCAAATCGCCGTACAAGGTGAACGTCTGCGATCCGTGGTCGAGGATCACCAGATTTCCGAATCCGGCAAAAGTGCCGGCAAAAGCGACGACGCCGTCGTGGACGGCCAAAGCCTGGGCGCCTTCGACCGCGGCGATTTCGATGCCGTTCGGTGCCGCGCCGCGGCCGAACCGCCGCTTCACCACGCCGTTCACCGGCCACTCGAGGTCTCCGCGGAACGGCCGGAGCGGCAGCGCGGCCGTCTCCGCCGCGGGCGCGCCGTTGACCAGCTCGCGAAGGGCCGCCTGCAGCTTCTGCTGCGCCACCTGCAGCTCGCCGGCAAGCTGGGCGTTGAGGTCGCGCCGGCGATCGATGTCGCGAATCAGCTCGCTGCGGGCCTGCGCCGCGCGCCGGGCCGCCACGTCGGCCTTTTCGGCCGCCGCGCGCAGCGCCTCGAGCTCGCCGCGGCGTTGTTCGAGCGTCTTGCGCGTGGCCTCGAGCTCGCCGATCGTGTGCGCGTGCGAGTCGACACGATCGCGATCGAGCTTGGCAAGCGCGGCCACGGTGCGTGTCGACTGACCGAGGCGCCGCAGATCCGGTGTCGACAACAGGAGGCGCAGGTACCGCGCCTGGCCGAGCTTGTAGATCTCAATGAGCCGCGCGCGCAACTCGGGCTGCTCCCTGCGCTCGGCGGCGGCGAGCGATTCGATGCGTGCGGCCGTCGCGTCGAGCTCGGCCTGGACTCGCGCGGCGTCAGCGTCCACCTGCTTCAGCTGTTCGGCTCGCAGCTGCCGCTCGATTTCGAGCTTCCGGAGATCGCCGAGCAGCGTACGCTCCTCCAACGCGAGACGATCCGCTTCACGCTGGAGCGCCTGCAACCGTTCCGTCGCGCGCCGCGCGAGCGCCTCCGTGCGCGCACGTTCCGGCTCCGCTTCGTGCTGCAGCGCCTGCAGGCGGGCCGTCGCGCGGTGGGCGAGCGCTTCGGTGCGCTCGCGGTCGGGCTGCTGGGCGGATAGACCTGCCGAGAGGGCCGCCGCAACTGCAGCCGTAGTGCAGGCCTTGAGGCCTGCCTGCCAGCGGACCTTAAGGTCCGCACTACGACCGCCCTCGTTAGAACAACGGCTTTCCATCTATATCCGAAGGTATCGGCAGCCCGAAGTACTTCAATACCGTCGGCGCAAGATCGATGATTCGCGCGGGGCCGTCGATCGGCCAGTTCGAGAGGAGGGTTCCCGGCGTCTGCTTGTAATCGAAGGCGCCGTGGTCGCCCGACCATTTCTTCATGTTCGGATACACGATTCCCGGAGGCGATCCGCCGAGTGTGGATTGCCACGACACGCGGTACCCGTCGGCCAGACCGACTTGAAGCTCGGATGCGTTCTGGAGGAACGGCCCTTTATAGATGTCGTCGCGCTTGTAGACGGCCGTCACCATCGGCGCACCGGTCTTCGGGTCGGTCATCGTGAGCAGCCTGGCGGCGAGGTCGTCCTGAACGGCGTTCGAATCGGCGGGCGGCACGACGCCGTGTCCTTCGCGGCCCTTCAGGTTCAGGTAGATCTGTCCGAGCCCCATCGCGTACGCCCTGGTGCGCGTCCAGTCCACATTCTCCCAGAACGTGCCGCCGCCGAACAGGTCCTGCAGCTTCTTGTCGCCGGGCTGCTGACCCCGGATGGCCATGAACCCTTCCTGCACGAGCCACGTGTTCAGGTTCACCGACTGGCGGAACGAATGGAAGCCGTGGTCCGAGACGATCAGAATCGGCGTGCCGGGATCCACGCGCGACATGACTTCGCCGGTGAAGTCGTCGCACTTCCTGTAGACGCGCTCGATCGAGTCGCCGAACTTCGCGGCGAGCGCCTTGTCGTACATCGGATGCGCGGGATCGATGAGGCGCCACATCATGTGCTGGACGCGGTCGGTCGATTCGATGACGCCGACGAGCAGATCCCACTGTTTCGCGTCGATCCGATGGAGGATCACCTGCGCGCGGTCGTCGAACGCGCGGAACAGGTCCTCCATGAACGTCCGCTCGTCGATGCGGTCCTCGTTGAGCGGCCACGTGGCTTCCGCCCAGCCGAGCGTGCGGAATGGGCCAAGGCGCTCGTAGAGGTCGCCGGCGAACGAGGCCGGCGAGGACATCGGGGCCGGCGGGCTGTCGGGCCTCCAGTTCACCGGCGAGGCGTAGAGCTGCAGTTCCTGACCCGCGCCGATCAGGTACAGCTGCGCCATGCCGTGAACGCGAACAAGCAGGTTGATGTTGAAGTCGAGGTTGATCCACTTGCTCCACTGATGCTCGGAAAGGTGGATCGAACTGTCCCCGATGTCGACGGTCGCCGACTTGCCCGCGCGGTTCCAGTGAACGGTGACCGGCAGCCGCACGTCCTCGCGCGCCTCGAGCTCGGCGATCTTCATCCTGTCCAGCTCGGAGAGCGGTGTCTTCGCGCGCAGCACCCGAAGTTGCTGGCGCACGATCGGATTCGGCGGCCCCACGAGCTCCGTCTGCGCGACGTCGCCGTCGAACACCAGGCGCTTCAGGATGCCGCCAAACTCCGTGTTGCCTTCCTCGTAGCGGCTGAGATCGGTCCCGAAATAGTAAAACGTTCCCATCGTGCCGCGGATGTCCGGCAAGGGAAGGCCGGACAGCAGCTCGCCGTTGGGCACTTCCTCGGGAGGATACGTCACCGGCACCGTGAGCATGCTCGAGCGGACGCCGGCGGCGCCGGCGGTGACCCAGAACGACGTGCCGCCCCGGATCGATCGGATATTCGGCTTCGAGATCGGAATGAAGTTGAAGACGAAGCGCGGCGGCTCTCGCGACACCATGCCGAGATCCGGCAAGTACGACGTCGTGTCGCGGATCAGGAAGTCGTAGATGTTGTGCTTACCGGCGTTCACACCGGTCGCAAACGATGCCCAGGCGGTCGGCGACTCCGGCGAGTGCGTGGTGCCCAGCGGGCGCACAGCGCTGCCGCTCGTTGCCAGCTTCCGCATGTTCGGCAGCTTGCCCTCGTCCATCCATTTCTGGACGAGGCGCGGATCCATGCCGTCGAAGCCGAGGATCACGAGCTTCTGATGGAATTTTGCCGGCGGGCGGCGTGTGCCGCACGCGACGATGGCACCGAGGCAAACGGCGAGCAACGCGGTCAGGCTGCGTTTCACAAGGCGTTGGGACAGTGGAAACTATACCATCAGGGACTTGGGGACTTGGCGACTTGGCGACTTGGTGAGTTGGTGAAGGGACGGGTGCTGGCCGTCGATGTCGGCGCGCGCCGCGTGGGCCTCGCGATCAGCGATGTCTCGGGCACGCTGGCACGGCCGCTCGAGGTCATCGCAGTGACGAGCGGCGGCGATGCGGCGGACCGAGTAGCCCGCCGGATCGCTCAGCTCGCTGACGAGGACGATGGCCTCGCCACGGTCGTCGTCGGGATGCCGTCGCGGTTGGACGGCACGCCGTCGAGCCAGACGACGCGCGTCGCCGCATTCATCACGTCGCTGACGGCCCGCACCTCGATCACGATTGCCACGGAAGACGAGCGGCTGACGAGCCGCGAGGCCGAGAGCCGCCTCGCGATCGGCGAGCGCGATTGGCGGAAGCGCAAACAGAAGCTCGACGCGGCCGCGGCGGCGATCATTTTGCAGGATTACCTCGACAGAGCACGAGGGACGTAGAACGATCGTGCGGGGTGCGAGGCGATCTCACGTAGCGCGAAGGCCTTAGCCGAGCGTCATGGCCAAAAAAGGGGTACGGCCCCTTTTCGACGTTCGTTGTTCGGCGTTCGATTTGAACAACATGAAAAGAGTATTGGGTTTTCTGTTTCTGTTACTGCTCGTCGCCGCGGGCGCGGCGGCGTTCATGTACTGGCGCATCAACGAGCCATACCGCGGATATCAGGGCGCCGAGCAGTTCGTCGAGCTCCCGCAAGGCACTGGCAGCCTGTCCATCGGCGATCGGCTTGTCGCAGCGGGCGTCATCCGCGATCGGGCTGTGTACCGCGTCGCGCTGTGGTGGAACGGTCAGGGTCGTCATCTGCAGGCGGGCGATTACCGGTTCGACCGCGCGATGACGCCGTTCGAGGTGATCGACAAAATCGCCCGCGGCGACGTGTACGTCGTCAACGTGACGTTTCCCGAGGGCCTGACCATCGTCGAGATGGCGAAAATCTTCGAGTCGCACAGCCTCGGGCCCGCGTCGTCGTTCGTTCAGGCGTCCAGGGATCCGGCCCCGATCCGCGAGCTCGATCCGGCGGCAAAGGATCTCGAGGGCTATCTGTTCCCCGAGACCTACGCGCTGGGGCGCCATACCGACGCCGCGAAGCTGGTGCGTCTGATGGCGCTGAGGTTCGAGCACGTGTTCACCCCGGAGCTGCGCCAGGCGGCCGCCGCGCGCAGCCTCACGATCCGGCAGGCGGTGACGCTCGCGTCGATCGTGGAGAAGGAAACCGCGCGGCCGGACGAGCGGCCGATCGTCGCGGCCGTGTACAGCAACCGGCTGCGCATCGGCATCCCCCTGCAGTGCGATCCGACCGTCATCTACGCGCTGCTGCGTGCGGGCTCGTACACCGGCAACTTGAAGCACGATGATCTCGCATTCGACTCGCCCTACAACACCTACCGATATCCGGGGCTGCCGCCAGGACCGATCGCGTCGCCTGGCCGCTCGTCACTCGCGGCGGCGGTGCATCCGGCGGCTGCCGATTTTCTGTACTTCGTGAGCCGGAACGACGGCTCGCACGAGTTCGCGCGTACGCTGGACGAACACAACCGCAACGTGCAGAAGTATCAAGTCCGGTACTTCAGGGAGAAGCGACTGCGCGAGGGCAGGTAGGTCGCGTGGGTCGGGTAGGTCAGGTAGTCCCCAGTCCCCAGGTCCCCGGCTGGCGGACGTCAAGGTCCGCACTACATCAGAAGCGGGCAGCCACCTCAGCGCTCGTTCCACTTCAGTTTCTGACGCAGCAATTCGAAGTAGCTGCGCGTGGACGGACGCAGCAGCCGCACCCGCCGCTCGGCGCAACAGATGCGGACTTCGTCGCCGGCCTCCAGTTGATGGCCCGCCTGGCCGTCGAAGGTGACGTACAGCTCGTCGCGCTCATTCATCTGCGGCTGCACGCGCACGAGAGACGAAGCCGGAATGACGATCGGCCGGTTGGTGAGCACGTGCGGCGCGATCGGCGTCAGCACGATCGCGTCGACGACCGGCTGGACGATCGGTCCGCCGGCCGCGAGGTTGTACGCGGTGGATCCCGTCGGCGTCGCCACGATCAGGCCGTCCGCTTTCACCCGCGTGACGAACTCGTCGCCGACCGACACGGACAGGTCGGTCATCCGCGCGCGCGCCGCTTTCGTGATGACGACGTCGTTCAGCGCGAAATGCTCCGGCAACACCGCGCCCGCGCGCATCGTCGTCGCCCGCAGCATCATGCGCTCCTCCACCCGCGCGCGACCACCGAGCGCCGCATCGAGCGACGGGTACAGCTCGGGGAGCGTCGCCTCGGTGAGGAATCCGAGGCTGCCGAAGTTGACCCCGAGGATGGGCACATCCACGCCCGCGGCGCCCGCGCAATCGGCAACCGACAGGAGCGTCCCGTCGCCTCCGAGCACGACCATCAGATCGACCAGGGCGACCAGCGCCGGTTTGTCCACCACCTTGCGCGCCGGCCTGGCGGGCATCAGCGCGGCCGTCGCGGTCTCGAACAGTGGATCGAGGCCGCGATTCTCCAGCCACGACTCGATCTCGGCGAGGTGCGGCATCGCCTCACGCAGATGCGACCTGGCGACGATCCCGATGCGTGTCATGGCGACATCGTACAACGAAGCTGAGCCATCGCCTTGATGAGCGCCACCAGCGCGGCGTTCACCGGACACTCGATGCCGCACCGGCGGCCGAGATCGACGACCGCGCCGTTCATGTAGTCGATCTCGGTCGGTTTGCCGCGCATCAGATCCTGACGCATCGACGCGATGTTCCGGGAGGATCCAAACACGTCGGCGATTGTGCGAACGAAGTCGACGTCGAACGCGACGCCTTCGGTGCGCGCGACCTCGAGGCATTCGTCGACGACGAGCTGCTTCAGGGGGTCGAGCCGCGGGTCCGCGATCGCGCCCACGTCGGAGCCGGTGATCGATGTGATCGGGTTGATCACGCAGTTGAAAATCAGCTTCCGCCAGACCTCGACCGTGATGTTGTCGGAGACGCGTCCGTCGAGACCGCATGCGCTCAACCGATCGGCAATGGCGGCGCTTGCCGGGCTCTTCTCGATCAGCGTGTGCCCGGCCACCATGTACTCGACGACGCCGGGCGCCTGGAAAATCGCCCCGAACTGCGTGATTGCGCGAAGCACGAGACAGCGTCCGCGGGCGGCCCGCCTCGCGATCGCTTCGCTGTGCAACCCGTTCTGCACGCACACGATGATGGTGTCGTCGCGAAGCCGCTCCGCCACCGCGCCGATGGCGGCCTCGCTGTCGTTCACCTTCGTCGTGAGCAGGATGATCGTGCCAGCCGCGATCGCGTCGACATGCGTGACGGCATCGACACGCGCCGTCAGTGCCTCGCGCCCCGTGAGGCGGAGGCCGTGGCGGCGAATCGCCTCGACGTGACCGGGCCTGGCGACGACGGTGACCGGGTGGCGGGCTGCCAGCTTCGCCGCGTACAGGCTGCCGATCGCGCCGGCGCCGAGGACGAGGATAGGTTCAGGAATGAGCACTTACGGCAACGCACACCTTATTCTTCAGCGGGCCCTTAGATGAAGAAAGAATTCCTGGTTACCGGTGGCGCCGGTGATGGCCGACGGTGTCATGGCGACGCGCGTGAGGCCGCATGCGGCGGCCGCTTCGGTGACGCGGGCGATGACCGCGGCGTGCACGGCCGGATCGGAGACGATCCCGTGCCTGCCCACCTCGTGGCGTCCCGCCTCGAACTGCGGCTTGACCAGCGCGACAACGTCGGCACCCGGCTCGAGGAAGAGCGGTCGGGTGATTCCGGAGCCTTTCAGACGAGCGGTCACCGCCGGCAGAATGTGCCGCAGCGAGATGAACGCGACGTCGATCGTCACGAGGCCCACCTGATGCGGCACATCGTCCGGCGTCAGCGCGCGCGCGTTGACGCCTTCGCGAACGAGGACGCGCGAATCGGTGCGCAGCCGCCAGTCGAGCTGTCCGCGGCCGACGTCGAGCGCGATGACGCTGGCGGCGCCGCGACGCAGCAGGACGTCGGTGAAGCCGCCCGTGGAGGCGCCGACGTCCAGCGCGCGGCGTCCCCGCGGATCGATCGCGAACGTGTCGAGCGCGTGCGCGAGCTTGACGCCGCCGCGGCCGACGTACGGATGGTCCGGCACGGCCAGCTCGACACGCGTGTGGGCGGCCACCGGCGCCCCGGCCTTGGACACGACCTGGCCGTCGACGGTCACTTGTCCGGCGAGAATCAGCGCGCGGGCGCGCTCGCGCGACGGCGCGAGGCCGCGATCGACCAGGACGAGGTCCAGCCGTGTGCCTTTCGCCAACTCAGGCGGCTCTCGGAAGCTGCAAGTCCATCTGCATTCGAGCGGCGCTGCATCCTGTGTCCACGCCAATCGGTCGCAGCGCGTTGGGGCCCCGGTCGACTGCTTTGCTCCTCCCGTGGAGGCTCACGCGGCCGATCAGCTTTTCCGGCGGACTACCCATTCCGCAATCGGGCCGAGCCAGCCGCCGGTCAGTCCGGCCGCCGTGAGCGTGGCATGCGCCCGTTCAAGGCAGTCGGCCGCGAGTGCCCGCGAGCGGTCGAGTCCGAAGAGCGCCGGGTAGGTCGGCTTCGCCCCCGCAGCGTCCTTGCCGGTGCTCTTGCCGAGCGTGGCCGGATCGCTTTCGACGTCGAGGATGTCGTCGACGATTTGAAACGCAAGGCCGACCTCGGTCGCATAGCCATCCATGGCGGCGACAAGATCGTCGGCCGCGCCAGCCATGATCGCGCCGCTCACAGCGGAGGCGCGAATCAGCGCGCCGGTCTTGCGCGCGTGCATGCCGCGCAGGCCGTCGGCGTCGAGCGTCAGCGGGTGGCCCGGCGCCTGACCCGCGGCCTGCAAGTCGATCGCCTGTCCGCCGACCATGCCGGCTGGCCCCGCAGCGCTTCCGATCAGCCAGAGCACGCGCAGTTTTCGCCTGAGGGTTTCCGGATCGTCCAGCGCGGGCGCGGTCGCGAGCAGCGTGAAGGCTTCTGCGTGCAGACCATCGCCGGCGAGAATCGCGATGCCGTCGCCGTAGACCACGTGCAACGTCGGCCGGCCTCGTCGCAGCGTGTCGTCGTCCATCGCGGGCAGATCGTCGTGAATCAGCGAGTAGGTGTGAATCAGCTCGATCGCGCAGGCCGCGGGCAGGGCAAGGCGGAGCGGATCGGGATCAGCGCCAGCGTCGGCGCCGGCATCGGCACTGGCACCGGCACCGCTGAAGCGGTGCCCTACGCGCGTGTCTCCTACGCGCGTGTGTCCTGCGCGCGTGACGGCATCCGCGGCCGCAAGCGTAAGGATAGGCCGCAGTCGCTTGCCGCCGGCGAACACGCTGTAACGCATCGCGTCGCTGACGATGGCGGGGCACGCCGGCGGCGTCGGCAGAATGCGTGCGAGGGCCTCGTCGACCCGGACGCGTGCGCGATTCAGGAAGTCAGCGAGCGGCTCGGCGGTCACACCACATTCAACCGCGTTCGGGATCCTCGGCGGCAAACGAGGCCGGCGCGGGCTTCAGCTCGCCGCGCTCGTTGAGAATCTCGATGCGGCGCTCCGCCTCTTCGAGCCGCGCGTGACAGAACCGCGAGAGCTGCACGCCGCGCTCGTACAACGCCAGCGACTGTTCGAGCGCGAGGTCGCCTTCCTCGAGCTTCTTGACGATCGATTCGAGCTCGGCGATCGCGCCTTCGAAGTCTTTGATCGACGTATCAGTCATGTACGTCTTCTGAGTTAACACAAAGGACACGAAGGACACAAAGGGAAACTCTTTACGGGTCTTGCCTTGGTGTCCTCTGTACCCTTTGTGTCCCTTGTGTTTGATCGTTGGAGCGTACTTCGCAGTCGAGCTCGCCCTTCGCGAGCGTCACGTGCACGCAATCGCCGGCACCCGCCTGCGAGGCATCGCGCAACGCCTGCGTCCGGTCCTCGTTCCAGCACACGGCATACCCGCGGCCCAGCACGGCGAGCGGACTGAGCGAGTGGAGCCGGCCGGCGGCGCTGCGCAGTTGCCCATCCGCGCGATGCTGCCGCAGGATGACAGCGCCTTTCAGCCGCCCCCCGGCGGTCACGAGTCGCGTCCGAATCCCCGCGAGCCGCCGCCCCAGATCGAACATCGTCAGTTGCCGCTCGAGCTGCTGGCGGCGCCGCTCGCGCGCCGCCAGGCGGGCGCGCATGACGCGCGCGAGCGCATGGGACAGCTCCGCCGCGTGGCGGCCCCGCATCGCCACGCGACCTGGAAATCCGGCGAACGACGGCCGACCGGTGATGATGTGGACGCGACGGCTCAGTCCCTGGACGCGCGCGCGCGCGGCGGCGCCCAGCCGGCCGAGCAGCCGATCGATGCGACCGCAGAACTCGTCTTTCGCCGAAACCACGAGCTCCGCCGCCGCCGACGGCGTCGGCGCGCGCACATCGGCGACGAAGTCGGCGATGGTGACGTCGGTTTCGTGGCCGACCGCCGAAATCACGGGAAGCGGCACACGCGCGATGGCGCGCGCGACGACCTCCTCGTTGAAGGCCCAGAGGTCTTCGATCGCTCCGCCGCCGCGGCCCACGATCACGACGTCCACGCCCGGCACGCGCGCGATCTGGCCGAGCGCGCGCGCGATATCCGGCGCCGCGTCTTCGCCCTGCACCCGGGCAGGACAGATCACCAGGTGCGCGTTCGCGTAGCGCCGCCGCAGCACCTTGATGATGTCGCGGATGGCGGCGCCGTCCAGCGACGTGACGATGCCGATCTTGCGGGGCAGCGCCGGCAGCGGCCGTTTGCGCGCCGCGTCGAAAAGCCCTTCCTCCTGCAGCCGCTTCTTCAACTGATCGAATGCCAGCTGGAGCGCTCCGAGCCCGTGCGGCTCCAGATGCTCGCACACGAGCTGATACTCGCCCTTCGGCTCGTAGACCGACACCCGTCCGCGGGCGACGACGCGCAGCCCGTCGGCCGGCTTGAACTTCAGGTAGCGGAGGGCCGATCGGAAAATCACCGACCGGATCGACGACGACCCGTCCTTGAGCGTGAAGTACAGGTGTCCAGTGTTCCAGACGCGGCAGTTGGAGAGTTCGCCCTCGACCCACACCTCGAAGAATTCCGCCTCGAGGAGATCCCGGACTCTGACGGTCAGCTCCGTGACGCTCCAGACGCGCCGCGCCGCGACCGGCGCTGGAGCCGTCGTGTGTCGGGGATCGGCAGGTCGTCGGGGATCGCTCGTCCGCAGTCGGGGCTCCGTGGCCGGTGGGCGCACGGTCGACACACGACCGTCGAGTATCGACTCGCGACCATCGCCGTCTTCTTCCTCAAACGGAAGATCGAACAGATCAGACATCAAACGGAAGACCTCAGCAATTCAGATTGCCGATTGCAGATTCGCGGTTGCACCGAGTGCGTGCAGGTCGTCCGCGCTCAGGCTCAGGCGCTCGATGCCGGTCGCCCGCCCGGTGGCTTCATCGGCTTCGATGATCACCGCATTGAGGCGTGGGTTGCCGGTGGCCGTGTCGAACTTTGCCGGCAGCGCCGTCAGGAACCTCCCCAGCGCCGCCTCAATCTCCACCCCGATGATGGAATCGTGGGGGCCGGTCATCCCGACGTCGGTCAGATACGCCGTCCCCTTCGGCATGATGCGTTCGTCCGCTGTCTGCACATGCGTATGCGTGCCGACAACCGCCGTCACTCGGCCGTCGAGATGCCAGCCCATCGCGATCTTCTCGGACGTCGCTTCGGCGTGGAAGTCCACGAAGACAATGCGGGTTCGCTGCTTCAACGTCTCGATCTCGCGCAAGACGGACGTGAATGGGTCGTCGATGTTCAGCATGAAGACCCGTCCCATCACGTTGACGACGCCGACCGATCGGCCGTCGCGCGTGCGCGCCAGATAACTGCCGTTGCCAGGCGCACCCGCGGGGTAGTTCGCCGGCCGCAGAAGGCGCGGCTCGGCGCCGATGTAATCGAGCGCCTCTTTCTTGTCCCAGATGTGGTTGCCGGACGTCATGACGTCGACGCCCCACTCGAGCAGGTGATCGCCGATTTCCCGCGTGATGCCGAAGCCGGCCGCGGAATTCTCGGCGTTGGCGATCACGAGATCGATCTGGTGGCGCTCGACGATCGCCGGCAGACCGTACCGAACCAGATCGCGTCCGGGCCGGCCGACGATGTCGCCGATGAACAAAAGACGGATCATGGCTGATGGCTAATGGCTAATGGCTAATGGCTGATGGCTGATGGCTGATGGCTGATGGCTGATGGCTGATGGCTGATGGCTGATGGCTGATGGTGCATCGTGGCATAAACCATCGACGATATTCCATGAGCCATCAGCCATGAGCCATCAGCCATCGTGGGCCATGGTGCTGATACTGACCGGGATGGCGCGCCCGCGGCGATCCGCGATTTTCGGGATGGACACGCGCAACTCGCCGTCGACGAGCGTTGCACGCGCCTTCGCGGTATCGCACCCACGCGACAGGCGCACGACCCGCGCGAACCGGCCGTCACCGCGCTCGACGAGATGAAAGCTCGATCCGCCGCGCGCGCGTCGCGCCGACTTCTCGCCGGCGATCAGGATGCTGTCGCCCTTGCCGAGCACACGGACGCCGGTCGGATCGATGCCCGGGAGGTCTACGGCGATTTCCTGCGTGTCGTCCGTTTCGTACACGTCGATGGTCGGGGAGCATTCCCAGGCGAGCGACTCCGAGCCGACGATGCAGCCGAGCTCGAGGAAGATCCGGCGGACCTCTTCCGCGAAATCCGCGATTTCTGATGGAAAGGCGACAGTCGGGATGCGTGAGCGCATGGCCGATGATGGCACAGCGTCCGGTCGGCCGCCACTATCCCCCTAACTACGTGCTGAGGTGGCAGATAAGCCGGGAGACGTAGTTTAGTTTAATACACGCATATTTAATGCTTGACATACACTCATATCAGCTCTATACTGAGCTCCACTTCAAGGAAAGCGAGGACCCCATCAAATGTCAGGCAAAGTCATTGGAATCGACCTCGGCACGACAAACTCGGTCGTGGCGGTCATGGAAGGCGGCCAGCCCACTGTCATCGTGAACCAGGAGGGTGCGCGTACGACGCCTTCGGTCGTTGCTCTCACCAAAGACGGCGAGCGGCTCGTCGGTCAGGTCGCGAAACGACAGGCGGTCACCAATCCGGAAAGCACCGTCTTTTCGATCAAGCGATTCATGGGGCGCAAGTTCGACGAGGTGAAAAGCGAGGGCTCGCGCGTGCCGTACAGCGTCGTAGCCGCCAAAAACGGCGATGCCTGGGTCGAAGCGCGCGGCAAGAAGTATTCGCCCCCCGAGATCTCGGCGATGGTTCTGCAGAAGCTCAAGCAGGCAGCCGACGACTATCTCGGCGAGACCGTCACGGACGCCGTCATCACCGTGCCGGCGTATTTCAACGATGCCCAGCGTCAAGCCACGAAAGACGCCGGCCGGATCGCGGGACTCAACGTGCTGCGCATCATCAACGAGCCGACGGCTGCGGCACTCGCGTACGGGCTCGACAAGAAAAAGGACGAGACGATTGCGGTGTACGACTTCGGTGGCGGTACGTTCGACATCTCGGTCCTCCAGGTGGGCGAGGGCGTGGTCGAAGTGAAGGCGACCAATGGCGATACGCATCTGGGCGGCGACGATCTGGACGACCGGATCATCGAGTGGCTTGCGGCTGAGTTCAAGAGGACCGAAGGCGTCGACCTCTCGAAGGACCGCATGGCGTTGCAGCGCCTGAAGGAAGGCGCGGAGAAGGCCAAGATCGAGTTGTCGACGGCGATGGAGACCGAAATCAACCTGCCGTTCATCACGGCGGACCAGAGCGGGCCGAAGCATCTGCAGGTGAAACTGTCGCGGGCCAAGCTCGAACAGCTCGTCGACGATCTGCTGCAGCGGACGATGGGGCCGCTGAAGCAGGCGCTGGCGGATGCCGGCATCGACCCGAAGACGATCGACGAGATCGTGCTCGTCGGCGGCTCGACGCGCATGCCGAAAGTGCAGCAAATGGTGCGCGAGTTCTTCGGCAAGGAGCTCCACAAGGGGGTGAACCCCGATGAAGTCGTCGCGGTCGGCGCGGCAGCGCAGGGCGGCGTGCTCTCGGGTGAGGTGAAGGACCTGCTCCTGCTCGACGTGACCCCGCTGTCGCTCGGCATCGAAACGCTGGGCGGCGTGATGACGACGCTGATCTCGCGCAATGCGACGATCCCGACGCGGAAGAGCGAGATCTTCTCGACGGCGACCGACAACCAGACCAACGTCGAGGTGCACGTGTTGCAGGGCGAGCGTCCGCTGGCGCGCGACAACCGCACCCTCGGCCGCTTCCAGCTGGTCGGTCTGCCTTCCGCCCCTCGCGGAGTGCCGCAGGTCGAAGTCGCCTTCGACATCGACGCCAACGGCATCGTCAACGTGACGGCGAAGGACATGGCGACCGGCCGGCAGCAGAAGATCACCATCAGCGGATCGAGCGGCCTCGCGAAGGACGACGTCGATCGGCTGGTGAAAGAAGCGCAGAGCCATGCGTCGGAAGATCAGGCGCGCCGCGACCTGATTGAAGCGCGCAACACGGCGGACTCGCTCGCGTATCAGACGGAGAGGACCGTCGCCGACAATCGTGAGAAGGTGCCGGTCGGCGAGCTCTCGAAGATCGAGGCCGCGATTGCTGAGGTCCGCAGGTTGGCGCTGGGCGACGACCTGGCGGCCATCAGGAAAGCGACCGACGATCTCCAGCGCGCCTCGCATGAGATGGCGGAGCGTCTCTACAACAAGGCACAAACCCAGGGGTCCGCGCCGGAGCGGTCCACGAACGTGAAAGACGCCGAGGTGATGGACGCCGAGTACGCAGAGACGAAGTAGCCAGGCAGGTCGGGCCCGACCTGCTCGACCCCGGCCGACTAAGTGAAAACAGGGAGGAAAACATGACTATTGTTCGTTGGGACGCATTTCGCGATTTCGGGCTCACGGCGCCGAGCCGCTGGGAGCCGCCGGTGGATGTTTACCAGGTTGCCGACCAGGAGCTCGTGCTGAAGGCTGAGCTACCAGAGATGGCGCGTGAGGACATCGACATCACAGTCGAAAACAGCGTGCTCACCATCAAGGGCGAGAAGAAGCTGGCGAGCGACGTGAAAGACGGGCACTTCCACCATGTCGAGCGGCGTTATGGCGCGTTCAGCCGCTCGTTTTCGCTGCCGCCGACCGTCGATCCCAGCCGGGTCTCGGCCGAGTACAAAAACGGCGTCCTCACGGTGCGGCTGCCGCTGCGAGAGGACGCCAAGCCGCGGTCGATCAACATCGACGTCGCCGCGTAAACACCCAGGCCGGTTGGGCAGTATAGGCGGGATAGGCAGGATGGCGGGACAGGGAGGAGTGGAAGCCTTCCCTCCCGCCCTTTCCGCCCGTCTCGTGTGCGTGTTACGCTCGAGGTTCGCCATGAAAGAAACGATCCAAACCCTGAACGATTCTGACGCGTCGGACTACGCGAGCGAGCCGGCGCCGCCGATTCAGAGCCGATTCCTGTTCGTCGACGTTGCCGCGCTGCGCGCCAAGCAGTTGCGCCGTGGCGCGCGCCCGCGCCTGGACGAGGATGTCCCCCCATTGCCGCACAAGGCCGAGCGGGTGGCGATGGAAGAAGTGAAGCGGGGGCTCGTGTCCTACGAAGTTCTCGAGCCAACGCCAGCGCCCGAAGGAATCGAGGCGTGAACACCGACGTCGCGCAGATAGCCTGGGGGGCGCTTCAGGGACTGGCGTCGAGCACGGTGTTCGTCCTCGTACTCTTCATCGGCTTCTGCGTCATCTTCGGCTTCACGAAGACGATGAAGACCGCCGGCGGCCGCGCGAAGGTGGTCAAGAGCCTGGACGAACGGATCAGCCACCAGCCGATGGCCTACCTGCCGCCGAGCGCGCCGCGCGGTCCGGCCGACCAGCTCAAGTCGCCGGAACTCGTTGACCGAGCGGCTCGTAAGTAGTCTGTAACGCGCACAGGTCAGCGAGCGATTCGCCCGCCTGACCGGTTCGCGCGATCCACAAGGAGAGCGCGTGCTGTTCCTGCTGACGCTGCCGTTCCGGATCGTCTTCGGCGTTCTCCTTGCCGTTCTGCTGCTCCCGTTCGCGCTCCTGTTCCTGCCGTTCTTCCTGTTGCGTCTGCTGATCAGGACGGGCGTCGCGCTCGTCGTGCTGCCGTTCGCCCTCACGGCGGCATTCCTGGGCCTGGCGCTCGCGTTCGTCGCCATTTTCTTTGCAGTTCTGGTCCCGTTGCTGCCAGTCGCGTTCCTGGTCTTTTGCGTGTGGGCGGTCGTGAGGCTCTCATCGCCGCCAGCCCTCAGCCTTTAGAGCCTAGCCCTCCTTAAGCGACACTCTCCGGCTGCCAGCGAAGGCCGAGATTGATGATCCGCTGCAGGACGGTCTCGTAGCTCAGCCCGATCTTCTCGGCGGATGCCGCAAAGTCCTCGCCGCGCGCAATTTGTGGATTCGGGTTCGCCTCGAGCACCCAGGCGTTTCCGGCCTCGTCGAGCCGCAGATCGATCCGGGCGTAGCCGCTCAACTCGAGCGCGCGATACGCGCGCTTGCACAGGTGCTGAATCCCCTCAGCCTTTGCCTCGGTCATCTCGATGGCCGGGCCGCTGTCGATCCCGTATTTCTTCTGATACTTGACGCTCCATTTCACGCGGTCGGTGGCGATGCGCTTTGCGCCATCCGGCATGTTGGTGAAGAACAGCTCCCAGACCGGCATCGCCTGAAGCATCTGGTTGCCGAGGAGGCCCACGTACAGCTCGCGCCCCTCGATGTATTGCTCGACGATGGCCGCGGTCCCGATGCTCTCGTGAACAAAGGCGACGCGCTCCTTCAGCTTCTCGTCGCTGTCGACGACCGACGCCTGAGAGATCCCGATCGAGGCTTCCTCCGTCAGCGATTTCACCATGAGCGGGAACGTCAGGCGCTTGGGCCGGCGAATCGCGCGGCCGGCGCGGAAGACCTCGAACTCCGGCACCCGGATGCGGTGATACGCGAGCAGCTTCTTCGAGAGCGACTTGTCGCGCGCCAGGAGCAGGCCGCGTGCGTTGCAGCCGGTATAGGGCAACTTCAGGAGCTCGAGATGCGACACCACGTTCTGATCGAAGATGACGATGTCGTCGAAGCCTTCGAGCAGGTTGAAGGCGATGTGCGGCTTCCAGTCGGTCCCGGCGCGGCGGATGTCGCCGAGGTCGTCGTGGACGGGCAGGACCTGCACTTCATGGCCCATCGCGCCCAGCGTCGAGACGACGTCGTACTCCGTACGCCACGGCTCGTTGGTGATGTCGGTGCCCTCTTCGACCGCGCCCGGCGGAACGAGATGCCGGTGCACGAGCGCGAGCACGCGGAGCTTGTTGCCGCTCATAGCGCCACCCGGTGCCGTCCGCTGTGCAGGTAGTTCATTGTCTGCACGGTGAGAAACACCATGAAGTCGATCTTGGTGGACTCTTCCGACTCGGTGAGCCGCAGGTTCAGGTCGCGGCAGCGGTCGATGATTCCCTCGAGGAGCTGGTCGATCGTGTACTGATAGCTGTCCGTGAAGCTGGCGACCGTGCTGCGTACCTCTTTCCTGATGCGCCGGACGAATCGCGCGGCCGACGGGTTCTTCGCGTACTGCGGCGCGTCGGAAAACAGGTTCCACAGGTCGCTCTCGTAGAAGTCGGGGTGATCGAGCCCGTAGTGCTCGCGCTTCCTGCGATAGTGCTCGCCGAGCGTCTTCTTCAGCCGCGTCAGCGGATCGATCTGGCGCTTCGACTTGACGCGCGGGTGCGCGCGCGCCAGCTCGCCCATCAGGCGGTCCATGTACTCGAGCTTCCGCTGCGCCGGCCATCCCGTGTAGCGCGTCGCCCAGTTGGCCTGCGGGTCGAGCCACACCGCGAACGTCTCGGCGAAATCCTCGTCGGGATGGCTTTGCGCGTACCAATGATCGAGATGCTGCACGAAGCTCTTGCTGTAGGGCTTCGGCGTGTAGTACTCGGGATACTCGATCGCCGGGTTGCCGAACAGGCGGCGGCGGGTGGGACGGCGTCGCAGGTGATAGGCGTTGTCGATGGCGTGCCCGGCTTCATGACGCAGGATCCGCAGGCACGACCTTGGATCGCCGCCTTCGACCTCCAGCATCTGGGCGAGCTCGAGCTTCGCCAGACGCGGATGCGCCAGGTAGAAGGGAATCGCGATGCCGGGGACGCCGTCCGGGGTGAACCACTCGTCGGACAGCCAGTAGTGCGGGCGGAAAGTCAGGCCGCGCGTGTCGAGCTCGGCGTTGAGCTGCGCGATCCGCTGCTCGACCTCGGTGCCTTCGATCGACAGCCCGAGGTCGCACATGCGGACCCCCAGCAGCTTCTCGTCGCTGAGCGCCGTCCAGTCGGACGGCTTCAGCGGCTCAGGATCGGCGGCAGCTGTTTCGACCATCCGGTGTCGCGCTCGTAAGCATCGGCGACGCGCAGCAGCGTCGCTTCGTCGAACCGTCGTCCCGTCAATTGCAGGCCGACGGGCAGACGATCGGCGGTGAAGCCGCACGGCACGCTGATGGCCGGCAGCCCGGCGAGGCTGGCGCTGACCGTGAACACATCAGCCAGATACATCTGAAGCGGATCGGCGGCCCGTTCGCCGATCCTGAATGCGGCCGTGGGGCTCGTCGGCATGGCGATGACGTCGACGGGATCGGTGCCCGTGAATGCGTGCTCGTAATCCCGTAGAATCAGGGTGCGCACCTGCTGCGCCTTGAGATAGTACGCGTCGTAGTACCCCGCGCTCAGGACATATGTGCCGAGCATGATCCGCCGCTTGACCTCCGGGCCGAACCCGCGCGCTCGGGTCTTCGCGTACATCGACTTCAAGTCGCAGGGCGCTGCTCCGTAGGGTGCCCCCTCGTAGGGCACCGCTTCAGCGGTGCCGTGCGTCCCGTTAGCGGTGCCACGTCCGGCCCCGGCGCGGAACCCGTAGCGCACGCCGTCGTACCTTGCGAGGTTCGAGCTCGCTTCCGCGGTCGAGACCAGATAGTAGACGGGAATCGCATAACGGGCGTGCGGGAGGTCGACGTCCACCAGCGTCGCGCCGCGCCACTTCAGCGCGTCGAGCGCCAGGTTGACCGCGCGCGAAACTTCGGCGTCGACGCCCTGCTCGACCAGCGCGCGCGGGACGCCGATTCGCGCGCCCCGCACGTCGCCGGTCAGCGCGGCCGTATAGTCCGGCACCGGCTCGAGCGCGCTCGTCGCGTCGGCGGGATCCGGGCCCGCAAGTACGCCGAGCGTGAGCGCCACGTCGTGGACGGTGCGGCCGAGTGGACCGATCTGATCGAGCGACGACGCGTGCGCGATCAAGCCGTACCGCGAGACGCGGCCGTATGTCGGCTTCAGGCCGACGACGCCGCACATGGCTGCCGGCTGCCGGATCGAGCCACCGGTGTCCGATCCCAGTGCAACCGGCGTCAGTCGCGCCGCGACCGCGGTCGCCGATCCGCCGCTGGTCCCTCCCGGTGTTCGGTCCAGCGCCCACGGATTGTGTACGGGACCGAACGCGGAATTCTCATTCGACGAGCCCATCGCGAACTCATCGCAGTTGGTCTTCCCGACGATGACCGCGCCTGCGGCCTCGAGGCGCGACACGACGGTGGCGTCGTACGGCGGCACGAACGATTCGAGCATGCGCGACGAAGCGGTCGTGCGCACGTCCCGCGTGCAGAGGTTGTCCTTCAGAGCCACCGGGACGCCGGCCAACGGCGCATCGCGCCAGCGATCGGGATCGCGATCGATGGACTCCGCGCGTGCCAGCGCGCGGTCGGCGACGACGGTATTGAAAGCGTGCAGATGCGGATCGACCGCCGCGATCCGCGACAAAGCATCGCGGCACACCTCCACCGCGGACCTCGCGCGGGAACGCACCAGGTCGCGGACGTCACGGACGGTAGCCACAACGGCGATGGAGTCGTCGGGCTCAGCCGTCATCCGATGACTCGCGGCACTCTGAAGAAACCCGCGTCGAGCGCGCCGTCGGGTGCGTTCGCCAGCGCATCGTCGCGATCGAGCGAGGGACGGACCTCGTCCGGGCGGTCGGCGGCGAGTCGAGCGACGACGCTCGCTGTCGGCGGCACGCCGGTCGTGTCGATCTGCCGGACCTGATCCGCGTAGGCGAGGATGTCGCCGAGCTGGCGCGCGAAGAGCTCGATCTCGGAAGCGTCGAGCTCGAGGCTCGCGAGCACGGCAATGGCCGCGACCTCATCACGCGTGAATCGGCTGGGCATGGCAGATGCTAACATGCGAAAACGGATGGCTGATGGCCATGACGGGCAACGTCAGAAAGGCAGCCGTTGCGGGGAGCTGGTACCCGAGCTCGGCGGATGCGCTCGCGACCGCCGTCGATCGGCATCTGGCCAGCGCGGATCGCGCCGATCGGAAGGCCCCGGGGGAGCTGGTGGCGCTCATCGCGCCGCACGCCGGGCTGATGTATTCGGGCCCAGTCGCCGCGCATGCCTATCGGTTGCTGCGCGATCGCGCGTTCGATGTCGCCGTGCTCGTGGGTCCGTCGCATTTTGTCGGTTTCGAGGGCGTGTCCGTCTACCCGTCCGGCGGATTCGACACGCCATTTGGCGTCGCGCCGATCGATGCCGATTGTGCCCGCGCGATCGTCGCCGCGACGCCGATGCCGGGACTTGTCCGCGAGCATCGACAGGCGCACGTGCGTGAGCACTCACTCGAAATGCAGTTGCCGTTTCTGGCGCATCTCGCGCCCGGCCTGCCGATCGTGCCGCTGGTGATGGGATATCAGACCGCCGCGACCGCCAGCGCGCTGGGCGACACGCTCGCCGTGGCGCTGCGCGGCCGGAAGGCTCTGCTCGTCGCCAGCACCGATTTATCCCACTATCACGATGCCGCGATCGCATCCGGGCTCGATGGCGTCGTAATCGACTGCGTGTCCCGGTTCGATCCCGATGGCCTGCAGGCGGCGCTGGACGTCCGACCGGATCACGCCTGCGGGGGCGGTCCGATGGTCGCCGTGATGCGCGCCGCGCGGCTTGGCGGCGCGCGCGACGCCGTGGTTCTCGAGTACGCGGACTCCGGTGACGTCTCCGGAGACAAGTCCGCGGTGGTCGGCTACCTCGCGGCGGCGCTCGGGACGTTTTCACCATGACTCGAGAACAAATGCGACCACGAAAACACGAAGACGCGAAGAAAACCCTTTCCTAGGTCCCGGCAGATGACCTCTGAGCCCGATCGCGCGCTCCTGTTGCGGCTCGCGCGCGAAGCCATCTCCGCGCACGTCGGTGTCGTGCCGGCGCACGTTCCCGTGAAGTCTGCCGTGCTCGATCGGCTCGTCGGCGCCTTCGTGACGCTGCACAATCACGGCGACTTGCGCGGCTGCATCGGGCACATCGAGCCGACCGAGCCGCTGGGCAGCGTCGTCGCCCGCTGCGCCGTGGCCGCCTGCAGCAGCGATCCCCGGTTTCCCCGAATCGCGCCATCCGAGCTCGGAGAGATCGACATCGAGATCTCGCTGCTCGGGCCCCTCGAGCCAATTGCGGGGCCGCAGGACATTGAGGTGGGCCGGCACGGACTGGTCGTCGAAAGCGGCCGGCAGCGCGGCCTCCTTCTGCCGCAGGTGGCGACCGAGTGGAGCTGGGATGCCCAGGCGTTCCTCGCCCACACCTGCCACAAAGCCGGCCTGCCACGCGACGCGTGGAAACACGGCGCGTTGATTTGGAGATTCGAGGCGGAAGTGTTTGGAGAGGGCAGGCAGGGCCGGTAGGTCAGGCAGGGCAGGTGGGTCGGGTAGGTCAGGTAGGGCGGGTAGGTCACGTAGGGCGGGTAGGTCGCGTGGGTGAGGTAGGGCGGGTGAGTCGGGTAGGTCAGGTAGGGCGGGTAGGTCGCGTGGGTCCGGGAGGGCGGGTGAGTCGGGTAGGTCAGGCAGGGCGAGTAGGTCGGGTAGGTCGCGTGGGTCCGGTAGGGCGGGCAGGTCAGGTAGGGCGGGCAGGTCGCGTAGGTCAGGTCGGTCGGGTCGGTCAGGTAGGTCGGTTGGGACGGATCATTTTCGCGCGCATTGGCTTAATGCGTTCTCCGCTGGGCCGGTCCCTGGGGACGATATTCGTTGCTACTCACCCAGACCGGGGTCAGGTTGTCGTCGGGTGGTACGCGAACGTTTGGCTCACCAGCGTACGTAGGCAAGGGGAAACAGTGGCTCTACCGACCCGCCTTACCCGCCTCATTACCTGCCCGACCCACCTGACCTATCCGACCTACCCGACCTACCTGACCCACCTGACCCACGCCACCAACCTGACCCACGCCTACCCGACCTGCTTGACCCATCCGCTCCATCGATCAGTCCGCGAAGCGTCTCCAAATTCCTCTCATCGAGGGGATCGACTTCGATCAACCGTGGCGAGCGGCGCTCTTCTTTGGGTGTTTCCAGCAACATCGGCAGCCCACCAAAACGGTGGTCATTGACGATTCGGCGGAAAGGGTCGAGACCGAGGCAGCCCTGCCCGATATGCTCGTGGCGATCGACGCGGCTGCCGAGCGGTTTCTTCGAGTCGTTCAGGTGAAACACCTTCAGGCGATCGAATCCCACCAAACGGCCGAACTGTTTGAACGTCGACGTGTAACCTTCGGGCGAACAGATGTCATAGCCGGACGCGATCAGGTGACAAGTGTCCAGGCAGACGCCGACGCGGCGATGGTTGTTCATCTTGGCGATGATCACCGCGAGCTGCTCGAACGTCGCGCCGAGCGCGGTGCCCTGACCGGCCGTGTGCTCCAGCAGGATCATCGTCTTGCCGCGGCCGCGAGCCTGCAGCAGCTCGAGCAGCCCTTTCGCGATCAACTCGAGTCCTTCCGCTTCGCTGCCGACCGTGTAGCAGCCCGGATGCAGCACCACGCCGAGCAACCCGAGTGCCTCCGCGCGATCGAGCTCGTCGCCCATTGCCTCCATCGATCGCCCGCGCAATCCCGGAATCGTCGTCGCGAGGTTGATCAGATAACTGGCGTGTGAGACGACCGGTCCGATGCCTGTTCTTCTGATCGCGGCGCGAAACTCGCGGATTTCGCTTGGCGGCAGCAGCGGCCGGCGCCATTGGCTCGCGTTCTTCGCGAAGATTTGAAAGGCGTCGCAACGATGAACCACAGCACGCTCGACAGCGCGCGGCAGTCCACCGGCAACCGACATGTGAGCTCCGAGTAGCGGACGCATCCCCTGTCTTCTACCTGCTCCCGGCCCACCTACCAGCCCTACCAGCCCTACCTCCCCACCTGCTCGACCTGCCCCTACCGGCCCAGCGATTCTTCCAGAATCCTGGCGTCTGCCCCGATTCGCACGATCGCAGTGAAGGGAGCGACGCGTCGCGCCGGTTGTTGGTCAAGGCCAAGCGGGCCCCCGGCGAAGCGCATGTCACTCCATCGCACGGTTGTGATCCCCTTCCCGTCGACGACGGATCGCGCGGCCGGGAAGCGCGAGAACCCCAGGAACACCTGCCCCACGCGCGTTCCGGCCGCCTTCTCGACCGCTGACGTCCAGACGTTCGGGTACCGCAGCGTCAGCCGCCACGGGACGTCGGATTCGCCTTCGGGATGACGGAATCGCCGATCAAGGAGATCGATATCGTGGATCTCGTATGCATTCGACATTTGAGCGATGATCCGCCAACTGAACGGCGATGTGAACGACGGCATGGCGGCAATCTCGACGAGACACCGCTTCCCTGCGCCGGGGTTGGATGGGGCCGTTTGTCGCGGCCACGATTCGATCAGGCGTTGGTCTGGCGCCGGCGTGTCGCACGGCTGCGGCAGTGTCGGGCCGAACAACCGCGGCGCGAGGTCCAGCGCCTGTTGATGCGAGGCCGCGCGCACACCGTAGTTCGCCGCCATCAGCGCCATCACGACCGCCGCCTTTACACGTCGCTGTGCGGGCGATGGCCGGCCCAGCACGCCGATCACCAGCACAGTCAACAGGTAGACGTCGACGATCGGCATCCAGTCCACGGCGAACCAGTGCCAATCAAATGGGCTCAGGACCCGGGTGCCGTACGACGTCGGCAAATCCATCAGCACGTGCAGCAGCACGCCGAGGATCGACACCGCGACGAGCATCCCGAATGACGCGGCTGGTTCAAGCGTCGGAGCGGTCGTCCCCATCCGACCGGTGGGAATGGCAGCCTGTCTCGCGCGACGCTGGTCGTAGATGAGTCGCCCGGTCCACACCAGCCCGGCCGTCACGACGCCGAGACCGACGACGCCGAGGGGACCGTGACTCAGGCCGCGATGCCAGCTCAGGTAGTTCACGGCGCCGCCGGCAGTGGCGACGATGTCGATGTCGGGCGCGTTCGAGGCGAGGATAAGGGCGGCGGTGGTGCCGCGGCCCGCCCGTGACAGCGGCGTACGCGCAAGCGTCGCCGCGAACAACGTGTGAGTAACATTATCCATGCTTCAAGCGCGCGGCCCCTACCTGGGCGCGCGCTAATATACCAGCATGCGAAAAGGCTCCATCGCAGCCATCGCGCTGCTGGTGGCGTCGCTCGTGCCCTCGTCGGCGTCCGCGTGGGGATTCGCCGCGCACCGGTACATCATGGGCCGCGCAATCGATCTGCTGCCGTCGGAGCTGAAGCCGTTTTTCGATCGCTACCGCGACGAGATCGTGGCCCGCGCGGTCGACCCTGATCTGTGGCGCAACGCCGGCTGGGAAGACGATCCGAATCACTTCGTCAACTTCGGGATGAAGGAGCTGGGACCGTATCCGTTCGCCGGCCTGCCGCGCGAGCACGGCGCCGCGCTCGAAAAGTTCGGACAGGGGATGCTGGCGCGCATCGGAAGGCTTCCGTGGCGCGAGGCCGAGGAGTTCGGGAATCTCCGCCGCGCCTTCGAAGGCTTCACGCGCGAGGGACAGTACGCACCGACCGACGTCGTCCTGTTTGCCGCGGTCGCATCACACTACATTCAGGATGCGCACCAGCCCTTCCACGCCTCGAACAACTACGACGGTCAGCTCACGGGCAACGTGGGCGTCCATGCGCGCTTCGAACGGGATCTCTTCGAGAGGTTCCAGTCCACGCTGACCGTGAACCCCGCGCCGCCGGCGCCGATCCGCAACGCTCGGGACGCCGCGTTCGACGCCTTGCTCGCGAGCTACCATCTCGTCGATGCGATTCTGAAGGCCGACGGCGAAGCGATCGCCGGCAAGGACGTCTACGACGGCGATTACTACGAGAAGTTCTTCGTGCGGGTGCGTCCGGTGCTCGAGCGGCGTCTGGCCGATTCGATCGCGGCGACCGCCGGCGTGATCATCGGCGCGTGGCAACGGGCCGGCAGGCCGGTGCTCAGGCTCGAAGGCGCGCGGCCCGTACAGAAGGTCAAGAAACCAATTGGATGAAGTGGTCGTTTACCTCGTGCCCGTGGGGGCATCGCGCTTCGAGCTGTACACCGAGCAACGCGACGACGGCGGACCCGACGGTCCCCTGCCGCCGGCGAAGGGGTTCTGGCAGCAGTGCCGCCACCGCTTTCACGAGCGATGGCACGAGACCGTTCGTACGGCGCGTCGCGCCGAGCCGGCGGGGGGACGGCTGGCCCATGTTCGCGACCGGGCGGTGCGCGGCATCGTCGAAACGATTGCTGAACAGCGAACGCTCTGGTCCCTGCGTGCGTGCACGGGCGCCGCGCTCGTGCACCCGTCCGATCTCTCGGAGGAGACGGCGGCCGCGGCGCGGGATCGGCTGCTCGGGCGCGCCGCGCGGCATCATGGACGGTGGCTGATTATCGACGCCGTCCTGCTCGCCGTATCGGGAGTGTTCGTGATCGTTCCGGGACCGAACGTGCTCGCCTACTACGTCGCCTTCCGCGTGGTCGCCCACTACTTGTCGTGGCGCGGCGCGCGTCAGGCGCTCGTGCGGACGGCGTGGCGCCTCAGCCCCGAACCGGCGCTGGCGGACCTCGGTCGTCTCGCCGGTCTGCCGCGCGATGCACGCGCCTCGCGCGTGGATGCCATCGCCGCCGCGCTGAACCTGCCGCGCCTCGCCGCGTTTTTCGACCGCACGGCCGTCCCTGTCCTCTGAGGCTGCGTGCTATACTCGCCGCATCCCGCCGCCGGCGAAACACAGCATTGAAACGTTGAAACTAAGGGACATTGCGGAACGGTTGGCCTGCCGTCTCGAGGGTGACGGCGACGTGGAGATCGTCCGCGTGGCGGGCATCCAGCAGGCGCAAGAGGGCGATCTCACGTTCATCGCGAATCCGCGATACCTCACGCAGCTCGCGACGACGCTCGCGTCGGCCGTGATCCTCGGTCGCACCAGGCCCGGCGACGCGCCTCCACGCTGCGCGGTGCTGCACACCGACGATCCGTATTCGGCGTTCGCGCGGGCCGTCTCGCTGTTCGCCGATGACACGCCGCCTCCGAAGGGCGTCGATCGCCTGAGCGCCGTGGCGAGCGACGCGGCGATAGGCGCCGACGTGTCGATCGGGCCATTCGTCACGATCGGCTCCGGCGCCGCGGTCGGCGCACGCACGATCATCTACCCCAACGTCGTGGTCGGTCCGGGCGCGCGGATCGGCGAGGGCTGCGTCATTCACTCCCAGGCGTCCATTCGCGAGCGCGTCGTCATCGGCGATCGCGTCACGCTGCACGACGGCGTCGTCGTCGGCAGCGACGGCTTCGGTTTCGCGCGGCAGAAGGACGGCTCGCACCTGAAGATTCCGCAGCATGCCGGCGTCGTCATCGAGGACGACGTGGAGATTGGCGCGAACTCGACCGTCGATCGTCCGGCGATCGGCGAGACGCGCATCAGCGCGGGAGCGAAGATCGACAACCTCGTGCACATCGCGCACGGCGTGACGATCGGCCGCCGCGCGCTGCTCGCCGCGCAGGTCGGCATCGCCGGCAGCACCGTCATCGAGGACGACGTCATGATGGCGGGTCAGACCGGCGTCACCGGCCACGTCCGCGTCGGAAAGGGCGCGATCATCGGGGCGAAGAGCGCCGTCCTGCAATCGGTCGACGCCGGGTCGTTCGTCACCGGTCACCCGGCCATCGAGCACGCCGACTGGCGAAAGGCGTCGGTGGTGTTCCGCCACCTGCCGTCGCTGAAAAAACGGGTGGCAGAGCTCGAGCACCGAATCGCCGAGCTCGAGGAGAGGCTCGCTGCATGCCAGACATCGACGGATCGCTGATCGGGCGGGCGGTCCTCGCCGCCTGCCTGGCGTTCATCGTCGCCGCTCGCGCCGCGGCGCAGCAGCCGATCGTCGGTCCCGTGCCGCCGGCGCCCGAGTTCCTCTCCCGTTACGATTTTCATCTGACGGCGGCCGCGCTGCTGACCTCGCCGATCGGCCCGCAGGGAATCACGGACGAGCGATTCTCCTGGGACACGCACTTCGGCGGATCCTTCGACCTCGTCGACTACGTGGGCGGACGGGCGGGAGTCCTCGTCGATTTCCAGGCGGTGCTCGGCAGCGAGTACCGCCCGTTCGATCCGAATCAGGGCAACTACACGCTCGAGACCTTCGCGTCGGCGCGCAGCGGCTCCACCGAGATTGTGGGGATGTTCCATCACGTCTCGCGGCATCTCAGCGATCGGCCGAAGCGGATGGCCATCGCGTGGAACGAGCTCGGCGGGCGCCTGCTGCATCGAGCGACGCTCGGCGCGACGTCCGTCGACGTCGATCTCGAAGGCGGGCGCGCGGTGCAGCATTCGTTCGTCGACTACACCTGGCTCGGCGAGCTCAACCTGCTCGTTCGCCGACCGCTCGGCGACCACGTCGGCGTGTTCGGTCACGGCAGCGGCCAGCTGTTCGCCGTCGACGAGGCCGTCGCCCATCGGGGCTCCCAGGCCGGAGGGCTGATCGAGGCAGGGGTTCGGCTGAACGGCCGGGCCGGGGCGATCGAATTGTTTGCCGGTTACGAAAAGCGTGTCGACGCCGATCCGCTCGATCGCCTGCCGCAGCACTGGGGGCTCGCGGGGTTTCGCTTACTCAGTAGATAATCGGACTATATATGGCTGGACGGATCACCAGGCTTCCTCGACTACTCGCCGCAGCTCTGGCGGCTGGCGGCGTGACGTACTCCGCGACCCTGCCTTCGTCCGCGGCCTCGCGTCCGCCGAAACTGCAGTACCAAATCACGACGCTGCCGAACGGGCTCACGGTAGTGCTGTCGGAGGACCACTCGACGCCGATCGTGCACCTGCAGGTCGTGTATCACGTCCGGTCGAAGAACGAGAAGCCGGGCCGCACCGGGTTCGCGCATCTCTTCGAGCACCTGATGTTCAAGGGCTCCAAGAACGTCCAGCCCGAAGCGCACACATCGATGCTGGCGTCGGTCGGCGGCCAGAGCAACGCCTACACGACCGACGACGAGACGGTGTTCTGGGAAACGGTGCCGGCGCAGTACCTGCCCCTCGTCCTGTGGCTCGAAGCGGATCGGATGGCGACGCTGACCATCGACAAGGACACGTTCACCAACGAGCGCGAGGTCGTGAAAGAGGAACGGCGCATGCGCGTGGACAACCAGCCGTACGGACGGCTGAACGAGATCATCTACGACCAGGCGTTCACCGTGCATCCGTACAAGCACGCGACGATCGGCATCCTGCAGGATCTCGAGGCCGCGTCGGTCGACGATGTGCGCGACTTCTACCGGACGTTCTACGTGCCGTCGAACGCGACGCTGGTGCTCGTGGGCGATTTCGATTCGGCCCAGGCGCTGCAAATGGTGAACAACTACGTGGGCCGCGTACCGAAGGCCCTCCGCGAAGTGCCGCGCGACATCCCGCAGGAGCCGCCGCAGACGAAAGAGAAGCGCGTCACCCTGCAGGAGCCGTGGCCGCTGCCGGCGGTGGTCGTCGCCTATCACATCACCAACGACGGGAACCCCGACTCGTATCCGCTGCACATCGCGGCGAAAGTGCTCTCGGACGGCCAGACGTCGCGCATCTACAAGAAGCTGGTGTACGAGAAGCAGATGGCGGTGGCGGCGTTCGGCAACGCGAACCTCATCGAGCACCCCAGCCTGTTCTATGCGGTTGCCATCGTGCAGCCGGGGCACACGCCCGAGGAGGTGACCAACGCGCTCCTCGTCGAGCTCGATCGGCTCAAGACCGAGCCGATCACCGAGCACGAGCTGCAGCGCACCAAGAATCAGTTCGCGCGCGACTATATCCTGAGCCGCGAATCGAACCAGCAGAAGGCGGGGCAGCTTTCGCATGCGGTCGTCATCCACAACGACATCAGAACCGCGGACGGTGAGTTCGACATCTTCCAGAACATGACCGTCGCCGACGTGCAGCGCGTGGCGAGGACATACTTCCGGCCGGAAAACCGGCTCGTGCTCACGCTGCTGCCGTCGGGGAAGGGGCCGGCGCAATGAGGACACCTGGCTTCACAAGGACACAGAGGGTGATCAGCCGCGCAGCCACAAGGACACAGAGGATCCAAAAGATCTCTGTGGCTCAGTGTCTCTGTGGTGTTTTCTTCTCTGTGTCCTCGCTCTTCGTCGGTGGCCTCGCCGGGGCCCAGACGACCTCCTGGCCGACCGAGCGGCCGCCACAGCCGCTGCCGGCGCGCGACATCAAGTTCCCGCCCTACGATCTCCAGGCGCTGCCCAATGGCCTGCAGGTGGTGGCGGTGCTGCATCACGAGCAGCCGGCCGTCACGATGCGCCTCCTGATCCGCACGGGCACCGCGGCGGATCCAAAGGACAAGCTCGGGCTGGCACACCTGGCGGCGTCGCTGCTCGATCAGGGCACGACGACCCGGTCCGCTCAGGACATGAACGACGCCGTCGACTTCATCGGCGGGGCGATGGGCGCGGGCGCGGGCACCGACCTGACCTTCGTGAACATGGTCGTGATGAAGGACAGCTTCGACGCCGGGCTGCGCATGCTGTCGGAGATGGCGCGGCATCCGGCCTTTGCGCCGCCCGAGATCGAACGGCAGCGCCAGCAGATGCTGTCGGGTCTGCGCGTCAGCCTCGAAGATCCGGAGTACGTCGCCAACTCGGTATTCGATCGCCTGGTCTACGGCTTCCATCCGTACGGCATGCCCGAAACCGGCTCGCCCCAGAGCCTCGCCGGCATCTCCCGCGACGATCTGCTCGCGTTCCACGCGCGCTACTTCGTCCCGAACAACGCCATCCTCGCGATTGTCGGCGACATCACCGCCGAGGAAGCGTTTGCGGCGGCAAAGAAAGTGTTCGCGGACTGGGCCGAGCGCGACCTGCCGACTCCGACCTACGTGGAGCCGCCCGATCCGACGCGGCGCGTGATCGTGGTCAACAAGCCGGACGCGGTGCAGACCGAAGTCCGGGTGGGCCACCTGGGCATTCCGCGCACGCACCCCGACTACCGGACCGAGCGGGGGCTCACTTACGGCGCACAGGCGAACATGGACACGCTGAAGGAAGCCGGCGACTTCGAAGCGACAACCAATACGCGATCGGAGGCCACCGGCGAAGTCCTGAAGCTCATCGTCGACGAGTTCTGGCGGTTGCAGCGTGAGCGGGTGGGCGAGCGCGAGCTCGACGGTGCGAAGGCGTATATGGCGGGCAGCTTCCCGCTGACGATCGAGACGCCCGAGTCGATTGCGATGCAGGTCGTCAACGTGCTGTTCTACGGGCTGCCTCTCGGGCAGCTTCAGACGTTCCGCGAGCGCGTGAACGCCGTCACGGTCGACGACATCCAGCGGGTCGCGCGGAAGCTGCTGCGGCCGGACCGCCTCTCGGTGGTGCTCGTCGGCAACGCCTCGGCGTTCGTGTCGCAGCTCCGCGGCCTCGGCTTCGAGACATTCGAGACGGTGGACCTCGCGGATCTGGATCTCACGTCGGCGAACTTCAAGCGGGCGCAGATAAAGGCAGGCGCGGCGGATGGGTCAGGTGGGTCGGGTAGGTCAGGTGGGTTAGGTAGGTCGGGTGGGTTGGGTAGGTCAGGTGGGTCGGGTAGGTCAGGTGGGTTGGGGAGGTCAGGTGGGTCGGATAGGTCGGGTGAGGAAGGTCGGGCGGGTGGTGGGGCTGCGGTTGTCGCGCAGGCCGGACTCGTTTTTTTTCACACGCCTGCTCTGGCCTATCGGCAAGCCCCGCTCGCGAGCCGGCCGGCGCAGGATCCGCCGCCGGAGGAGAGCGCGAAGGCGGCGGCGTTGCTCGATCGCGTGATTGCGGCAAAGGGCGGCCTCGAAAAGCTCCGAGGCATCAAAACGATCGTCGCGAAGCAGACGTTGATCAGCCGCGCGGACGGCAACGCGCAGAGCGACACGACCAACTACATCGAATACCCCGATCACTTCCGGATCGAGACGCCTGCGGTTACGCAGGGGTACGACGGCACGCAGGCCTGGTCGAAGGATCAGCGCGGCGTGCACGACGCGCCCGAGTCGGTCGCGCGCGACGCGCGCGTGAGCCTGCGCCGCGACATCGTGGCGCTGCTGATCGCGGCCAGGGCCGGCGCCCTCACGCCGCGCGTCCTGCCGGACGTCAAGGACGCCAACGGTCGCCTCACGCACGCGCTCGAGCTGTGGGCGCGCGATCTCAACCCTGTGGTGCTGTACATCGATTCCGAGAGCGGACTGATCACCAGGCAGGCTTTCGCGGCCGACGCGCCGGGTCGGCCGCTCGTCGAAGAGCAGTTCTCCGACTATCGCCTCGTGGACGGCATTCAGATCGCGTTTCAGGCGGTGCGGAAGGTCGGGCCCCTTTCCGTCGAACGCCGGCTGACCGACTTGAAAATCAACGCGCCCATCGACACCGCGCTGTTCAAACGCCCCGCTTCTTGAGCGTTCGTCTCCTGTTGTCTTGCGGCGAGGCGTCCGGCGACCTCTACGCTGGCGCGTTGACGCGTGAGCTGCGGGCCCTCGATCCGACGATCAGCATCTCCGGCCTCGCCGGCCCGCAGTTCGCGGCGGCCGGCGGCACGCTCGTGGACGACTACCGCGACATCGCGGTGACGGGCCTGACGGAGGCGATCGCGAAGCTGCCGCGATCGTTCGCGGCGCGCCGCCGCCTCGTCTCGGCCGCGCAGAAGGAACGCCCCGACGCGCTCGTGCTCGTCGACTTTCCCGATTTCAATTTCCGTCTGGCGCCGCGCATCAAGCGCCTCGGCGTGCCGGTGATCTACTACATCAGCCCGCAGATCTGGGCGTGGCGCGCCGGACGGCTCAAGACGATCCGCGCGATTGCGGACCGCGTGCTCATCATCTTTCCATTCGAACAGTCGATCTACCGCGAGGGCGGCGTGCCGGTCGAGTTCGTCGGCCATCCGCTCGTCGACCTCGCGAAGCCATCCGCTGGGCGCGATGCGTTCCTCTCCGCGCGCGGACTCCTTGCGTCGGCGCCGACCGTCGCTATTCTGCCCGGCAGCCGTCCCAACGAGGTCTCGCGCATCCTGCCGGACCTCGCCGCGGCGGCAGAGCGGATCCGTGCCGCCGTGCCGGCCGCCCAGTTCGTCGTCGCGCGCGCGCCGCACCTCGACGGCCGGCTCTTCGACGTCGTGCAGACACGGAAGCTGGGCGCGCTCGCGATCGTCGAAGGCGATACGGACACGGTGCTCGCGTCGGCGGACGTCGCCTTGACGGCCTCCGGAACGGCGACCGTTCAAACCGCGCTGCACGACACGCCGATGGTCATCGTCTATCGGATGTCGCCGCTGTCGTATCATCTGCTGCGGCGTCTCGTGACGATCGAGACGATTGGCATGGTGAATCTGATCGCCGGCGAACGGATTGTGCCCGAGCTGGTTCAGGGCGCGTTCACGCCGGAAGCCGTGGCGCGCGAGGCGGTGTCGATGCTGACCGATCGCGAGCGAGCCGCGCGCATTCGCATCGGCCTGGCCAACGTGCGGGCGCGGCTCGGCGGCCCCGGTGCGAGCAAACGCGCTGCAGCGGCCATACTGCGCGTGATTGATGAAAGGCGAAAGTGACGACCACCAGCCAGGCTTCTGCAGTCTTGCTTCCTCCGCTGCCAGGCTTGGCCGGTGCCGTCACGGCATCTGAAATCTGCGATCCTCCGTCTACTGCTTCACATACACGCGCAGCCTCAGGTTCGTGTTGCCGGGCCCCGGTGCGTTGATGGTTTGATTGACGGTTCCGATCAACATGAAGCCAGGTGGCGGCACGGCCTCAGGAGTCAGGAGCAGAATCGATCCGACCGGCCAATCGGGTCCCGGCGTGCCTTGCGGTCCGGTCGCGCCCGTCGCGCCGGGAACGCCCGTTGAACCGATCGGACCCTGCGGTCCTTGAGCACCGCTCGCACCAGTCGCACCGATCGCACCCGTCAGACCTGCGGCGCCCGGAGCGCCGGTCAAACCCTGCGCACCGGCCGAACCGATCAGACCCTGCGGTCCTTGAGCACCGGTCGCACCAGTCGCACCGATCGCACCCATCGGACCGGCGACGCCCTGAGCGCCGGTCGCGCCCGTCGAGCCCTGCTCACCTGTCGGACCGATCGGGCCTGGAGGTCCTTGGGCACCTGTGGGACCGGCTTCACCCTGAGCACCCGTCGCGCCGGCCGGACCGATCAGACCCTGCGGTCCTTGAGCACCGGTCGCACCAGCCGCACCGATCGCACCCATCGGACCCGCGACGCCCTGAGATCCGGTCGCGCCCATTGGACCCTGCGCGCCCGGCGGACCGATCAGACCCTCCGCTCCTTGAGCACCTGTCGCGCCGGTTGCGCCCGTCAGACCCTGAGCGCCCGTCGCGCCCTGCGCGCCGATTGTTCCTCGGGGTCCTGGAGGACCGGCGATACCCGCCGTGTACACTTCGTTCGCGCCGGTCGCGCTGGCATTCTGCAAATAGCCGTCGACCACATACAATTTCGAGTTGATGACCGCCGCCACTGCCCCGTACCTGGGCGTCAACGCCGCCGCGAGCTCGGTCCAGGCGTCGTTTCCGGCGTCGTAACTTTCGTTAGTGGTCACGGTCATCGACGTATATCCGCCGACCACATACAGGTGCCCGCTTATCGCTCCGCCGGCGGCCTCCCTTCGAAAGGTCGGCATGTTCGCTCTCGAGGACCAGCTGTTGGCCGCAGGGTCGTACACTTCAACGGTGCCCACGGCTGCGCCGTTGCCATGCGCTCCTCCAACGACGTAGAACAGTCCATCGATGACCGCTCCCACCGCCCCGCGACGATCGGTGGGCATCGGGGCGAGGGTGGTCCAGCTGTTGGCCGCCGGGTCATAGA